>DATBPY010000060.1:0-7406 GCA_036561085.1 Methylophilaceae bacterium | reverse complement strand
GAGGTAGACCGCTCTAGCACGCTGGATTGGGAAGCTCTGCGTACCCGTATCAAACAAGTGGGCATGCGTAACTCCAACTGCATCGCCATCGCGCCGACGGCGACTATCTCCAACATCGTGGGCGTGTCTGCCAGTATCGAGCCGGAGTACCAGAACCTGTATGTGAAATCCAATTTGTCCGGCGAATTCACAATCGTCAATGAGACACTGGTGAACGATCTAAAAGCACGCGGCTTGTGGGACGAAGTGATGGTGTCCGACCTCAAGTATTACGACGGCTCGCTGGCAAAAATAGAACGTGTTCCGGCAGATATCAAGTCACTCTATGCCACCGCATTCGACGTCGATGCAAGCTGGCTGGTGGAAGCGGCAGCACGGCGGCAGAAATGGATAGACCAGGCGCAATCGCTCAACCTGTATTTCGCCGTACCTTCAGGCAAAAAGCTGCACGACACCTACATGCTGGCCTGGCAGCGCGGACTCAAAACCACTTATTACCTGCGCTCGCTGGCAGCAACGTCTGCTGAGAAATCCACGGGTAGCGGCGGCGAATTGAATGCGGTTGCCTCGGGTATGCCTGTGGCTATCTCGGCAGTTCCTGTTACCGAAATGGAAACAGAACCCAAGCAGTGCCTGATAGATGATCCCGATTGTGAATCCTGCCAATAACTAAACTAAAAAGGAATAAAAATGCTTTCATTTGAAGAAGAGATCGTTGAAGAAGTCGCAGTGCCGGAAGAGATAGCAGTGCCGTCGGCGCAAGCTATTGTAGCCAATACGCAAGCTCCGCTGGTAGCAGTGGATGCCGCCAACCAGCCCAGCATCTCGGGGCGGGTGAATGCCTCGGACAAGCGCATGATCAACGGCCAGACCGACGTCAACCAACTGGTGCCGTTTAAATATCATTGGGCGTGGGATAAGTACCTGGCAGGTTGCGCCAACCACTGGATGCCGCAGGAAGTCTCCATGAGCCGCGACATCGCGCAATGGAAAGACAGTACTGCGTTGAGCGAAGATGAACGGTTGATCGTCAAACGCAACCTGGGCTTCTTCACTACCGCAGATTCGCTGGCGGCGAATAACATCGTGCTGGGTACATACCGCCACATCACCGCGCCCGAATGCCGTCAGTATCTGTTGCGTCAGGGGTTCGAAGAAGCCATCCACACTCATGCCTACCAGTACATTGTGGAAAGCCTGGGGCTGGATGAAAGCGAAGTGTTCAACGCCTATCAGGAAGTGGCGAGCATCCGTGACAAGGACGAGTTCTTGATTCCGTTCATCAACATCCTGACCGATCCGCAATTCAAGACCGGCACACCTGAAGCTGACCAACAATTGCTGCGCTCGTTGATCGTGTTCGCCTGCATCATGGAAGGCTTGTTCTTCTACGTCGGTTTTGTGCAGATATTGGCGCTGGGGCGGCAGAACAAGATGCAGGGCGCGGCTGAACAGTATCAATACATCCTGCGCGATGAATCCATGCACTGCAACTTTGGGATAGATGTTATCAACACCATCAAACTGGAAAACCCGCACCTGTGGACAACAGAATTCCGTGCCGAGATCAGTGGCTTGATACAACACGGCGTGGAACTGGAATACCGCTACGCCGAGGCCACCATGCCACGCGGCGTATTAGGCCTGAACGCCAACATGTTCAAAGAATACCTGCGCTTCATCGCCAATCGCCGCTGCCAGCAGATAGGGCTGGATGTATTGTATGCAGGCGCGACCAATCCGTTTCCGTGGATGAGCGAGATGATAGACCTGAAAAAAGAGAAGAACTTCTTTGAGACGCGGGTTACTGAGTACCAGACGGGAGGGGCGTTGAGTTGGGATTAGGGGCTACGACTGCTTTCGACCCAAAGCAGACGTTCCTTATCCTCAAAATGCTTGCGCTATAATCCTGTTCATCAGCATTCTAGAATCCCGGCCATTTAAGTCCGGTTATTATGATTGCCATTCTTGAAGCAAAGCGCGCTGGACTGTTGAACAAAGGGCACTGGCTTAATAACCTCCTTGCCGGAATCATCGTCGGGGTAGTGGCGCTACCGTTGGCGATGGCTTTTGCCATTGCCTCTGGCGCCAAACCGGAACAAGGGCTGTATACCGCGATCATTGCCGGCGGCGTGACTTCGCTATTCGGCGGTTGCCGTTTGCAGATCGCCGGGCCGACCGGGGCTTTTATCGTCATCCTGGCGGGCATTACCGCCAAATACGGTATCGAAGGGTTGCAGGTGGCTACGCTAATGGCGGGCGTAATGCTGATGCTGATGGGGCTGACGCGGCTGGGCGGAGTGATCAAGTACATTCCCGACCCGGTTATCGTCGGCTTCACCAGCGGCATAGGCGTTATCATCCTGGTCGGACAATGGAAGGACTTTTTCGGGCTGACGCCGCAGACTGGGGATGAGCATTTTCATCAGAAATTCTGGCATCTGATCCAGGCATTCCCCGGATTGCAGTTGCAAACGACGGCGCTTGGTTTGCTCACGCTAGCGGTGCTGCTGGCCTCTCCCCGTATTTTCAAGCGTATTCCCGCGCCGCTGGTCGCCATGGTGTCCGTTACTTTTGTACAGTGGTTATTCCATTTTTCAAACGTTGCCACCATAGGCAGTGCTTTTGGCGGTATTCCGCAAAGCCTGCCTCGATTCTCGTTACCGGATGTCACCGTCTCCGAACTGCTGAAGCTAATCGGCCCTGCGTTCACCATCGCCTTGCTTGGCGCCATCGAGTCGTTGCTTTCCGCGGTAGTCGCGGACAGCATGACGAGCACCAAACACGATTCCAATCAGGAACTGGTGGGGCAGGGCATCGCCAACATCTTCTCGCCTTTGTTCGGCGGCTTTGCCTCGACCGGCGCCATCGCGCGTACCGCCACAAATATTCGTAATGGTGCCAGCAGCCCGGTGGCAGGCGTGGTGCACGCACTAACGCTGGTAGTCATTTTGCTGGTTCTAGCGCCGCTGGCATCGCATATACCCCTGTGCGCGCTGTCTGCTATCTTGTTTGTTGTGGCTTATAACATGAGCGAAATAGGGCGTTTTTCTCATATGGTTCGCACAGCGCCCAAGCCGGATGTGGCAGTGTTGCTGATCACCTTTTTGCTCACCGTGTTCAGCGATCTGGTGATCGCCGTCAATATCGGCGTGGTGTTGGCATCGCTGCTGTTCATGAAAAGAATGGGAGAAACAGTCAATATCGAGCAGCAATCGCACGAAGAAATCCTTAAGGAAGTAGAGGACGAACAATTCGCGTTGCCCGCCAACACCGTGGTGTATTCACTGGAAGGCCCGTTCTTCTTCGGCGCGGCGGAACGTCTGGAAAACACGCTGGAAGAGATACATCACCATGCCGAGATCCTGGTACTGCGCATGGCTAAAGTGCCCTTTATAGACGCTACCGGCATGCAAACCCTGTGGGACCTTTGGGATACCTGCAAGCGGCACAAGACCAGGCTAGTGTTATGCGGAATGCGCCCCAACGTAGTGGAAAAGCTGAAACGCGCGGGGCTTGCCGGTCAAATAGGCGAAATGAATATGCTCACGCATATCCGGCAACTGATGGCAGAAGCCGGAGCCTGAACTACTGAAGTTCGGCGAGGATGCTGCTACCCGCACTCACCACATCACCTATCGCCACTTTAGGCGTAGCGGTCAAGGGAAGGTAGATATCCACGCGTGAACCGAATCGGATGAAGCCGAAGCGCTGGCCTTTGTGCAGGGGGCTGTCTTTGGCTACGTAGCACAGGATGCGGCGTGCGACCAGTCCGGCGACTTGCACGCAGGTGATGTCTTGGTCGTCCGTGGTTTTAATATGCAGGGCGTTGCGTTCGTTTTCGAGCGAGGCTTTATCCATCGCTGCGTTGAAGAATTTACCGGGAAAATACCACACTTCTTGCACTGTGCCGTCCACCGGGCTGCGGTTGGAATGCACGTTGAATACGTTCATGAATACGCTGATCTTGAGTGCGTCGCGTTTCAGGTAGTTGTCGAATGCTTTTTCTACAATAATGACTTTGCCGTCTGCCCCGGATACCACTGCATTGGCTTGCGTCGGGACATCTCTAGGCGGATCGCGGAAGAATTGCAGGATGAACAGGCTGAGTACCCACAGCGGTAGCGCCCATAGCCAGCACCAATAGCTGACTACAGCAGAAAGTAACACTGAGGCTGCCAGGAAAGGCCAGCCTTCGCGTGCAATGATGGGGTGGGGATAGTTGCTCATTGGGGGTAATTCATAGGGGATAGGCCGAGGTCAGAGGCTAGCCTCTGACCCCTAATCCTTAGTTCTTGGCTTGGTCAACCAGCTTGTTCTTGGCGATCCACGGCATCATGGAGCGCAGCTTGGCACCGACTTTTTCGATCGGATGCGCAGCGTTCAAGCGGCGGCGGGCGGTCATTTCAGGGTAGTTGGTACGGCCTTCCAGAATGAATTTCTTGGCGTATTCGCCGTTCTGGATGTTGTCCAACGCTTCTTTCATCGCCCAACGCGATTCTTCGTTGATGACCTTAGGGCCGGTCACGTATTCGCCGTATTCTGCGTTGTTGGAGATGGAGTAGTTCATGTTGGCGATGCCGCCTTCGTACATCAGGTCCACGATCAGCTTCATCTCGTGCAAACATTCGAAGTAGGCCATTTCAGGCGCGTATCCGGCTTCTACCAGAGTTTCAAAGCCAGCTTTGATCAGTTCCACGCAGCCGCCGCACAGCACGGCTTGTTCTCCGAACAGGTCGGTTTCGGTTTCTTCGCGGAAATCAGTCTCGATCACGCCGCCTTTGGTGCCGCCGTTGGCAGCAGCGTATGACAATGCGATGTCCTTGGCTTTGCCGCTGGAGTCTTGATGCACAGCGATCAGTGATGGCACGCCGCCGCCTTTGACGTATTCGGAACGCACGGTATGGCCTGGGCCTTTAGGTGCGATCATGATCACGTCCAAGTCCTTGCGAGGAACGATCTGGTTGTAATGAACGTTGAAGCCGTGGGCGAACGCCAATGCAGCACCTTTTTTCAGGTGAGGAGCGACTTCAGCATGGAAGATGCCAGCCATGGTCTCGTCCGGCAGCAGCAACATCACTACGTCGGCGTCTTTGACAGCCTTGGCGATGTCTTCCACCTTATGTCCGGCCTTCTCGGCCTTGGCCCAGGAAGTGCCTTCCTTGCGCAAGCCTACGGTGACTTTTACGCCGGAATCTTTCAGGTTCTGTGCATGGGCATGGCCTTGCGAGCCGTAGCCGACGATGGTGACCTTTTTATCCTTGATGATGGAGAGGTCGGCGTCTTTGTCGTAATAAACTTTCATTTCTTCCCTTTCGATAAATCTTCTAAATAGTATTAAATCTTAGTATCAAACTTTGAGTATGCGCTCAGACTTTTAATATACGATCCCCGCGGCCTATGCCTGAGGCACCGGTGCGTACGGTTTCCAGGATCGCGGTCTTGTCCACGGTCTCCAGGAATGCATCCAGCTTGGAGCACGAACCGGTGAGCTCTATGGTGAAAGTGCCGTCAGCCACGTCGATGATGCGGCCGCGGAAGATATCCGCCATGCTCTTCATTTCATCGCGGTAAGCACCGGTGGCCTTGACCTTGACCAGCATCAGCTCGCGTTCGATATAACGGCCTTCGTTCAGGTCCAGCACTTTGACCACATCCACCAGCTTGTTCAGTTGCTTGATGATCTGCTCGATCACTTCCTCCGAACCGGAAGTGACTAGCGTCATGCGTGACAGGGTAGGGTCTTCGGTAGCAGCTACGGTCAGCGACTCAATGTTGTAGCCGCGTGCCGAGAATAGTCCAGCTACCCTTGATAGCCCCCCGGCTTCGTTTTCCATCAGTAGGGAGATGATATGTTTCATAGCTGCTCCGCCAATATCATTTCCGACAGGCCCTTACCATTAGGGATCATGGGGAATACGTTCTCCGACTGGTCGGTGACGAAATCCATGAATACCAAACGGTCTTTCAGGCCGGGGCCGAATGCTTCTTTCATTGCGCCTTCCACATCGCCCGGCTTCTCGATCTTCATGCCCACGTGGCCGTAAGCTTCGGCCAGTTTCACGAAATCCGGTAATGCTTCCACGTACGATTCCGCATAACGGTTGTTATAGAAGAACTCCTGCCACTGGCGCACCATGCCCAGGTAGCGGTTATTCAGCAATATGATCTTGATGGGCAGATTGAACTGTTTGCAGGTGGAAAGCTCCTGTATGTTCATCTGTATGCTGCCTTCGCCGGTGATACAGGCGACTTGCGCATCGGGGAACGCGAATTGCGCGCCCATGGCATAAGGCAGGCCCACGCCCATGGTGCCCAGGCCGCCGGAATTGAGCCAGCGGCGCGGTTTATCGAAGCCGTAATATTGCGCAGCCCACATCTGGTGCTGGCCCACGTCGGAAGTCACGAATGCATCGCCTTTGGTGGCGCGCCACAGTTCCTGCACTACGGCTTGCGGCTTGATGACGAGGTCGCTGGTGGCGTATTCCAGACACAGCTTGCTACGCCATTCGTCTATCTGCTTCCACCACGATTTGAGCGCGCCGGAATCAGGCTTGCCGCCTTCTGCCAGTAGTGCGTTCATTTCTTTCAGCACGTCGTTCAGGTTGCCGACGATAGGCACATCCACCTTCACCCGTTTGGAGATGGAGGAGGGGTCGATATCGATATGGATGATGGTGCGCGGCGCACTGGTAAAGTGGTCGGGGTTGCCGATCACGCGGTCGTCGAAACGCGCGCCCACTGCCAGCAGCACGTCGCATTCCTGCATCGCCATGTTGGCTTCGTAAGTGCCGTGCATGCCCAGCATGCCCACGAACTGCTTGTCCGAGGCAGGGTAACCGCCCAAGCCCATCAGGGTGTTGGTCACCGGGTAGCCGAGTTTTTGCGCGAGCTTGGCCAACTCAGGTGCAGCATCGCCGAGCACCGTGCCGCCGCCGGAATAGATCATCGGGCGCTTGGCATCCAGCAACAGTTTCAATGCCTTCTTGATCTGCCCGGAATGGCCTTTGACCACCGGGTTGTAAGAACGCAGCGAAACCGATTTAGGGTATTCGTAAGTGGTGACGTGCGCAGTCACATCCTTGGGGATGTCAACCACCACCGGCCCGGGTCGGCCGCTGGCAGCAATGTAGAAAGCCTTCTTCATGGTCGCGGCGAGGTCGCGCACATCCTTCACCAGGAAGTTGTGCTTTACGCATGGGCGGGTGATACCCACCATGTCCACCTCTTGGAATGCGTCCATACCGATAGCTGGCGTGGGTACTTGGCCGGAGATCACCACCAGCGGAATGGAATCCATATACGCAGTGGCGATGCCGGTCACAGCATTGGTCGCACCGGGGCCGGAAGTCACCAGTGCTACGCCGACTTTACCGGTGGCACGCGAATATGCGTCGGCGGCATGT
>DATBPY010000059.1:0-11267 GCA_036561085.1 Methylophilaceae bacterium | reverse complement strand
GCTTCATGCGGCGCGGCGATACGCAGTTTATCCGGTCCGTTCATGCGGTACACCGGACTTTTTTGCAGCAGCTTTAGTATCGCGCTCGGTTCCACCGGCGTGTCCTGTGCGAACTGCAATTGTATGATGTCCGCGCTGGCGTCTATCTTCACAATACCCAGCGGTTTGGCGAGTATACGCAATCGGTGGCAGGCGAGTAAGGCCTGGGTTTGCAGTGGCGGTAGGCCGAAGCGGTCTATCAGTTCTTCGCCCATCTCCGACAGTTCATCGGTGGTAGTGCAGCTTGCCAGGCGCTTATAGATGATGAGTCGTTCATGCACGTCGCCGCAGTAGTCGTTAGGCATCAATGCCGGGGTGTGCAGGTTGATCTCGGTGGTAACGCCCAGCGGTGCGGAAAGATCGGGTTCCTTGCCTGCCTTGAGCTGTTTCACGGCATGGTTGAGCATGTCGGCATACAGTGCAAAACCGATCTCGTGCATCTCGCCGGATTGGTTATCGCCTAGTAATTCGCCTGCGCCGCGTATCTCCAAGTCATGCATGGCGAGATGGAATCCGGCACCCAGGTCTTCAAGTAACTGGATCGCTTCCAGCCGTTTTTCTGCTTGTTTGCTCACTTTCAGATCGGGATCTGTGAGCAGGTAAGCGTAAGCCTGGTGGTGCGAACGCCCGACACGGCCGCGTAACTGGTGCAACTGCGCCAAACCGAAATGATCGGCGCGGTGGATGACGATGGTGTTGGCGGTGGGCACGTCGATGCCGGTTTCGATGATGGTGGTACACAACAGCAGATTGAAACGCTGGTGGTAGAAATCGCGCATCACCGCTTCCAGTTCGCGCTCGCGCAACTGGCCGTGGGCTACAGCGATACGAGCTTCCGGCAGCATCTTCTCCAGCTTTTCGCGCATGGAGTGTATGGTATTGACCTCGTTGTGCAGAAAATAGATCTGTCCGCCGCGCTTAAGCTCACGCATCACCGCTTCGCGTATCACGCCTTCCGACCATGGCGTGACGAAAGTCTTGATGGAAAGGCGTTTTTGCGGCGGCGTGGCGATCACGGAGAATTCGCGTAGACCCTCCATTGCCATGCTCAGCGTACGCGGTATCGGTGTGGCGGTGAGCGTCAGCACATCCACTTCGGCGCGCATGGCCTTGAGTTGCTCTTTCTGGCGCACGCCGAAACGGTGTTCTTCGTCCAGTATCACCAAGCCCAGATTCTTGAACTTGACGTCTTTCTGTATCAGCCGGTGAGTGCCGATGACGATGTCTATGCTGCCTGCCGCCAGACCTTCCAGCGCTTCGGCCTGTTCCTTGGCGGTGCGGAAACGGGAGATCTCCGCCACTTTGATCGGCCATTCGGCGAAGCGGTCGGTAAAGTTGTTGTAATGCTGTTCCGCTAACAATGTGGTGGGTACCAATATGGCTACCTGGCGGCCGCCCATCACTGCCACGAAAGCGGCACGTAGCGCGACCTCAGTCTTACCGAAACCGACGTCGCCGCACACCAGCCTGTCCATGGGGCGACCGGATTGCATGTCGTTGATGACGGCTTCGATCGCGGCTTCCTGGTCGGGTGTTTCCTCGAAAGGAAAAGCATCGGCGAATTTTTCGTAATCAGCCAGCGATAGCTTGAACGAATGTCCCTGCCGTGCCGCGCGCATGGCGTATAGATTCAGCAATTCGGCGGCGGTATCGCGTATCTGCTTCAGCGCTTTTTTCTTGGCTTTGTCCCACTGTCCACTGCCCAGCTTGTGCAGCGGCGCAGATTCCGGCGGGCCGCCGGAGTAGCGCGAGATCAGGAACAGTTGCGATACCGGCACGTACAATTTATCGCTGCCGTCGTATTCCAGCAGCAGGAATTCAGTCTCGCCTTCGCCGAAATCCAGATTCACTAATCCCCGGTAACGTCCCACGCCATGCTGCTCATGCACCACCGGGTCGTTAGTACGCAACTCGGCCAGGTCTTTGAGCATGCCTTCGGCATTGCGTGTTTTCGATTTCTCGCGGCGGCGTTGCTGGCGTACTTGCGAAGGATATAGCTCGGTCTCGGTGATGATCGCGAGTTTGTCCCGGGTATCCAAAGATATGCTGAAGCCGGTTTGCACCGGCCCCACGCTAATCATCAGTTTTTCTTTAGCCGCTGTGAATGCTTCCCAGGTATCGCAAGGCGTAGCATGCAGCTCATGTTCTGCTAAGAGATGCGATAGCGTTTCGCGCCGCCCCAGGCTCTCGGCCACCAATAGAATGCGGCCTTTGTGCGTTTTGACGAAACTGGATAATTTGTCCAGCGGGTGCTCCGCGCGGCGGTCTATGCCGATGTCGGGGATGGGATGCGCTTTGCCCTTGTCTTCAGGATTAGCGGTGAGCGTGATGCGGTTATAGGCATGTGTATGTTTGAAGAAATCATCCGCCGCCATCATCAATGCATCGGGCGGCAGGATGGGACGTTCGCGATCGAAGTCCAGCAATCTATGGCGCGAGCGCGTCTCTGCCCAGAAATTCTCTACCGCAAGGGTGACCTCGCCGTGCATGCACAGCACGCTGTCATCAGGCAGGTAATCGAACAGCGTCGCGGTCTCGTCGAAGAACAGCGGCAGGTACCATTCCACGCCACCGGGCGCTAGCCCGTTACTGACATCCTTGTAGATTCGAGACTTAGACGGGTCGCCTTCGAAGCGTTCGCGAAAGCTCTGGCGGAAATGGCTGATGCCCGCTTCATCCAGGGGGAACTCGCGCGCGGGCAGCAAGCGTATCTCGCCTACCGGGTACAGGCTGCGCTGGGTATCCACGTCGAAAGTACGCAGGGTCTCGATTTCGTCGTCGAACAGGTCTATGCGATAGGGCAGGGCGCTACCGGTGGGGAACAGGTCTATCAGCCCGCCGCGTACGCTGAATTCGCCGGGAGAAACGACCTGGTTCACGTGTGAGTATCCGGCTTTGGCGCATTGCTCGCGCAGTGCTTCCAGGTCGAGTTTGTCGCCTTTTTTCAGCATGAAAGTGCGCGCCGCCAGATACGATTGCGGAGGTAAGCGCATCAACGCGGTACTCACCGGCAGCAGCATGATGTCGCAATTACGTTGCGATATCTGATGCAGTGCAGACAGGCGTTCCGACACCAGATCGGGGTGCGGCGAGAAGTGATCGTAAGGCAGGGTTTCCCAGTCGGGCAGCAGATGGGTATTGAGCTGAGGGGCGAAGAAACGTATCTCTTCCACCAGACGTTGCGCATCGTGCGCATTGCCGGTGAGCACGATCAGGCTGTGTTCGGAGGCGGCCTTGAGCTGGGTAAGATAAAGCGCATCCGCCGAGCCGTATGGTCGCGGGAGTTTGCTGGAAGATGCGGATTTTGAAGCCATGCCGGGTGCTCGGGATTATGCAAAATAAAACCGCATATTATAGCCGCCCTGCAGGGCGCGGCTATGATAAAAACATGAGAGTGAAAAACTAAAAACGCCGCTGTAAAAGCGGCGTTTCTTTAAGACTTGAGCAGTTTCTTGATCTGCATCTCTGCTTCAACCCAGAACAATTTGGGGTCTCCGCCAAAACCGTTGCGTTCTGCAATATAGTAAGCCGCAACTTCTATCATTCTGTAACGCTCTTCGGCACCGGCTGCTGCTTTCTTTTTAGGCGCTGGTTTGGTGGCAACTGGTTTTTTAGCGGCCGATTTTGCCACGGGTTTGGCTGCCGGTTTCATCGCCGGTTTGGCGGCTGGTTTAGCCATGGGTTTTTTCGCAACGGTATTCTTGGCAGCGGCTAGTTTAGCCATGGGTTTTGCAGCAGGCTTTTTGGCAGCAGGTTTGCTGGCGGATTTGGTGCTTTTTGCTTCGGCCATTTTTAATTCTCCTTAAGCAGATGCGTCATCGCAAGTAAATATTACTCCAACTAAAAAATATTGGCTTTATTTTTTAGGCACTTAAAGTTTTTTAAGCAATTACTACAAAGCAAAAATCAGGCCGTGCCCCCTACCGTCAAACCGTCTATCTTCAAGGTCGGTTGTCCCACACCTACAGGTACGCTCTGGCCTTCTTTGCCGCAGGTGCCGACACCGCTATCCAGCGCCATGTCGTTACCTATCATGGAAACGCGTGTGAGTACGTCCGGTCCGTTGCCTATCAGCGTCGCGCCTTTTACCGGGTAGGTCAGTTTGCCGTCTTCTATCATCCACGCTTCAGCGGCGGAAAATACGAATTTGCCGCTGGTGATGTCCACCTGGCCGCCGCCGAAATTCACGGCGTATAGACCTTTTTTCACCGATTTGATGATCTCTTCAGGCGACTTGTCGCCGTTCAGCATCACCGTGTTGGTCATGCGCGGCATCGGAATGTGTGCATAAGACTCGCGCCGTGCACTACCGGTGAGCGGCATGTTCATCAAACGGGCATTCAGCGTGTCCTGCAAATAACCTTTGAGGATGCCGTTCTCGATCAACACATTGCGTTGTGTGGGGTTGCCTTCGTCATCTATGTTGAGCGAGCCGCGTCGGTCGGCAATGGTACCGTCGTCGATCACGGTCACGCCTTCAGATGCGACTTTCTGGCCGATGCGGTCGGAGAACGCAGAACTGCCTTTGCGGTTGAAATCGCCTTCCAATCCGTGGCCGATAGCTTCGTGCAACAAAATACCGGGCCAGCCCGGGCCCAGTACCACTGTCATGCTGCCGGCCGGGGCCGGGCGTGCATCCAGATTGGTCAATGCCTGATGCACTGCTTTCCTGGCGTAATCCTGCAACACTTCGTCAGTGAAATAAGCATAATCGAAACGTCCACCGCCGCCCGCACCGCCTTGTTCGCGGCGACCATCCTGCTCGGCGATGACCTGTATCGAAACGCGCACCAGGGGGCGGATATCCGCTGCCATCATGCCGTCGTGCCGCGCCATCAACACCACTTCGTATTCGCCCGCCAGCGAAGCCGTGACTTGCGAGATACGTGGGTCGAGACTGCGTGCATATAACTCCATGCGTTCCAGCAATTTCACTTTTTGCTCATCCTTGAGCGAAGCGATGGGGTCGTGCGGCAAATAAAGCTTGGACGGCTCTGCGCGTTTGACTGCTTGTGTTTGTTGTTCGCTGCCCTGTGCCGCGATGGCACGTGTTGCCTCGGCTGCGCTGTTAAGTGCAGGCAGGCTGATGTCGTCGGAATAGGCGAAAGCGGTCTTCTCGCCCGACACCGCACGCACACCCACGCCCTGGTCTATGCTGAAACTGCCGGATTTAACCTGGCCTTCTTCCAATGACCAGCTTTCAGCCCTGTTGTACTGGAAGTACAGATCGGCGTAGTCTACCTTATGCGTCATGATATTGCCCAGCACGCCTTGCAACGCGGCGGTGTCGAGAGCGTATGGCTTTAGCAGAGTGGAATTCGCAGTGGCGAACAAGGTGCCCGGCTCGGGGCTTGAAACGTTCGGGATTTTTTCTGGTCTCATGTTTGTATGATACCAGTTACGCCTATGAGTTCCTTACGCAAAATCAGGAATCGGTGGTCAAGGCAAACATGTAGCCGAGCGCCAAAAGCAGAAAACCAATTAACTTGAAAGGCCATATCGAAGGAGTTGAGTATGGAAAAACAAGTCGACAGATCGCATTATTCTTTTCAGTCATACATGACTAAAGAACGCTGGAACAGTGTTTGGCATCAGGTGGATGAGATCGTAAAGATGCAGCCGGAAAAAGTGTTGGAGATAGGGCCCGGTTCGGGGGTCTTCAAGGGCATCTGTATGCTGTTCGGTTTGAATATAGAGACTTTCGATATCGACTCGGAATTGCACCCCGACTATATTGGTTCAGCGACTGCTTTGCCTTTTGCAGATGGTACCTACGACGTTATTTGCGCATTTCAGATGCTTGAACATCTTCCCTATGAAGAGTCGCTGAAAGTGTTTAGTGAAATGGTGCGATGTAAAAACAGATTCGTGGTGATCAGCTTGCCTGATTGCGAACCGATGTGGCGTTACAAAATACATGTGCCAAAGTTCGGCAGCTATGATTTCAATTTCTCCAGGCGTCGCTCGTCACCGCCGGTACATGAATTCGATGGTCAGCATTACTGGGAAGTGAATGTAGCCGGGCACTCATTGGAAAACATCATTGCCGATCTTTCCAAGATGGCAAAATTGATTAAAACGTATCGTGTGGTTGAAAATCCATACCACCGTTTTTTTATATTCTCGTAAAACTGTAGGCGTAATTCAGATAGACCCGTTACTCAACACTCATGCATGGTTCTATGTTTTAACGCAGGCAGGCTGTTTCTGAGACTGGCTTGATAAGCCGGATTAATGCCTGCGATCACCACGCCCGAGCCCCTGGGCAATCTATCCAATATCACACCCCATGGGTCGACGATCATGCTATTGCCGTGAGTCTCGCGTCCGGAAAGGTGATAACCGCCTTGCGCCGGGGCTAGCACGTAGCACAGGTTCTCGATGGCGCGCGCCCGGATCAACGTTTCCCAATGCGCTTTGCCGGTAGTTTCGGTGAAGGCGGAAGGAACCACCAGCAAGTCTATCTCGCCCATCGCCCGGAACATCTCCGGAAAGCGCAAGTCGTAGCAAATGGACAGGCCTATGTTGCCCAGCGGCGTGTTGAGTACGACGATGCCGTCCCCCGGTTCTATGGTGTCTTGCTCGCTGAATTTCTCATGCCCCAGGTCCAAGCCGAACAGGTGGATCTTGTCGTAACGTGCAGCGAGTTTGCCGTGCGGGTCGAACACCAGGCAGGCGTTGCGCACTTTGTTGGGGATGCTGGATTTGATGGGCACCGAGCCGCCTATCAGCCAGATGTTATGTTTCTTTGCCATCTTGGCCAGAAAGCGCTGGATCGGGCCGTCGCCTTCTTCCTCGCGCACTTTGATCTTGTCAGTGTCTTTGATACCCATGATGGCGAAGTATTCGGGCAACGCGACCAGTTTGGCACCTTGTTCCGCAGCGATCTCGATCAAGCGTTCCGCCTCTGCCAGGTTGGCCGAGACATGAGGGCCGGAAGCCATCTGTATGCCCGCGATCTTGACGATGCCGGGAGTGTTGCCGACTTGGGTCGACCCTTTAGCTGACCGGGTCGGTTTTTCCGATTTTGAACTTGTTTTTATGGGCATGATGGTTACTTTGAATCACAAATATGTCACATAGCTGATTATCGGCAAGAATAGCGTGAATCTGTAGGATAAGTAATAAATTAATTCCCGTTATGATTTAATTTTAATCACCCGTTATTTTCCCATAGGAGAAAAAGCAGGCGTAGCTGCTTTCGTTTTCTCGTTCGATTTCACTTCCTGCGGGTCGTCCCATGTGCCCACGATGTCGTATTCGTAAGCGGCGATCTTGTTCAGCGGGTCCTGCAATATCTTCGATGCCAGGATCGCGGCTAAGCCGACGGCCGGCCCTCCGGCAAAAGCCGCAAGCGAGAAGCTATCCGACACCGCAGGCGTGACTTTGATATGCAAGTGTTGCGTCTCCTTGGCCAGATCGGTTTCTCCATTCATGTTGACGCGCGCGGCAGGGCCCTGCATCACAAAATTCTCGCTGCGCATCACGCCTTGCGTGATGAAGATATCGCTGCTGATCTTGTCGAATGAGAAACCGGAACTGAACACGTCGCGGAAGTCGAGCAGCAGCCGTCGCGGCAGGCTTTGCAAGCTGATGATGCCCAATAGTTTACCTACGCCGGACTGGATCTTGAGGAATTGTCCTTTTTCCGCTTTCAGCGTCAGGTTGCCGCTTAAGGTCTCAGGCGAGAAAGCCTGCGGCCCGTTAGGCCAACTCAGGTTGCCGCTGATGCTGCCGGAACCCGACTTGATGGTGCCCGGATAGCCGAAACGATCCAACGTCTTGCCGATATCGGCGATGGTCATATCCACATTCAACAACGTGTTGGAGTTACGCCGCCAGCTGCTCCAGGCACCCGACATATTGGCCACGAAGTCAGGGTTCTCCATGCGCAATGCTTCTATGTTCCAGTTGCGGCCTTGTTGCGTGGCGCGCAATTCCAGTTTGCCGAGTTTTTTGCCGCTCGCCTGGAATTGATTAGCTGTCAGCGTGATGGAAGGATATTTTTGTTCCTTCACCGGTTCCGTGTCCTCGTCAGATTTGCCCGGCGCGGTCTCGGGAATAATGAGGCTATCCAGATTGGCGGTGATGTGGCCGCTGCCTTGCGGCGCCCATGTCAGGTCGCCGGTGATCTCGCGGCTGCTGACGTTGGCTCGCCATGTATTGTTGCTGTCGGAACGGGCATCTACTTGCAGATTATTGATGCGCTTGCTGAAGATATCCAGAGTGCCTATTTTCAGTTTGGCGCTGCTGGCCAGGTTGACCGAGCTGACCGAACTGCTATTTTGCTTGTCGCTGCCCAATATCGCCAGCCACTGGTCCGCATCCAGATAGGCCAGGCTGCCGCCGACGGTGATGCCTGGTGCCAGCGATGCCGGATGCGGGTCGCCGCCGAAACGGATATCGCTGCGATCAAGTTTGGATACACCGTTTTGAATGCTGCGCGCCAGTTTTACCGATAACGCTTTTTCAGCTGTACCACTATTGCCGCCGCCGTAATTCACGGAGATGAAATCGCCGTCGCCGGTGAGTTTACGCTCTATATGTAAAGGCACCTTGGCATCGGCGGTCTTGTCGAACGGAGCGGGCAACGTGCTGGAGAATCCCACCAGATCGGGAAAGTCGATGACGAAATTGGTGTGTTTGTTGAGCAGGGCGATATGTCCCTGCCAGTCTGCCTGGCCGGCTAATCTGTCCGATAACTGATGCGGGATGAGTTGTTTGAATCCGGCGCTGGTCATTCTGCCTCGCGTCTGGATATCCACTTTACCGTTGGCGCCGCTGCTCATATTGAAAGACACCGGGCCGCCGTAGATCTGCGCCTGTACGCGATCCGCCTTGATCGTGTTCTCGGTGAACGCCAGCGTGCCGTTGATATGGTCCAGCGGCGGCCAATCCTCGTCGCCCTTGAGCCCCCCATTGGTAACGATATAGCTGCCGTTGACGCGGGTAGCATCGGGATTATCCGCCGGAATGACCAGCTTCAATGCCAGCTTGCCGGTTCCGCTGCCTTTCATGCCGTCGGTAAAGTGGTTGATGCTTGCGGAGATCGGACTCTGCTCGATAAAACGCAAGCCGTCTTCGACTGAATTCTGTGCATGGCCGTCGATCTCGACCACGGGATGGTCGGCATCCAGATCGTTGATGCGCACCGTGGTATTGCTGACTTGCGTACCCAGCGTCTGCCCCTGAGCTTCAGTCAGCAGCATCTTGTTCTCGTAGAATTTCATCTTCAGGCTGACGTTATCGACCTTGGGCCAATCCTTAGCGTAGTCGATGACGCCATCGCGGATAGAAGCGGTGACGCTGAACTCGCCATCCTTGCCGCCGATGTAGGGGAAGTCGTCGACATAGCCTTTTATCTTCATTTTAACGTCGTCGCTGTGGCCTTGCAGGATGGAGCTATCCAGCCAGTTCAGCGTGTCTTTGCCCAATACCAGCGGGTAATAGAAATGGGCGAATTTGCCGTTGACGTTACGCACGTCTCCGGTCAGGTCGAGAAAACCGCCTTTCACACCGTCATAACGGTAGGTGGCGTTGATCAATCCGTTCAAATGCGGATTGGTCAGGTTGAGTTTGGAAACGGTCAGATTCAGTTTGTTGCCTTGTTGCTTCCAAGCGATCTGTGCCGTGAGCGTATTGGCAGGAATGGGCTGGCGGAATACCTCGGGCAGATTGAGCGCGGCATTGCGGGTATCGATCTGCAACGTGCCCTTGTCCTGGTCGGCATCAAGATGGCCGGAAAAACCGGAGAAGCCCGGCAGGTCTTTCACCGGCTGTATGCTTAAGTCCTTGAAATCAGCCTGCATGGAGTATTTATCCGCCACCTCGTAATTATCCTGCCAGGTGATCTTGAGGTTGTTCAGGTTCCCTGCCGGGGATAATGAAATGAGTTGCTGGCGCTGCTGAGCGTTCAGCGGCAGATAATCCACCAGGGACATCACCGGTTCCAGCGCCAGCGCATCGACTTTTAATCCGCCATAGCCGGTCTTTTTCGCGGTGTCTTCCTTCCAGTTGAACGTACCGTTGGCGATCTTCAAACCATGCTCGGCATCCAGAGATAAACGTGATGCATCCAATTCGTAGCCGCCGTTATTCAAGCGTTGCCATGCGATGCGCCCCGAGACTTGTTGCATGGATAGCACAGGCTTGTCGGCATGCAGTCGGGTCACGACATCGTGCAATGCGATATCCGCGGTGACTTGCTTGATGTCATGGTCGGCAAAGTCCAACCACATGCGCATCGCGCCGAAACCATGCTGAAAGTTCTGCGGCAATGTGAACCAGGTGCGCCACGAGCTGAGTTCGCTACCGTCTATCGCCGCATACAGTCTGCCGTGCCAATCTTTTATCTTGGTCACATCGCCGCCGTAGAAACTACCGCGTATATCTATTGGGCGTGAGTCGCCGACTGACGGTACCGCCGTCAGGCCGAACTGGTGCAAGTTGAAAAAACTTTGCGCAAACGAACGTTCCAGCAGGAAGTTGAGTTTTTCCAGTTTTAACGGCGGTGCATGTTGCATGTCGTCCTGCCAGATAATGGTGGCATCGGAGACTTGCAGGGCGTTCTGGCGCAATAGCCAATTGGGAAATTCCGGCCTGGCCGGGGCATTGAGCGAGATGCCGGCCACGAAGATCTCGCCGTTCTCGGCACGGCGTATGGTGAGCTGCGGCTGATGGATGACCAGGCTTTCCAGCCGCGGCTCACCTACCAGTAGGCTGATCCATGACAACGAGGCTTCGATATGGTCGAATTGCAAGGCAGGGCGGCCTTGCTTGTCGTCTATATTGATCTGTTGCAGATCCAGGTGCGGGTTGATCCTATGCCAACCGGCTTTCATATTGCCTATGGTCACATGCTGGCCCAAGGCGGCACTGGCATGCTGGGCAATAGTCTCGCGGTAATCCGTGGCATGGGGTAGTACGTAGTAACGCAGGCCGAGCACGATGACGGCGACCACGATGATGCCCGTCCAGAGCACGTAAGTGACGGCCGAGTACAACCAGATCAGGGATTTTTTAACCATTTAATAAGGGCATGTAGCTTGCAGCCCCGAGTATTCCATTGCCATACAGGTTGGTCAATGCTTATAAGGTGAAAGTTTCGTGTATTAGCGAAGCAGAAGCTACAATAACGCCCGTTTGTGACTTTTTGTATACCTCGTGATCCAATTTCGTAATCTCATTCTGATGCGCGGCGTGCGCGTGTTGATCGACAACGCCTCGCT
>DATBPY010000058.1:0-2767 GCA_036561085.1 Methylophilaceae bacterium | reverse complement strand
ACGTTCTTGGCGATGAACGAGCCGCGACGCACCATGGCGTTAGGCACCACACGGAAGCCGCCTGCCTTGAAGTCTTCAGCGGTGTAGTTGGCGAACTTGGACGGCACCTTGTCGTAGTATTTGGTGCAGCCGCCATCCATGCGCACATTGTCTTCCAGGCGGAACGACAGCAGCACGGCTTTCTTGATCCATTGATGGGTCTCCCACTCCTGGCTGTCGCCTATGCGGCTGGCAACGCGTAAACGGCCTGCATTCAACTCTTCCAGCACGTGGAACACGGCATCCTTGACTCTTTTATCGGCGTTAACAGGGCTGATGTCGGCACGGCGTTCAAAAGCTTCTTCGATGATCTGTTGCAGTTCGTTCATGTAGTGGGTTCCACAAGGCAAAATAAAACCGCTATTTTACTTGAATAGCGGTCATTTTTTAAAACGCATTTACCGACGGTCGATCAGAACTTCATGACGGCTTGGTTTTGGTGGCTTCGTAAAGCGGAGTCACTACCGGCAACAGGCGGCGCATGTCGGCGATGCGCTTGGCATCGGTGGGGTGGGTGCTGAGATATTCAGGCGGTTTCTTACCCCCGGATTTGGACATCTTTTCCCACAGCGTGATCGCAGCTTCAGGGTTATACCCGGCACGTGCGGCGAGTTCCAGACCGATCTCATCGGCTTCCTGTTCGTCTATGCGGCTGTGCGGCAATGAAATAAACACTGCGCTGCCCAAAGCCGCGCCCTGCATGACAGTACCGGCACCATTCTGCGTGTTCTTATTGGATGCGAGCGCCAGTGCCAAACCTACCAGCCCGACTTTCGTCATGATCTGTTCCGATTGCTGTTCCCGGCCATGCTCGCGCAAAGCGTGCGACATCTCATGCCCCATCACTGCCGCCAGTTCGTCGTCGCTGACGTTGAGGCTGTCGATCAGCCCGGTATACACCATGATCTTGCCGCCGGGCATGCAGTAGGCATTGATATCCTTACTTTGCTGCACATTCACTTCCCACTTCCAGTTGAGCGCATCAGGCCTGAATACCACGGTCTGCGCGATCAGGCGGTTGGCGATGCCGCGTACGCGCTCGGTCTGTCGTGGGTCGGGGTTGAGCTGGCTTTTCTTCTCAGCTTCATTCAGCGTGGATACATAACTCTTTGCCGCCATGCCTTCGATCTGCTTGGAGGAAATGAAGCTCAGCGCATATTGCTTGCGCTGCACGCCGACTGCGCCGGCACTAGTGGTTTTGATCTGCGTACAACTCGCCAGCAACGATGCCGCCAGCAACGAGATGAGCAGCTTCTTCATTTATTGCTTTGCATCCTGAGCCGCATGCTCTTTCATCATCAGGTGGCGGCATGCCAGCATCTCTTCTTTGGTGAGCTTGCCGTCGTGGTTGGTATCCATCTCGATGAAGCGTTTATCCATCATGGCACGGAACTCGCTCTTATCTATGCTGCCGTCGTGGTTGGTATCCATGTCATTGAAGCGTTTGTCCAGGTCACCCTCAGCCAGCGCAGCCGCAGATAAGGATAGCAACAGGATAGACAACAGGAATCGGGCAAAGCGCATCAACATCTCCATGACTTTTAGTGAACAAAGCCTCGCCGATAACAACGTTTGCTACGCGCAAATGGTTAACAGAATAAGTAACTACAGGCTGAATGAAGGATTATATGCTGACTTGAGTCCCGAGTTCTACAACTCGGTTGGGAGGGAGCTTGAAATAATTGGAGATGGTATCGGCATTGCGGAACATGGTGATGAACAGTTTTTCGCGCCATACGGCCATTTCACAAGCGCGGGTGGGGATCAGGGTCTCTTTGCCGACGAAGAAGGAGGTGTCCATCATATCCATCTGCAGCCGTTTGATGGCACAGGCTTCCAGGTCGCGCGGCAGGTCGGGTTCGTCGGAGAAGCCGTAATTGATGGTGACGCGGTAAAAGCCGTTGGTCATGTCTTCCACCACGATGCGTTCTTCCTGCGGCATGCGCGGCACTTCGTGGAATTTCACCGTGGCGATAACCACTTGCTCGTGAAGTACTTTGTTGTGTTTCAGGTTATGCAAAAGGGAATGGGGTACGCCGTTGGGGTTGGGAGTCATGAATACTGCGCTGCCTTGCACTCGGGTGGGAGGGTGCGCGCCTATGGCTGCAATGAACATATCCAGCGCCATGGCTTCGCTTTCCAGCCGTTTGTGCAGCATGGAGCGACCGCGCTTCCAGGTCGTCATCAGGGTAAAGGTGATGATGACGATGAGGATCGGTGCCCAGCCACCGTCGAATATCTTCAATAGGTTGGCGCTGAAGAAAGCCAGGTCGATGAACAGGAATATCGCCGTCAGCACGATGGTGCGTGCCCAGCTCCAGCCCCATAGTTTATGGAACACCAGTGACGATAATACGGTGGTGATCGCCATATTGCCGGTCACCGCGATACCATAAGCCGCAGCCAGGTTGGCGGAAGATTTGAAGCCCACCACCAGCCCCATCACTGCGATCATCAAGCCCCAATTGATGCGCGGCAGATAGATCTGGCCTTCGTGGCTATCCGATGTATGTTGCACCAGCATACGGGGCAGGTAACCCAGTTGCAGCGCTTGCCGTGACATGGAGAATGCGCCGGAGATCACGGCTTGCGAGGCGATCACGGTCGCCAGCGTCGCGAGGATCACCAGCGGCGGCAACAACCAGTGCGGCGCCATCAGGTAGAACGAGTTTTCCAGGGCTGCAGGGTTATGCAGAATGAGCGCGCCTTGACCGAAGTAATTCAGCAG
>DATBPY010000057.1:0-8717 GCA_036561085.1 Methylophilaceae bacterium | reverse complement strand
TTCAGCGTGTTGTCCAACGTGCGTCCGATGATAGAGACCTATCCGCTCAGCAAAGGCGTAGAAGCATACGAATACATGATGAGCGGCAAGGCGCGCTTCCGGGTAGTGCTCACGCCCTAAAGTACTTCAAGTTGTTCAAGGCCGATATTACCGTTATGCAGGGCGCTGGCCAGCAACACGCCGGCTGCGCCCGCAGCTTTTAAGGCGACCAAGTCCGCCATATTGCGTATGCCGCCCGCTGCGTAGATCTGCCGTTGCGGAGTCGTTTGCGGCAGGCGCTGTTGCAGGCTGCGCACGGCGGCCAGATCGGGCCCGGCATTACTGCCTACTTTTGCCAGCGTCATGACGATGATGCGCTCAGGCCATGCATTGGTGTAATCCAGTATCCCGACCGGGTCGTATAGCTGGTCGCAGGTCTCGCAGGGGACGAAATCCAGAGAAAGCACGGGTTGTTCAAGGTGCTCCAGCAACGATAATGTCGCCTGCAGGTCGCGTTGGCTTTCGCTGCCCACCACGCAATGCAGACCCAGATGTTGCCAAGGCTGCCATTGTTCCAGGCTGGAAACGCCTGCATCCAGCCATATCTCCATGTCCGGGAAATGCTCGCGCAGCAGGGTGACCGTTTGCAGATGCGAACCGTTACCGCGTATCGCATCCAGGTCGGCGATGTAGAGCATGGGGCTGGCAGCAATTGGGTATAATTCGCTCAAGGCACGCACCACATCCAGCGGTTTGGAAGTTGCGCAAAGACTGGAACGGATGGGGCGATAGCTCTCGCGTTTGCCGCCCATGCCATGCACGACTTCACCACCCATCAGATCTATGACCGGAATGGCTAAGAAACCCGAAATTTTTGTCTGCGAATTCATCACTGGCGGCGGATTATACAACGTCGACCTTCCTCCCTCATTAGTACGCGAAGGCGGTTTGATGCTGGAGGCGTTGCTGGCAGATCTGCTCGCCACGCACGAAGTCAATATCATCACCAGCCGCGATGCGCGCTTGCCGCCGCTGACGTTGCCGGTATCGGTGATGGAAGTCGGCAACGACCCGTGGAGTCTGTGGCAACACTGCATCAAGAACGCCGACCTGGTATGGCTGATCGCGCCTGAAACCGATGGTGTATTGGAGAAGATGACGACTTTGGTTCCGCCGGCTAAATTGATAGGCTGTACTCCGGCAGCGGTCAAGATCGCAGCCAGTAAATATGCCACGGCGCAAGCTTTGACAGCGCTGAATATTCCCGTAGTGAATACTTGGAAACCAGAGCAGGCACCTACCGATCTGCCGTGCTATGTGGCTAAACCGGATGGCGGCGCAGGTGGTGAAGATACACGGTGCTTCGATAGTTTTGCAGCGCTGCAGGAATGGTTGCAGGATGGGCGTGCTGAATCGCATATCATCCAGCCTTTTCAACCGGGCACCGCCGCCAGTATCTCCATGCTGTGCCATAAGGGCAAAGCATGGTTGCTGAGTTGCAACCGTCAGGTGGTGCAACTGCACAAAGACCGTTTCGTATACGGCGGCAGCGTCATCAACGGCATGGCGCAGCACTGGAACGCGTTTGCCGATATCGCGCAGCGTATCGCCTCTGCACTACCCGGCCTGTCGGGTTATGTGGGGGTGGATGTGATGGTCGAGGGTCGCAACGTCACCGTGCTTGAGATCAATCCGCGCCTCACCACCTCTTATGCCGGCCTGACCCAGGCCGCTGGTTTGAATGTGGCAAAGCTGGTTCTCGACCTGTTCTATAATCGGCCTATGCAACTCGCGCACAGGCAACGCAATGTCGTCACCGTCAAACTCTGACATTCTGGGTTGGGATGTCGGCGGCGCGCATCTTAAGGTCGCGCGCGTGGATGCCGCAGGCAAAGCGTTGGCGGTGGAACAATTCCCCTGCCAACTATGGCACGGCATGGAGCGGTTGCAACAGGCAGTGGAAGCCGCCACCCGCAAGCTGGGCAGTGGTGCACAGCATGCCGTCACCATGACGGGCGAACTGGCCGATATCTTTCCTGCACGGCATGACGGCGTGATCGAGATCAGCGCCGCCATGCAACGTCTATTGCCCGATACTCGTATTCGTTTTTATGCCGGTGAGTCGGGCTTGATCGATGCGGCGCAAGTCCCAAAACATACCGCCAGGATCGCTTCCGCCAACTGGGTGGCGAGTAGCCGGTTTGTTGCACAGCTCGTACCAAACGCTTTGCTGATGGACATGGGCAGCACCACTACCGATATCATCAAAATACAAGACGGCGAGCCGCAGCCGCAAGGCCTGACCGATGCCGCGAGACTCACCACAAGCGAATTGATCTATAGCGGATTGATACGCACACCGGTGATGGCAGTCGTGCAGCGTGTACCGTTCAATGGGCAGATGCAACGTATCGCTGCCGAACATTTTGCCACCATGGCGGATGTGTACAGACTCACCGGTAAGCTGGAAAGCGAACATGACATGAGCGACACCGCCGACGGCAAGGGCAAGTCGCCGCTGGAAAGTGCGCGCAGGCTGGCGCGCATGGTAGGACATGATGTCGAAGACGCGCCGCTGCTGGCATGGCAGGCGCTGGCGCATTTCATCGCCAACACTCAATTGCAAGACTTCGCTGCCGCTGCGCAAACCGTGGCTGCTTCGTTGCCGTCCGATTCGCCTATCGTGGGCGCGGGAGTAGGGCGGGCAGTAGTACGGCAGATCGCGCAAAAAAGCGGACGGTCTTATATCGATTTCGCCGACCTGATAGAAGGTGAAGCCAGCGAGTGGGCAGCGGTTTGCGCACCGGCATATGCTATAGCATGGCTGGCAGGTAACACCTAATGACACCGCTAATCACCGAACTCAGCTACCACCCCGACAGCGCCATCCTGTTCAACAAGATCGCGCACAAGCCCTGGGCTATATTCCTGGATAGCGGGATAGGCAGCCCGCAAGCAGGGCGTTACGACATCATGGTCGCCGACCCGGTCATCACGCTCACCAGCAAGGGCGACCTTACCGAAATCATAGAACCCACCGGCAGCCAGATCTCGCGCGAAGACCCGTTCGGGTTGGTGCGCGACTTCCTCGGGCGGCAACCGGAACCGCAGGGCGACTTGCCATTCATGGGCGGCGCGATGGGTTATTTTGGATATGACCTGGCGCGACGGCTCGAGAACTTACCTGTTACTGCGCAAGATGATGAGCCGCTGCCGGAAATGCAGGTGGGTATCTACGACTGGGCAGTGGTGGTGGATCATCAGGAGCGGCGCAGTTTTCTGGCGAGTTACGGGCGCGCACCGCTGACGCGCCAGCATTGGGGCAATCTGGTCGCGCTGTTTACCGCTCAGGAAGAGCCTGCAAAAAATACTTTCAAGGTAACCTCGCCGGTCACCGCCAATATGAATGAAGCGCTGTATGCGCAGGCATTTCAGCGCATACAGCGCTACATCCTGGATGGCGATTGTTATCAGGTGAATCTGGCGCAGCGTTTCTCGGCCAAGGCCGAAGGCGATGCCTGGCAGGCTTACCAAGTATTAAGAACACAAAGCCCTGCACCGTTTGCTGCATTCCTCAACCTGCCGGATATGCAGATCGTTTCCGCTTCGCCTGAACGCTTTTTGCAGTTGCGCCGCGGTCTGGTGGAAACGCGGCCGATCAAAGGCACTCGCCCGCGTAGTGCCGACCCGGTACAGGATAAAGCCAACGCGCAACAACTCATTACCAGCAGTAAAGACCGGGCCGAGAACCTGATGATCGTGGATCTGCTGCGTAACGATATCGGCAAGCATTGCGCGCCCGGCACTGTGCGTGCCGAGCGCATGTTTGAACTGGAGAGTTTTGCCAATGTCCATCATTTAGTGAGCACGGTGACGGGTCGTCTGGCGCCAGGACACACTGCACTGCATCTGTTGCGCGGCGCATTCCCCGGCGGCTCTATCACCGGTGCGCCTAAATTGCGGTCTATGCAAATCATAGAAGAACTGGAGCCGCACCGACGCGGCGTGTATTGCGGCGCGATAGGCTATATCGGCTTCGACGGTAATATGGATACCAGCATCGCCATCCGCACTGCGGTCCATTCCCACGGCAGCATGCGGTTCTATGCAGGCGGCGGCATCGTGGCAGACTCGCAAGCCGATAAAGAATATTTGGAGACTTTGGATAAAGCGGCCAATATGCTGCAACTGATGCAGCATTTTTATAAGGAAGAATAATAATGGTCATCGTTAAGCTGGGCGGCAGCCTGTTGGGCTCGGCGGCATTGCCGCGCTGGCTGGAGGCCATCGCGCAGACCAGTGACGGTCGCATCGTCATCGTGCCGGGCGGCGGCGTGTTTGCAGATGCGGTGCGCCAGGCACAGCAGACCGCAGGCTTCGACGATGCCACGGCGCATCGGCTGGCAGTGCTGGCAATGGATCAATATGCCAGGGTGCTGCTGGCATTGAATCCTGCACTGGTGGCGGCCAGTACCGAGCTGGAGATCGCCGAACGCAGCTGGCAGCATAGGGCCATTGTCTGGCTGCCGAGTGTGATGGTGCTGGCGGATGAGAAGATCCCCAAGACTTGGGATGTCACTTCCGACAGCCTGGCAGCATGGCTGGCAAAACGCATCAAGCCCAGGCATCTGGTGCTGGTGAAAGCAACGGAAGATAGCAGTGAACCGAACACATTGCTGGATGCAGCTTTTGAAGGCTTTGCCGCCGGTTTGCCTTGTCCGGTGACGGTGCTGAGGAAAACCGAATTGGAAAGATTCACTGCCATAGTGAAACCGGATATGGAAAGAGTAAAGTAAGGCGAGCGTAAAATAACAGTCAAAAGACTAATGAGAGCAACTTGGAGAATGAATAATGGAAACCTCGAATGAACGTGTCTATAGCGTAGAAGAAGTCAATGCCAAGCTGGCTGCGGAACTGCCGCATTGGGCGTTGGAAGACGGCTGGATACGCCGCAAATACAAGACCAGCGGCTGGAAAGCCACCTTGATGGTGGTCAACACCGTCGGTCACTTGGCAGAAGCCGCCTGGCATCACCCGGATCTGACCGTGTCGTATGCCTTCGTCATCGTGAAACTGATGACGCACACCGCCAAGGGCATCACCGACAAGGACCTTTTGCTGGCAAAGAAGATAGAAGAAGTGATCGGCTGGCAACCGGGCAAAGAGGGCGGCGCGCTGGAAGGCACACCCAACGAAGATGCAAGATTCAAATACATCAAATACGATGATTGATCTTTCGTTCAGGGACTTCGAGTCCGCAGGTCAGGCCGTACTTAGCTTCCTGCACAAGCGCTACGGGTTCGATCTGTGGATGCTGACTCGTACCGAGGGCGACAACTGGATCGTGCTGCAGACGGAAGACCACGGCTACGGGCTCACGCCCGGCACTACATTGAGTTGGGCCGAGTCGTTCTGTTCTGAAATGGTCAAGGGCAATGGCCCGCGCATCGCGCCCGATTCCAATCTGGTTCCGGCCTATGCTGCGGCGGTGATTGGGTGCAAAGTCCCGATCAAAGCCTATGTCGGCATCCCGTTGACCAATGCCGATGGTTCGCTGTTCGGCACATTGTGCGCGATAGATCCGGATTCCCAGCCTGTGGCTATCGCCGACGATCTGGAACTGATCGAGTTGTTGGCGTCGTTATTAAGTTCCATCCTCGATGCAGAACTGAAGTTAGAAGAGGAAGCACGCCTGATCGAACGCCTGGAACTGGAATCGCAAACCGACGCGCAGACACAGTTGCTCAACCGTCGCGCGTGGGATCAGTTGCTGGCGAGGGAAGAAGAGCGCTGCCGTCGTTACGGCCACCCGGCGGCGGTGATGTCCATAGACTTGGATGAGTTGAAGCAGGTGAACGACAGCGAAGGCCACGCTGCGGGCGATGCGCTGATCGTACGCGCTGCCGAAGCTCTGCGAGTTGCGGCGCGTGAGATCGACATCGTGGCGCGGTTGGGCGGCGACGAGTTCGGCATCATCGCCATTGAATGCGATCAAACCCGGGCCGATGCCTTGCTGGCGCGTACCCGCAAAGCGCTTGCCGAACGGAACGTCAAAGCCTCTATCGGTATCACCATCCGTAATTCTTCAGATGGCCTGCAAGGCGCGATGAAAGAGGCGGACAGACTGATGTACGAAGAGAAACGTAAGCATTAAATCACGATACGTACTAAATCAACCGGTAACCACATGAAAGCAATATGAAAACAAATAAGAAGCTACAAAATAAGTTGATCCTTGCGCCCGCCGCTATCGTCATTTTTGTGTTGTTAGTGCTCGCTCTCAACTGGGTATTCGATAAGCGAGAGGAATTCGCTTTTCAACGCATAGAGATGAATGCGCCTCAAAGCATGGTCATCGCGCTATTGGGTGCGCCCGATAAACTAACTGCCTGCGGCGATCAGTTGTGGTGGGAAACCGAAAGCCGCGGTGCGAACGACGGCCGTTGCGTGCAGGAAGCGCATTACGACCATATGCTGAATTCATGGACAGTCGGTTATTCGGCAAAACAGCTCGTGGTGTCGAAGCACTTTGAGCCTGGAAAGAAACACTGATCACACCTAATAATTACCCTGCCGGTGTTGCCGCCCATAAGTGCTGTGCGGCGTAGGCACGCCATGGCCGCCAGGCATTGGCGCGTTCGGATAACTCGCTTGGCGTAAAGTCGCGTCCTTCCTGCAGCGCCATGGCACGCAGCAAACCGACATCGGCCGCCGGGAACGCATCCGGTTCGCGCAATTGGCGCAACGCGATATAGTGCGCCGTCCATTCCCCTATGCCGCGTATCGCACGCAACTTCAAAACGGCATCCTCCAGTTCGCCGCTCGCAACCAGAAGATGCGGGTCTTCGATGGCGGCTTTCGCCACGGCGGATAGCGTTGCTGCGCGGCTGCGCGGCATACCGAGAGTGCTCAGGTCTGCATTTGCCAATACTGCCGGTTGCGGGAATATATGCGTTAACGCGCCTTCCGGTTCTTTCATGGGGTCGCCGTAAGCCGCGACCAGTTTTCCGGCCAGCTTGACTGCGGCGCTCACCGTGATCTGCTGGCCGAGTACTGCGCGTATCGCCAGTTCAAAACCATCCCATGCCCCCGGCATGCGCAAGCCCGGACGTGCTGCGATCAATGGTGCCAGTGCCGGGTCTTGCGCAAGATGTGCGTGGATGGCGGCAGTGTCGGCAGCGAGATCGAATACGCGCCGCAGCCGCGCGATGATGACGGGCAGCGCGGAGAGTTTGGGAAAACGGATCATCGCGCGTAGCGCATTACTGCTATCGGGTCGTACCGACACCGTGCCCTGTATGCCGTCTAGTTGTATGGTGCGCATATAGGTATCGCCGCTTACTGCTTCGATGCCGGGCATGGCACGTTTGCGCAGGAACTCCAGCATGCCGGGCCAGTCGTAAGGCGGCTGGTAACGCAGCAACAGGCTGATCTCGCCTTGCGGTCCGGCGGAGACTTCCGGTTTGATGGCACGCCGCAATTCGCCGGGCGCCCGCCCGAATAGCGCGAGAAAAGTCTCATTGAAGCGGCGTATGCTGCCGAAACCGGAAGCGAACGCGATCTCTGCCATCGGCAGGTTGGTTTCGTGGAGCAATTGTTTAGCGAGATGCACGCGGCGGGTCTGCGCGACAGCGATAGGCGTTGCGCCCAGATGTTGATGAAACAGGCGTCTGAGTTGGCGCTCGCCCAAGCCTAATCTGTCAGCCAAAGCTTCCACGCTGCCTTCATCCAGCGCACCCAGTTCTATCAGTGCCAATCCGCGCGATACGCTATTCGAGGTGCCGCGCCACGCGCCAAGATTGGGTGCAGTTTCCGGACGGCAACGCAGGCAGGGGCGGAACCCGGCTTCCTGTGCCGCCGCTGCGGTAGGGTAAAACACGACATTCCTGGACAGCGGGGTTTGCGCCGGACAGATGGGGCGGCAATAGATACCCGTCGTTTTAACACCCGTGAAAAAGCGGCCGTCGAAACGGGCATCGCGCAAACTGACTGCGCGGTAACAAGCATCATGATCCAGGTCCATGCTGCGGATATTGAGCGCTGAACGTTTTAATGTCTAGCGGTTTTCGGACATCAACATTGCGGTTAAAATCATGCATTGTTCACGTCCGAAAACCGCCAGCCCATGTTCAGCTTCCGGAGTATCTTTCACTTCTTTATGATTCTGTGGAGTCTTCATCATGCATGAACAAACATTCACTCTTGAACGTATCGCTTCGCCGGTAGGCGAATTACTGGTATTGACCGACGAGCAGCAGCGCCTGCGCGCCGTAGACTGGCAAGGCATGGAGCAACGCATGCACAGGTTGCTGCGCGAACATTACGGCAAAGATGCTATTCGTTTACGCAACGCTACCCAGCCTTCGTCTGTGCGCCACGCGCTTGATGCTTATTTTGCTGGCGATATGAACGCGCTCAAGGATGTACCGACGGCGACAGGCGGCACAGCTTTCCAGGTCAAAGTATGGAATGCATTACGTCGTATTCCCGTCGGGCGCACCATGAGCTACGGCGGGCTGGCAGTGCAGATCCGTCACCCTACGTCGGCACGGGCTGTAGGGTTGGCGAACGGTTCTAACCCTATCGCTATCGTCGTCCCTTGCCATCGCGTCATTGGCGCGAACGGTTCGCTGACTGGGTTTGCCGGAGGCCTGGAGCGCAAACGCTGGTTGCTGGAACACGAGAATGCGCAATTCGTCGTGGCGCAGGAAGCGCAGTTGGAGATGGCGTTGTAAGAA
>DATBPY010000056.1:0-1939 GCA_036561085.1 Methylophilaceae bacterium | reverse complement strand
AACGGGCGTTGCACATCGCCGAATATCACCGGCGGCTTCACGCAACGCGAGCCGTAACTTTGCACCCAGCCGTTCTGCGTGAACACATAGCCTGCCAGCTGCTCGCCGAAGAATTCCACCATGTCGTTACGCTCGGCCTCGCCGTGCACCAGCACATCAAGATCAAGCTCTTCCTGTTGGCGGATGGCGTAGGTGATATGTTGCTGCATATCGGCTGTATATTGCGCGTCGCCGATATCGCCTTTCTTGAAAGCAGCACGGCTGGCACGAATCTCCGCTGTCTGCGGGAAAGAACCGATGGTGGTGGTCGGCAGCAACGGCAAGTTGAACCGGGTACGTTGCGCAACCTGGCGCTTGGCGAATACGTTAGTGCGGTTCTCGTTCACTTGTCGCAGCGCGGCAATGCGCACCTTGACTTCCGATGAATGTACACGCGCTGACTTGTTACGAGTGGCAATGGCGATGCGTGAAACAGCCAGCTCACCTACGACTGAAGACTCGCCATGATTCAACGCTTTGGCAAGGATAGCCAGCTCTTGCAACTTCTCATCGGCAAACGCCAGCCACGATTTGATCTCGGTATCCAGCTTTTCTTCATGCGCCAACGTCACCGGCACATGCAGCAGCGAGCAGCTTGGTGCTACCCAAAGACGTTGCTTTAGCTTTTCTGCCAACGGTGTCAGCAACTTAAGCGTCTTATCCAGATCGTTACGCCAGATATTGCGCCCATCGATCACACCCGCAGACAGCACCCATTTGCTAGGCAACACATTGGCCCAGGACTCCAGTTGTTCAGGCGCACGCACCAGGTCGATATGCACGCCATCCACCGGCAGCGTAGTGATCAGCGATTGATAGCGCGCCACATTGGCAAAATAAGTGGTCAGCAGCAGCTTGGGCCGTGCGGTCCTGAGCCAGGCGTAGGCACCGGTGAATGCATCCTGCCATTCGATATCAAGATCCAGCGCAAGGATGGGTTCGTCGATCTGCACCCATTCGATCTTTCTATAGTGCAATTCCCGCAACAGATGCGCATATTGCGCAGCCAGCCTGTCCAGCAAGTTCAGCTTATTAAAGCCTTTGGCCTTGCTCAGATACAACAGACTGACGGGGCCCAGCAATACCGGCTTGACCGAAGCATCCAGTTTCTGCGCTTCATCCAGCCGCGCCAGAAAATCATGCGCGTTGATGCTGAATTCAGCATCTGCACGCAGTTCCGGTACGATATAGTGGTAATTGGTATCGAACCATTTAGTCATTTCCATCGCCGGTTGTTCGGCATTGCCGCGCGCCAGCGCAAAATAATCGCGTTCATTCAGTACGGCTTTATTACCGAAACGCTTGGGGATAGCGCCGAACAGCACGGCATGATCCAGCACGTGGTCGTACAACGAAAAATCGCCTACGCTCACAAAGTCCAGACCTGTCGTCTTTTGTTTTTGCCAGTTCTCTTGACGCAAAGTCTGCGCGACTGCCTGCAATGCTTCGGCGCTGGAATCACCTTTCCAGAAAGACTCCAGTGCGAATTTAAGTTCCCGCTTGGGGCCGATGCGCGGATAACCGAGTATGTGTGCTGTTGCCATGGAATGTTCCCCCTGAATTTATAAGGAAGCGGATTCTGCGCGTTGCGCTATAATTAATAAAGCGAACATTTTTCAAATTAACTTGAATTATTTTCATAATGATAGAAATACGCCATCTACGCTCTCTTAAAGCCATCGCCGAAAGCGGCACGCTGGCCAGCGCCGCCGACCGTGTGCACCTGACGCAATCGGCTTTATCGCACCAGATACGGGTGGTTGAACAGCATTACGGCATCACGCTATTCCAGCGCACGGCACACGGCCTGCGTTTCACTCCGGCAGGAGAACGTTTGCTGAAACTGGCAGGGATAGTATTGGAGGCCACCACGCAGGCCGAGCGCGACTTGGAACGACTA
>DATBPY010000055.1:0-3913 GCA_036561085.1 Methylophilaceae bacterium | reverse complement strand
AAAACGTTACGGCAAAAAGGTTCATGGATTTTCCCCTGAAGCCATGGAGGTACTGCTCTCAGCGCCTTGGCCGGGCAACATCCGCCAGTTGCAGAACATCATTGAACAGGCGGTGGTGCTCAGCAGTTCGCCGCTGATCAGCGCCGGCCTGGTACAAAAAGGGATGAACTGGAAGCGCTTGGGAGATGGCACGCTCTCGTTCGAGGAGGCACGCCGCAGTTTTGAACGCGACTACCTGGTGCGCCTGATGCAAACCACCAATGGCAGCGTGGCCAAAGCGGCGCGCATCGCGCAACGTAACCGCACTGATTTTTACAAACTGCTCGAACGTCACGAATTGATCCCAGCTAACTTCAAAACAGAGCCTGAATCGCAAGTTCGCGACGAAAGTATGGGCATGTCCGCAGATGGAGACACTTAATAACTTTTTAAATCAATCAGTTAAATTTCTGTGTACTTTCAGCGTCGCTGATTGACGACAAACCCCTGCACCGCAACCCTCGCTGTTGCTTAAAATAACAATAACCTATTGTTTTTAAAAAATAAATAAATCTGGCATGGCTGTTGCTCAAGAAGACTTAACTGTCTTTAAGGGAGCGTACAAAAATGCAATCAATTCCAAGTCTGCTGCTGTTTAACATTTATGCGATCGCGTATGCGGTCAACACCTTGGGTGGACATGAGGACAAGGCATCTTCAACTGAGCATGAACAGGGAACAGTAAAGCATGCCGGAGTTTCAACGCGTGATGAAAACCAAAAACACGTTTCAACAATCGGCTTAAATGCTGGCTGACCTTTTCTATCGGATCTGCCGGGGGTTGCATTAACCACCTCCATTAACCACGTCGGACATAGTCCGTAGGAGAAACACCATGCGCACATCCAGTACCCACCCGATGGTGCTGATCGCCGCAGTGGCGGTCACCATCTTCAGCATCATAGGCGTTGCCGCGATCACCGGATGGATTCCGTCGGCCCATTCCGAGAGAATGGACGAAGCACAGAGTACAACGCCCGACGGCCAAGTGGCCACGCTAGCACCGCGGGTAGCTAATTCGCTGCCCGCCACTGTTGCGGCAGGCTCCAATCACCCCGCAACGAACAATCCATCACGTGCTCACGATGTGAATCAGGTGGCATGCAACAATTGCGGCATAGTCGAATCTATCCGCCTGGTACATCACGAAGGCCGGAGCAGCGGCTTGGGCGCGGTGGCCGGAGGCATCACGGGCGGGTTGGTAGGCAACCAGATAGGCAGGGGCAAAGGCAATGCGTTGATGACGATCATAGGTGCAGGCGGCGGCATGCTTGCCGGTAATGCCATAGAAAAGAATATGAAGTCCACCAGCGCCTATGTGTCCAAGATACGCATGGAAGACGGCACTTACCGTAGCGTTACCCAAACCAGCCAGCCTAAATATGCCATAGGCGACCGCGTCAAGATGGTCAGCGGTCACGTCGCCGTGGTCTAAAACTGAAGTTTTGCGGCTATACCGCTACGGTGGCTTTAATAGCGGGGTGCGGGTCGTAATTCTCGAGAGTGAAATCCTCGTATTTGAAACCGAAGATATCTTTGATTTCCCGGTTGATACGCATAGTTGGCAAAGGTCGCGTTGCACGTGACAGCTGCTCACGCGTCTGATCCATATGGTTCAGATAAATATGTGCATCGCCCAGAGTGTGCACAAAATCACCCAGTTTCAGCCCGCACACTTGCGCCACCATCATAGTGAGCAGCGCGTAAGAAGCGATGTTGAACGGTACGCCGAGGAAGATATCGGCACTACGTTGATAGAGCTGGCAGCTTAGTTTGCCGTCGGCTACGTAAAACTGAAAGAAGGCATGGCACGGCGGCAACTTCATCTGGTCCACATCCGCCACGTTCCAGGCCGAGACGATCAAACGCCGTGAATCCGGATTTTTTTTGATCATGTTGATCACTTGCGTGATCTGGTCGATATGCGTGCCGTCAGGCTTAGGCCAGTTGCGCCACTGGTAACCATACACCGGGCCCAGAGTGCCGTTCTCGTCGGCCCATTCATCCCAGATACTGACGCCGTTATCCTTGAGGTATTTGATATTGGTGCTGCCCTGCAAGAACCACAACAGTTCGTGAATAATGGATTTCAGGTGTACTTTCTTGGTGGTCAGCAGCGGGAAACCCTGTGCCAGATCGAAGCGCATCTGGTAACCGAATACAGATAATGTACCGGTGCCGGTACGGTCTTCTTTTTTGTTACCGTGCTCCAGCACGTGACGCATCAGATCCAAGTATTGATTCATAGGCTTTGCTGCATTAAGAATTATCCGTAATAAAACGTTTGACTGAAACCACATCAGCTTCCATCACCGCGAAACGCTGCGGCAGGTCTTCCAGGCGCTTCAGCGCGTTCGGCCGTCCTGGGCGCTGCCCCAAGGCTTCAACAATGGTATCTTCGAACTTGGCCGGCAACGCAGTCTCCAAGGCCAGCATACTCACGCCCGGTTCGAGGTATTCCGCAGCCACTTTCAGACCATCTGCGGTGTGGGTATCCACCACTACGCCGTAATCCTTGTATATCCCGCGTATGGTTTCCAATCTATCTTCATGGTTGCTGGAACCCGATACGAAACCGTAATCCGCCACTTTGTCGAAATAGCCCTCTTCTTTAAGATCGAACTCGCCGCCTGCATCAATCTTTGCCCATAACTCGCGCATCTTGGCGGCGTCGCGCCCCACCAGGTCGAATACGAAACGCTCGAAATTGGATGCCTTGCTGATGTCCATGGACGGACTGGAAGTTTGATAGGTATTAGCAGCATCGCGTGGACGGTAGATGCCGGTGCGGAAGAACTCATCCAGCACATCGTTCTCGTTGGTAGCGACCACCAGCTTGTCTATGGGCAAGCCCATCATGCGCGCGACATGACCTGCACACACATTGCCGAAATTACCGGAAGGCACGGCGAAACTGACTTTTTCGCTGTTGTTTTTGGTCACCGCAAAATAGCCTTTGAAGTAATACACCACTTGCGCCGCGACCCGTCCCCAGTTGATGGAGTTGACCGCGCCTATCTTGTACTTGGCCTTGAATTCAAGGTCGTTGGATACTGCTTTAACGATATCCTGCGCATCGTCGAATACGCCTTTTACCGCAATGTTAAAAATGTTGGGATCGCGCAGGCTGAACATCTGCGCCGTCTGAAAGCGGCTCATTTTCTGATACGGCGACAGCATGAACACGCGTATGCCTTTTTTGCCGCGCATGGCGTACTCGGCCGCAGAACCGGTGTCGCCGGAGGTCGCGCCCAGGATGTTGATCTGCTGCCCGGTCTTCCCCAGCACATATTCGAACAGATTACCCAGCAACTGCATCGCCATGTCCTTGAATGCCAATGTCGGACCATTCGAAAGCGACAGCAGATAGAGATTGTCTTTAAGCTTGAAGACGGGTGTGATGTCTTCGGCGCTTTGCCCATCGCAGGCAAATCCGAAGTTCTTTGCGGTGTAGGTCTTGTTGACGATATCGAGCAAGTCCTGCGCCGGGATATCATCGATGAAACGCGACAGCACCTTATATGCCAGATCGCGGTAATTCATGCCGCGCATGGCAGTCATTTCAGCGTCGGTAAAGCGCGGATAGCTCTCCGGCATGTACAAACCGCCATCCGGTGCCAAGCCACCCAGCAGTATCTCGCTGAAAGTCAGCGCAGGCGATTCACCGCGAGTACTGATGTACTTCATTTGCCCAGTTCTTCCATACGGATGCGGATCACTTTACCGGTGATCGCTGGCAAAGCTTCCAGCCCGGCAATGGCGGCATCGATGTTCTTTTCAAGTGTGATATGCGTCAGCAACACGATATCGGCCTGGTCTTCGCCTTCGGCAGGTTCTTTCTGGATCATGGCATCGATGGAGATATTCAGATCGC
>DATBPY010000054.1:0-12981 GCA_036561085.1 Methylophilaceae bacterium | reverse complement strand
AAATGCTTGATGCAAATATCAAAGAACAATTACGCAGCTATCTTGAGCGCGTACAACAACCGATTGAGTTAGTCGCTTCTTTGGACGACAGTGCGGCTGCGGCCGAGATGCGCGAGTTTCTGCAAGATATCGTCCCATTGTCGGATAAAGTGACTTTGCGCGAAGACGGCACCAATGCGCGTCGCCCTTCGTTCGGCGTAGCACGTGTTGGCGAAGAGCCACGCGTGGTGTTTGCGGGTATCCCCATGGGTCACGAATTCACTTCGTTGATCCTTGCTTTATTGCAAACAGGCGGCTATCCACCCAAGGTCAGCGACGAGATCATCGCCCAGATACGCAATCTCAAAGGCGAATTTCACTTCGAGACTTATATCTCGCTTACTTGCCACAACTGCCCGGACGTAGTGCAAGCGTTGAACCTCATGGCCGTATTGAATCCCGGTATCACCCATACCATGATCGATGGCGGCATCTATCAACAAGAGGTCGATACGCGTCAGATCATGGCCGTGCCTAGCGCTTTCCTTAACGGTGAGCCTTTCGAGAATGGTCGCATGGAATTGGAACAGATACTCGCCCGCATCGATACTAGCGGTGTGGAGCGTGTAGCAGAAGAGATCAGTGCTAAAGAACCGTTCGATGTATTAGTCATCGGCGGCGGTCCGGCAGGTTCTTCTGCAGCTATCTATTCGGCACGTAAAGGCATTCGTACCGGCATCGTGGCAGAACGATTCGGCGGTCAGGTGATGGATACGCTTGCAATCGAAAATTTCATTTCGGTAAAAGAGACCGATGGTCCGAAACTCGTCGCTGCGCTGGAAGAACACGTCAAAAGCTATGAAGTGGATGTGATGAATCTGCAGCATGCAGAAAAGATCATCCCTGGCGATTTGTTAGAGATACGTCTGCAAAACGGCGGTGTATTGAAAAGCAAATCTGTCATCGTTGCCACCGGTGCGCGCTGGAAGGAATTGAATGTCCCCGGCGAAAAAGAATTTCGCGGCAAAGGCGTGGCTTACTGTCCGCACTGCGATGGCCCGTTGTTCAAAGGCAAGAAGGTTGCCGTGGTCGGCGGCGGTAATTCGGGCGTAGAAGCCGCGATCGACCTCGCAGGTATCGTTGAACATGTTACTTTGTTGCAGTTTGACGACGAGTTGAAAGCGGATGCGATCTTGCAGAAGAAGTTGTTCAGCCTGCCCAATGTAGAAGTCATTTGCCATGCGAAAACGACTGAGATCATTGGCGCAGACGGCAAGGTCAGCGGCCTGAATTACACTGACCGGGCCAGCGGTGAATCGCGCCACATCGAATTGGCAGCTGTGTTCGTGCAGATCGGGTTGCTCCCCAACACCGATTGGCTCAAAGGCACCGTCAATCTGAGCAAATATGGCGAGATCGAGGTGGATGATCATGGCGGCACCAACATCCCAGGTATATTTGCCGCGGGTGATGTGACGACTACGCCTTACAAGCAGATCGTTATCGCCATGGGCGATGGTGCTAAAGCGGCATTAGGTGCATTCGACCATCTGATCCGTCATTAGGATAGCCCGATTCTCCGGGGCATGTTTCATATAAAGCATGCGCAATAGGCCTCAATATTCGCAGACGAATGCGAATATTGAGGTCTTTTTTGTATTATTCGGTTGCTTCCCATTCCTAGACTACGTGCTGGATTGGCGTAGTATAGGCTTGCAGATGTGCAGACATTGATTAGAATGCTCTTTGGAGAGAGATCATATGTTTGAATCAGCCGAATTAGGCCATAAAATAAAAAAGTCGGTTTACGACAAAGAAGTACCGGTTTTGCGCGAAGCATTGCTAAAGGCTCAAATAGAACTCGTCAGGCAGGCCAAGTTCCAGGTCATTATTCTGGTGGGCGGCATGGATGGCGCTGGACGCGGCGAGACGGTGAATCTGCTGAATGAGTGGATGGACCCGCGCTATGTACAAGTGCACGGCATGGGCGACCCGTCGGATGAAGAGATGGATCGGCCTATGATGTGGCGCTTCTGGCGGGAGCTGCCGGCCAAGGGTAGGGTAGGGGTGTTTCTGGGTTCCTGGTATACCTGGCCTATACTTAATAAAGTATTCAACGTCACTAAGACTGCTGATCTGGAACAAAGCCTGGAACGTGCGAAGCGTCTGGAAAAGATGCTCGTCGATGACGGTGCGTTGATCATAAAATTCTGGCTGCATCTTTCCAAGGAAAAACAGAAAAAACGGCTCAAGGCGTTGGAGAATAATCCTCTCACCCGTTGGCGCGTGACAGAACGTGATTGGAAGCATTTCAAGGCATACGATAAATTCCAGTCCGTGCATGAGAAAGTCATCCGCCATACCAGTACTGCAGAAGCTCCCTGGTTGATTGTGGAGGGAGAGGACCCTTGCTATCGCAGCCTGACGATAGGCAAGATGATACTTAAATCAATCACCGCGCGATTGGAGCAGAAAGCCCCCCCTCAGGCCACCGCCGGACTTTTGTTGCCGCCGATAGACAATCTGGATATTCTCAAAACGCTGGATATGACGCGGGTTCTGGATAAGCATGAGTTCAAATTCGAATTGGAAAAATATCAAGGTCGATTGAATTCTCTGACTCGCGATCCAAAATTCAAAAATATCACCGTGGTCGTGGTGTTCGAAGGCAATGATGCGGCAGGCAAAGGCGGTAGCATCAGGCGTGTGACCGGGGCGCTGGATGCTAGACAGTATCAGGTGGTGCCGATCGCGGCACCTACAGAGGAAGAGCGTGCGCAATCTTATTTATGGCGGTTCTGGCGGCACATTCCGCGCCGCGGCCGTGTCACTATTTTCGACCGTTCCTGGTACGGGCGCGTACTGGTGGAGCGTGTAGAAAAGTTCATTTCCGATTCTGACTGGATGCGCGCCTACGGCGAAATCAATGACTTTGAAGCGCAACTGGTCAGGCATGACATTATGGTGGTCAAGTTCTGGCTGGCTATTACCAAGGACGAGCAATTAAGGCGTTTTGAAGACAGAGAGCAAACCGGTTTCAAAAATTTCAAGATCACCGATGACGACTGGCGTAACCGCAAAAAATGGAAGCAATACGAACATGCGGTATGCGATATGGTAGACCGTACCAGCACCGAGATCGCACCTTGGATATTGGTTGAAGCCAACGACAAGAATTTTGCCCGCATCAAAATATTGAAAACCCTGTGCGATCAGATCGAGAATAAGTTGAAGCATATCACTGCCGGTTCCACCACCAAGTTACTCAAAGATTAGAGCTGGCTTGAGTTCCCGCATATTTCTCTGGTGCGGTCTTTATAAAATAAATGCTTATATTCTAGAAGTATTTATTCTTTTTGGTTTTATAGAGTCAGTGTTATATTGCCGCTCAAAGTTGCACGAAGGCCGGGTGAAGGCGATAATTCAACATTATTCAGGGCTTACATAGCATGTTCTCAAGTTATATTCTTATTCTGCTTGGCACGGTATTCGTCAATAACATCGTGCTGGTCAAAATCCTGGGCTTGTGCCCGTTCATGGGCGTTTCCAAAAAACTGGAAGCCTCGATCGCCATGGGCTTGGCGACTGCATTCGTGCTCACCATAGGCTCCGGTACCAGTTACCTGATCAATCAATATTTGCTGGGGCCGGATCTGTTCTACCTGCGTACTTTGTCGTTCATCGTGGTGATCGCCGGGGTGGTGCAGTTTACGGAAATCGTGGTGGAGAAGACCAGCCCGGTGCTGTATCAGGTATTGGGTATCTACCTGCCGCTGATCACTACCAACTGCGCGGTGCTCGGTATTCCATTGTTGAACGTTCAGGCCAAGCATAATTTTGCTGATTCTCTATTGTTCGGCTTCGGCGGCGCGATGGGATTTTCCATGGTGCTGATCCTGTTCGCATCAATGCGCGAGCGTATGGAAGCTGCCGATATCCCTTTGCCGTTCCGCGGCGGCGCGATCGCGATGGTCACTGCCGGGTTGATGAGCCTTGCGTTTATGGGATTCGCCGGGTTGGTAAAAGGCTAACATCATGCTGACCGCGATTCTGGTAATGGTGGGGCTAGGGCTAGCTTTAGGTGTAGCGCTTGGATATTCCTCGCTCAAGTTCAAGGTGGAAGGCGATCCGCTGGTGGAAAAGATAGACGCCATCCTGCCGCAGACGCAATGCGGTCAGTGCGGTTATCCGGGTTGCAAGCCTTATGCCAGAGCCATTGCCAATGGCGAGGCCGACATCAATCAATGTCCGCCGGGCGGTGAACCAGGCATCAAGTTGCTGGCCGACCTGCTGGGGGTGGAGCCCAAGCCGCTGAATGGCGAGCATGGCCAGCCCAAGCCTAAATCCGTTGCCTTTATCGATGAGCAGACCTGCATTGGCTGCACTTTGTGCATACAGGCTTGCCCGGTGGATGCCATTCTCGGCGCGGCCAAGCAGATGCACACCATCATTGCCGCCGAATGTACGGGTTGCGAGCTTTGCCTGGCACCGTGCCCGGTAGATTGCATCAGCATGGTTCCGCTACCGGAAGACATCGGCAACTGGAAATGGCGTTATCCGGTATTTGAAATAAAGAACGAATTAAAGCCTGGGATAAAAGCAGAAGCAACCGCATGAACATCATCGCAAAAATATTTAATGGCAACGGCGGCGTGCATCCGCCCGAGCACAAACTGGAATCGACCAATACGCCGATCCAGCTAGTTCCCGTGCCTGAGCGCCTGGTTCTGCCATTGCGCCAACACATAGGCAATATGCCCAAAGTGCTGGTGCAGGCGGGCGACAATGTCCTCAAAGGGCAATTGCTGGCCGAAGCCAACGGTACTGTTTCGGCAGCGGTACACGCGCCGACTTCAGGCACTATCGTGGCTATAGATGAGCAAGTGATCCCGCATCCGTCCGGCTTGCCGGATATGTGCATCACCCTCAAGCCGGACGGTGAAGAGCGTTGGATCACGCATGATGCGGTGGATTACCGCACGATGGATAGAGCAGAGTTGCTGCGGCGTTTGCGCCAATCCGGCATCGTGGGTCTGGGCGGTGCGACTTTCCCCACCCATCTCAAGCTCAGCCCCAAAAGCTCGCATCCGGTAGTGACGCTGGTATTGAATGGTGCGGAGTGCGAGCCGTTCATCACTTGCGACGACCTGTTGATGCGCGAGCGTGCGGATGAGATCGTACTGGGCGCGCAGATCGTGCAATCTTTGCTAGGTACGGTGGAATGCTTTATCGGCATTGAAGATAACAAGCCAGAAGCGGCAGCTGCGATGCGGGAAGCTTGCACTCGTGCCGGTTTCGTCGCTGAAGTAGGTATCGTACCCACGCTGTATCCGAGTGGAGATGCGCGGCAATTGATACGCTTGTTGACGGGCAAGGAAGTGCCGGCGCATGGGCGTTCCACCGACATCGGCATCCAGTGCTTTAACGTAGCGACGGCGCAATCCATCTATCGATTCTTTGCGCATGGGGAAACTGCGGTCTCGCGCATCGTCACCATTACCGGCAATGTGGCACGCCCCGGTAATTATGAAGCGCTGCTCGGTACCAGTGTTGACGATTTATTAAAAGCTGCGGGTGGCGATTTGCCGGATACCGACGGCTACATCATGGGCGGCCCGATGATGGGTTTCGCGCTGCCTTCGAGCGCCGTGCCCATGACCAAGGCCATGAATTGCGTGATCGCTTCCACCCCCGGCTTGTTCCCGCCGCCGGCGATGGAGATGCCCTGCATTCGTTGCGCCGCATGCGCGGATGTTTGCCCGGTGTCGTTGCAACCGCAGGACCTGTACTGGTTCTCCAAGAGCAACAATCTAGAAAAAGCGCTGGATTACAATCTGATGGATTGTATCGAATGCGGTTGCTGCACTTATGTATGCCCCAGTCATATTCCGTTGGTGCAGTATTACCGTTACGCCAAGAGCGAGAGCATCGCCCAGGAGCGTGCGCAGACGGCTGCCGATCAGGCACGTATACGTAACGACAACCGCTTGGCCCGTATAGAGCGCGAAAAACAGGAGCGCGCGCAGCGGAATGCGTTGCGTACCGCCAAGACCGAAACCGGCGGCGACGCCGAAAAGCAGGCTGCGATCCAGGCCGCGATGGAGCGTGCAAAAGAGCAGAAAGAGGCAGTAGTGCCTAAGAATACGGACAATCTATCGCCTGCGGTGCAGGCCGAGATCGCCGAAATCGATGCGCTGCGCGGCGATGCACAAAGTACTACGCAGACAACTGAGACATAAAAACAATGAAATATTCACCATTCTTTACCAGTAACAGCAGCGTCAGCATCGTCATGTTGAAAGTGTTGTTCGCGCTGGTGCCTGGCATCATTGCCTATGTGTGGGCGTTCGGCTCAGGGATACTGGTCAATCTCATCATCGGTAGCGTGGTGGCGTTGCTGGCAGAAGGCTCTGTGCTACAGATACGCAAGCGCCCGGTGATGCCTTTCCTGCTGGATGGCAGTGCTTTGGTCACGGCGTGGCTGCTGGCATTGGCATTACCGCCGCTGGCTCCGTGGTGGTTGATCGTGGTGGGCATGATATTCGCCATCGTGATCGCCAAGCATCTATATGGGGGGCTAGGGCAGAACCCGTTCAATCCCGCCATGATCGGATATGCGGTGTTGCTGATCTCATTCCCGGCAGTGATGACTTTATGGCCTGCGCCGTTGGAGATCACGACGGCAAAGCTATCGTTCATGGATCAATGGCAATATATCTTCAGCCGTACTTTACCGGGCAATGTGGGCATGGATGCCATGAGCAGCGCAACGCCTCTGGATTACCTGAAGACCCAACTGACCATGAATCACAGTATGCAGCAGATATGGCAAGCGCCGTTTTTCGGTCATTGGGCAGGAAAGGGCGGCGAAGTGGTGGCGGGCGCATATCTGCTGGGCGGTTTGTATCTGGTGCAGCAAAAGATCATTAGCTGGCATATTCCTACTGCATTCTTGGGTACGCTGGCGTTGATGGCTGGGGTATTCCACTTCGTCAACCCTGCCCATTTCGCCTCACCCATGTTGCACCTGTTCGCTGGGGCCAGCATGTTATGCGCGTTCTTTATCGCCACCGATCCGGTGAGCGGTCCGACCACGCCCAACGGCAAGCTTATATTCGCCGCCGGCATCGCGGTGCTGACCTGGTTGATACGAACCTACGGGGGTTATCCCGACGGTGTCGCTTTCGCGGTGATATTAATGAACATCTGCGTGCCGCTGATAGATGCGAAAACGCAACCTCGGGTATTCGGGCATAAGGTATGAGCGAAGAGCATGTGACTGAAGAGAAGGCAGTCGAGAATAAACCGGTCTCCATGTGGAGCCATGCCTTCAGCACTGCCGGTGTGATGATAGGTTTTTGTGTCGTGGGTACGGTGTTGCTGGCGTATACACACCTGAAAACCAGCGATTTGATCATCAGCAGCGAAAAGCAGGCAAAACTGGCTTTATTAGCCCAGGTCTTGCCGGCTGCATTGCATGACAACGATCTGCTGCAAGACACGTTCAAAGTACCGGCAGGCGGCGAGTTAGGCAATAACGACGAGACGCTGGCTTATCGTGGACGGCTCGGCGGGAAACCGAGCGCGGTGATATTCGAGGCCGTTGCACCCGACGGTTACAGCGGCGATATCAAGCTGCTGATCGCCATCAAGGCCGATGGCGAGATCGCCGGAGTGCGCGTATTGGCGCATAAGGAAACGCCGGGGTTGGGCGATTATATCGATATCGCGCATAGCGACTGGATCAAAAAGAACTTTGACGGGCAATCGTTGACCAAGACCAAGGATGAGATGTGGAAAGTGAAAAAGGACGGCGGCAGTTTCGACTATATGGCTGGCGCTACCATCACTCCGCGTGCCGTGGTTAAAGTGGTGCACAAGACGTTGCAGTATTATGCAGAGCATCAGCAGCAGATTTTTGCGGCAGATAATGTAGTTCGTAAGTAAAGGAAAAGCAAATGGATTCCAAAGAGATCATCAGCAACAGTTTATGGAAACAGAATTCAGGGTTGGTGCAACTGCTGGGCCTGTGCCCGACACTGGCTGTGACCAGTTCTGTGGTCAACGGCCTGTCTTTGGGGCTGTTGACGGCGATCGTCATGGCGCTGAGCAATGCTTCGGTGTCGCCGATACGTAAACTGGTGCCGACCGAGATACGCATTCCGGTATTCATCCTGATCATCGCAGCGCTGGTGACTATCATCGACTTGGGCATGCATGCTTATTTCCATGCCCTGCATGCGGTGTTGGGTATCTTCATTCCGCTCATCGTGACCAATTGTATCGTGCTGGCACGGGTAGAGGCGTTCGCTGCCAAGAACCCTATCGCGCCTTCGGCGCTGGATGGTTTCATGATGGGATTCGGGCTGGCGCTGGTGCTGTCGGTACTGGGCGGAATGCGCGAAGTGATTGGCAAGGGAACATTGCTGTCTGGCATAGATCTGGCATTGGGGCCTGCGGCCAAGCATTTCGTGATTACCGTGATTCCGGATTACCATGGTTTCTTGCTGGCGATCCTGCCGCCGGGTGCCTTCATCGGGTTGGCTATGCTCATTGCCACCAAGAACTGGCTGGATAATCGCCAAGCCAGCAATGATGCGCAAGGAACTCCCAAGCCGGCGCTGGCGGCCGGGCACTAGGCCTGGCTGGCTTGGATTAAAGTCTGCGGATGAACGCCGAGCAGCGCAGCGAAATATTTCGACGTCTGCAGGCGCAGAATCCGCATCCCACCACTGAACTGAAACACGGCAGCGTATTCGAGTTGCTGGTTGCGGTGATCCTGTCGGCGCAAGCTACCGATAAAGGCGTGAACATTGCCACTGCCAAACTGTTTCCGGTGGCCAATACGCCTCAAGAGGTTTTTGCGCTGGGGCAGGAAGGGTTGGAGCATTACATCCGCACCATAGGTCTGTATCACAGCAAAGCCAAAAATATCATCGCCACCTGTAGCTTGCTGATAGAACGGCACGGCGGACAGGTGCCGGATGACAGAGATGCGCTGGAAAGTCTGCCCGGCGTGGGCCGCAAAACGGCCAATGTCATTCTCAATACCGCGTTCGGACATCCCACCATGGCGGTGGATACGCATATCTTCCGCATCTGCAATCGTATCGGTCTGGCTCCGGGGAAAACGGTGCTGGAAGTCGAGAAGAAGCTGCTCAAGGTCGTCCCCAAACAATATCAGCACGACGCACACCATTGGCTGATCCTGCACGGCCGGTATGTTTGTGTGGCACGCAAACCGAAATGCGGAATTTGCGTGATCTACGACCTTTGCGAATATAAAGCCAAATCATGATCGCAACCGGTTTTGCACAAGGCACGGAACCGCATGCCGATCTGGCACACCAGGCGGTGGCGGCTGCATTGAAAAATGCAGGAACTGAAATCGCCAACAGCGTACTGCTATTCCTCACCCCTCATTTCTCTCAGGACTCCTTATCTTCGGTACGTGCAGCGGCGCGTACGGCAAATTGCACACAAGTAGTGGGATGTATCGCTGCCGAGATATTCACCGAACAGACTTCTGCTCTGCATCAGCCCGCTGCTGCTGCCATGGTGTTCGGCGGCGGTGTGAGTCTGCAGCATCATGCGGAAACGCCGTTAAGCAACCTGCGTCTTTTCCTGGCAACGCCGGAAGCGATGGGCGCTGCCCCGCTGGACCAGGATATCCAGCGTTTCGGCGGGGTTGCCGAAACCGGCAAGAATGCGATGTGGTGCAATAGCCGTGAGGCAGTCAGCGGTAATTGTGAAGTCGAACTGCAAGGCGTGGTGGGCAATGTCGGCGTGTCGCACGGTATCAAACGGCTGACTGCGCCATTACCGGTGACCGCTACGCAGGGACATGACGTGGTGTTCGTGGCAGGCAAGCCTGCGCTACAGACCTTGCAACAGGCTTGGATTTACGAGAGCGAGTTGCCGCTGCACCGTATCATCGCTTTCATTCTGGGTGAAGATGACGAGCATGGGCACTACGAAATGGCGGCATTGGTGGCGATCAATGAGCAGGAACGCACCGTGACGCTGTCGCAAAAGCTGGAGCCCGGACAATCGTTGTGCTGGGCGGTGCGCGAGCCGGATCAATCGCCGCAATATTGCGCGGAAATGGTATTGAACCTGGGCGTCAAGATGTTGCAACAACCCGATTTCGGCCTGATGTTTTCATCGTTGGGGCGTAGCCCGCATTTTGACGGCGGCATAGACTACACGCTGGAGATCACCCGTCAGCGTTTCCCGCAAATGCCGTTGATCGGTTTCTACGGCAACGGCGAGATCGCTCCGGTCAAAGGCAAGAACCAGTTGCTGCAATTATCTGCAGTATTGGGTCTATTCAGTCAGGTCGGCAAAGCCGCCGATGTTTAATGACCATGTTTAATCCCAGTCGCGAACAGGTACGCCAGTTCTTTTTCGAGTCATGGCGTAAATACCGCCAAGCCGAACAATTGAGTGCGCTGGAAGGCATGGCATTGCAAGTGATGCTGGCGCATCCCGAATACCATGCAGTGCTGAACGATCCGGAAAATTATCTGGAGCAGGAATATTTTCCTGAAATGGGCGAGACCAACCCGTTCCTGCATATGAGTCTGCATCTTTCGGTATTGGAACAGCTTTCCATAGACCAGCCGCTTGGCATCGTTGCGGCATACCGTCAACTGGTCGATAGGTGGGGCGAACATCCGGCGCAACATGTAGTGCTGGATTGTCTGGCGGAAACCGTTTGGCAAGCACAGCGCGATGGCATTCTTCCGGATGGTGCTGCTTATCTGCAACGGTTACAGCAAGCCGCTAAAACATAAAATAAAAAAGCCGGCAAAGCCGGCTTTTTTATTTTTACTACTGAAGCAGAAGATTACATGCCGGTGTTCTTGGCCAGCCAGCCCTTAGCATCTACTGGGTCACCTGATTTGGACATGGATGCGAATATCGTTTCATGATATTTCAGGAACTCGTCCTTGGTGATCTTGTGATCGCCGTCGGTGTCCATTGCCTTCATCATCTTCATGGTACGCAGTTGTGAGCTGAAACCGCCGGTAGCGATGCTGATCTTGTTGTCGCCCTTGGTGCCCACCCATTCTTTGGCATCGATGGAACCATCCTTATCGGTATCCAATGCATCAAAAATGGAACCGTAGTAAGTCGTGAATTCATCTTTGGAAACCATATGGTCACCGTTAGCGTCTATCATCTTCATCATATCCATGGTGTGAAGCTGGCTTTCGCCGCCGGAACCTACACCTGCGGCAGATGCTGCACCGGAAAGAACTACCAGTGCCACGCCGATTGCGATTGCAGTGCTTTTGAATTGAATTGCCATGATTAAATCTCCCTATTAAAGTAAAAGTTGAATGTCCGAATTTACAAACATCATAAATTTGTTTATGACAGCCATTAGTCCAGACGCCTTATGATTCCTTACATTTTTTTTAAAATAGCAGGCAAGAGTGAACGTTAGATGTAGAAATTGTAAAGATTTCGTGATTGAATGCGCAGCATGGATACCACTATGAATCAAGACTCCGATTGCAACCCGAATGACTGGTTAAACGAGCATGGCGATTATCTTTATCGCTTTGCCTTGGTGCGTTTACGCGATACGCATCTGGCAGAAGATGCGGTGCAGGAAACTTTGCTGGCGGCACTTAAGAACAGCAGTAGTTTTACCGGTAAATCTTCCGCACGTACCTGGCTCACCGGCATACTCAAACACAAGATCGTCGATCTGATACGTCACGCCCAGAAAGAACAGCCTCTATATGAAGACGATCCTGCAGAAGAAATGATGGAGCCGGGGATGGATGAGTTTTTCGATGACACAGGGCATTGGGCTGAAAAGCCGTCTTCACTGGGCGACCCGGCCAGATTAATGGAACAGCAGCAATTCTGGCATATTTTGCAAAACTGCTTGGATCGTTTGCCTAAGAAATTGGCGCGGTTGTTCATGTTGCGAGAGATTGAAGAGGAAGATAATGAAACAATATGTAAGGAACTGGAAATCACCGCGACCAATGCATGGGTGATGCTTTATCGCTCGCGTATGGGGTTGCGAAAGTGTGTGGAAATGCACTGGGCAGAGAGGGGTGTTCATGATAAGACGCTCGATTCTTAGGAGATTGGAAGTGAATTGCAAGGAAATAAGTCGTATAGCATCCCAAGCCATGGATCGCCCACTGACGTTGCGGGAGCGGGTCAGCGTGTGGCTGCACTTGGGCATTTGCGATCCTTGCAGGAATTTTGTCTCGCAACTACGTTTGTTGCGGGCCGTATTGAAGCAGCAATCTCACCACGCGGAGAATGACGAGAAGGTCGTGTTGTCGCATTCTGCGCGTGAGGCCATACGTGAAACACTGCATCAACATTGAATCGTTTGATTATCTAAATCTTAAAAGGAGCTTTAAAAATGAACGCACATCAAAAAACTTTGGCAGTAGTACTCGGTAGCGCATTCGCAGCAAGTCTGGCAATGTCCCCTATCGCAAGTGCAGATCAAAACCCGTTCGGCATGCAGGCACTCAGCAAGGGTTATACCGTGGCTGATGCCAAGGACGGCAAATGCGGTACCGGCAAATGCGGCGCCAACAAAAAGAAGGCTGATGGTTCATGCTGTAGCGGTGGTGCACAAAAGAAGGCAGACGGTTCTTGCTGTGCAGCAGCGGCAGATGGCAAAAAAGCTGACGGTACTTGCAGCGCCGATAAGAAGTCCAAAGAAGGCAATTGCAAGCACTAAGCTCTTTGGTCTCCGCCTATCATGAATGCCAAAAGGCTATTCGGTGCAGGACTCGGCCTGAAACGGGACTTGATGCCCCAACTTCAGGCCGGGGTTCCTGCCAGTATCGACTTTTTCGAGATCGCCCCGGAGAACTGGATAGGCGTAGGCGGACGTTCCGCTAAACAACTGGATTGGTTCGCCGAGCGTTATCCGCTGGCGGCCCATGGTTTATCGTTGTCGCTGGGCGGCCCCGACCCCTTGAATGAACTGTTTCTGCAGCGCGTCAAAAGTTTTCT
>DATBPY010000053.1:0-26278 GCA_036561085.1 Methylophilaceae bacterium | reverse complement strand
GGACCATACGCCGGTAGTCGCCGAATTAAAATTTTGAGATGACTGCTTGATGACAATAAAAAACGGAGCCTAAGCTCCGTTTTTTAAACTAATGATGCCTACTAATTACTTAGCAGCTGGTGCAGCAGCGTCATCCTTCTTTTCCATTGCTTTCTTAGCTTTCTTAGCCTTCTTAGCTGGAGCAGCTGGCTTTTCAGCCTTAGCAGCGTCAGCAGCTGGTGCAGCTGCAGCAGGAGCGGCGGCTGGTGCTGGAGCAGCAGCAGGAGCGGCAGCATCAGCAGCGAAAGCGTTAACGGAAACAGCAAACAGACCAGCGATCAGTGCGGCAACAAACTTGTTCATGGTTTTTCCTTAAAATAAAAAAGTTGAAACTAAAGTGAGAAATGCAATCTAAAATCCACCCCATGCATTCCAGTGCTGCACAATATCCATATAACCTTTCGTGAACCTTTCATGCGCGTATTAATTGTCGAAGACGACCCCACCTTGGCAGACGGCCTGATCCGCTCACTGACACAATCCGGCCATGCGATAGACAGCGCCAGCAACGGCGAGCAGGCAAATCTGATGTTGCAGGAATCTATTTACGATCTCGCCATCCTTGATCTGGGATTACCCAAATTGGATGGCCTGGAAGTCTTGCGTCGTTTGAGGGGCCGTGGCGGACGCACTCCGGTACTGATACTGACTGCACGCGACGCGGTGGAAAGCCGGGTGCAAGGCCTGGATGCCGGTGCCGACGACTATCTGACCAAGCCGTTCGATCTGGTTGAGCTGGAAGCACGTATCCGCGCACTGATACGACGCGGCCAATTAGGTAGTAATGCCGCACTGAGTTGCGGTAAATTGAGTTTCGATACTGCCGGACATAGGGCTCTATGCGATGGCGAGGCGATCGAGTTGTCCGCACGAGAGTTGGGTGTGCTCGAAGTATTGATGCTCAGGCAAGGAAAAGTCGTCAACAAAGAACAGATCATGGAAGCACTATGCAACTGGGATGCAGATATCGGTGACAATGCGATCGAAGTCTATATCCACCGCCTGCGCAAGAAACTGGACTTTTCCGGCGCACGCATACGTACCATTCGTGGCTTGGGATATTTATTAGAGCATGAATAAACAAATCTCACTGCGACATCAGCTGCTGTTCTGGCTAATCATCTCTCTCACCCTGATTTTAAGTATAGGCGCGGTGGCTTCTTATTACCGGGCTTCTTATTTTGCAAGCCTGGCTTATGACCGTTCCTTATTCCGCGCAGCGCTGGCACTGGCCGACCAGGTTGAAGTGATCAAAGGTCGCGTATACGTAGATTTACCGCAAGAAGCGCTTGACCTGCTGGAATACGACAAGGATGACTGGATCTATTATCAGGTGACCGGACCTAACGGTGAACTGGTGGCCGGCGATAAGGGCATACCTCTACCAACGAACTTGCCGCTGGCAGGCAAGCACATCTATTACGATACGGTATTCGATGATAAGCCAGTGAGGGTCACGGCATTTTCTTTGCCGCTCACGGGCACCAGCGCAGATGGCGACGTTCTGGTGCAAGTAGCGGAAACGCTTTCCAAACGCGAAACCATGGTGAGAGAGATCATGGAAGCGACCATTATGCCGCAGTTGCTGATCACGCTTCTGGCAACGCTACTGATGCTATATGGCGTTAAACGCGGTCTATTGCCGCTTGATCGGTTACGCCTAGCGCTCAGTCAGCGCTCGCATCGCGACCTAAGCCCTGTTCCTGAAGCCGGCGCGCCGCTGGAAGTACAACCCTTGCTGATCGCCATGAACGATCTGATGCAGCGCGTACATGAAGCTATAGGCTTACAGCAACGCTTTATCGCCGACGCCTCGCATCAGTTGCGCACCCCCTTGGCCGGCCTGCAGACGCAAGCCGAGATGGCCTTGCGTGAACAGGACCCGCAAGCTGTGCGCAATGCTTTAGAACATATTCGTGCCAGCACGGTCAGGCTTTCACATTTGATACATCAACTATTATCCCTGGCACGCGTAGAGCCGGGCTCGGGCCGTGATATGGGTTTAGCTACGCTCGATTTGGCAGTCCTGGCACGTGAAGTGACCTCGGAATGGGTCACCCCGGCACTGGCAAAACAGATAGATCTGGGGTTTGAAGCGGCCAGTAATCCTGTCATGATTTCAGGTGATGCCATATTGCTGCGGGAAATGTTATCCAATCTCGTCGATAACGCCATCCAGTACACACCGGCAGGCGGTGAAGTCACAGTGAGTGTGCTATTAGAAAATGACCATGCAACGCTGGTGGTTGAAGACAATGGCATAGGCATTCCGCAAACTGAACGCGAACAGGTATTCGAACGTTTTCACCGCGTCTCGGATAGTAACGGCATAGGTTGCGGCTTAGGTCTGGCGATCGTGCGTGAGATCGTACAGGCACACAATGCCGCAATAACCCTGAACTCTGGATCAGATGGTCAAGGCACGCGAGTTGAGGTGATATTGCCTTTGGGTACCGTAACCTAACGGCACAGCTATCTGACCTTGATTTCCAGTTGCTTCAGTTTGCGATAAAGATGTGTACGTTCCAGCCCCACGGCATCTGCCACGCGACTCATATTACCGGCAGCTTTAGCGATCTGATGCTCGAAATACAAGCGCTCGAACTGGTCTCTCGCTATGCGTAAAGTTTGATCCAGAGATACCGGTACTGTCATGGTAACGGCCTCTGATTGGTTACCAGATTGCTCTAAACCTTCAAACTCCTGTAATACGCGCTGCACATCTTCAGCTTTGATGACATCACCCAAACACCCTAGCATCAATCTTTGCACCACATTTTCCAGTTGCGCCAGATTGCCCGGCCACGAAGCATTACGCAACATGTTCAGGGCAGCCGTATCAAACTCACGATAACCTATCGCGTCACTGGCACTGACATGATCGCCCAAGGCACGGGCGAGTTCGGGAATATCTTCTCTATGATCGTCCAGCGCAGGAATGCGTACCGTGAGAGAGCCTACAGCTTGCAGCAAAGCATCGTCGAACTGATGCGCAAGTACCATCTTATGTAAATCGCGCGATGTAGAACATACGATACGCACATCATATTTGTCGTACTTCTGCAGCAATAGCAGTAGCCCTTTTTGCTGAGTATGATTGAGTTCCGAAATTTCATTGCAGAACAGCAGTCCGCCTTGCGCCTGCTCCAATAGTTCCGATGGCGTTTGTACCAGTTTTTCAGGATTTTCCAGCACTACCCACGGTGTATCCGGCTTGTGCAAAGCATGCGCGCATAATTCAACACCGCAACCTTTGGCACCGATCAGTAGCAACGGGATTTTTAATTCTGCAACATGTTCAAGGCGCTGACGCAGTTCCAATATGGGTGCACTTTTGCCGAGATTAATTAAGCTCAGCATCTGCTGAGGCATGCGTTCGCCATGCTTGAGCGCGGCGCCCACCGTTTTCAGCAACTTTTGCAAGGCAATGGGTTTTTCCAGGAAATCGAAAGCTCCTATGCGCGTAGCCTCTACCGCAGTATCCACAGTAGCATGTCCCGACATCATCACGACTGGCATGGTGAGCAAGCCGCCGCTACCCCATTCCTTCAACAAGGTCACACCATCACAATCCGGCATCCAGATATCCAGCAGTACCAGATTAGGTTGTTGTTGTTGGCGGTAATCACGCGCCTGGGCTGCATTCTCGGCCAGTACGACGTGGTAGCCTTCATCTTCCAGAATGTCCCGCAGCAATTCGCGTATGCCGACTTCATCATCCACGACTAAAATATGGCGCGCGCTCATGCTACCTGCTCCAGATGTGCTTCTATTAATGGCAAAGCGATCGTGATCGCTGCACCGCCTTCTTCACGATTTTTTATTTGTATCTCTCCCTGATGCTCTTCTATGATCTTTTTCACAATGGCCAGACCTAGACCTGTGCCGTGATTCTTGGTCGTAACATAAGGCTCAAATGCACGTGTGATCAGATCTTCCTGAAAACCGCTGCCGTTATCGGCAATGGTTAATCTGATGGTGCCGTTTCTTTTTATGCTGCTGATCAGGATGCTGGGTTCCGGTTTTTCATGCAGGGCATCCTGTGCGTTTTGCAATAAGTTATGTAATACCTGCCGCAACATGGTGGCATCGCCGCGTACCAACGCACTGGTTTTAGGAATGTCCAGGCCGATCTTGATCCCTGACGGCTCGTATAAAGCCAACACCTCCATGATCAACCCGTTGATATCCAGCTCGGATAGATTCAATACCGGTGCACGCGCATATTCACTGAATTCATTCACCATGCTCTTAAGCGCAGTCACCTGACTAACAATAGTATGAGTAGCGCGTTGTAATATCTGTGCATCAGCAGTATCCAGTTTGCCTGTCAACTTGTGTTCCAGCCGTTCTGCCGAAAGCTGGATGGGAGTCAATGGATTCTTGATCTCATGTGCCAGACGTCTTGCTACTTCGCCCCAAGCAGCATTACGTTGCGCTTGTATCAAATTGGAAATGTCATCGAATACGACTACATAACCGCTATCGCTACCCGCCGGCAATCGGCTGCCTCGCACCAGCAATACTTGCACCCCGTGCTGTCCGGAAATTTCAAGCTGCTCTTGCCACGCCATCGCCTCAGGTTTGTGAAGATGCGTCATCACGGCAGCGGTAAAGCTTTTCAGCGCCGGGTGCTTTTCTGCAAGCGATAACAATGACGCCTGCTGCACAGATTCTGCATCGACTCCTAAAATCTGCGCCGCTGCAGGATTGCAGGCACGAACCGCGTACTTGTCATCCAGCGCCAGTACGCCGGAAGACAAGTTGGCGAGTATGGCTTCCAAATAACCTCTGGCGGCCTCGATCTCACTGCGGTGTTTATCTGTAGCCAGCGTGGCTTCGCGTAATTGTTTAGTCATGCTGTTAAACGAGCGAACCAGAATACCGAGTTCGTCTTTGCCTTGTGCAGGCAGCACAATATCGTAATTACCGCTGGCGATCGCTCGCGTACCTTCGGCGAGCAAACCGAGAGGAGCCGAAAGTCGTCGGCTTAATACAAAAGCGAACGATACTGCCGACAACATGGCCAACATCAGTACCAAAGTAAGCGTGAGCGCGAACACTTTTTTCAGCGCATCGCGCGCGAAAGATAATTCCTGATAATCCTGATATACCGCTTGTACCGATTCTGCGGTATCGGATAGTGCCTTAGGCACCGGCGTCATGAGTTGCAACATGCGCGATTCACCATGCAGATCTTGCGTACTGACAGGTGTGATGACCCTTAAATAGAGGCCCTTACCGGCAATCGGGTCTATCTTGCCATATGCGCGCTGCCGGGCTTTTCTGATCTGTTCGATACTGGGCAATTCCGGCAGGAAACTGGAAGAATCACTGCTGGAAAAGGCCAAGATACGACCTTGGGGAGTCAGTAATACGGCATCCTGCACTCCGGATTTCTCTCTAAGGTCGTTCAGTGCACTCACTTGACTACTGATGCCCTGTAGCGCGAGCGAGGATGCCATATTCTCACTCTTGTCTTCCAGATCATGCAGCATGATATCCAGCGTGCTCTGCCCCAGTTTCAAGCCACCTTCCAGCGCAGCTTCCACTTTGACGTTAAACCATGATTCGATGGCGCGGGTAAGAAAATTAACGGAAACACCATATACCAGCAGACCGGGAATGATCGCCATCATGGCAAACATGCCAAGTAACCTTAATGTCAGGCGACTGCCCATGACATGGTTGCGGATCTGGCGGAACAATTTCCACAATTGCCAACCCACCAGCGCCGCCAGAGACACGGCCAAGGTGATGTTCAGACCGAGTAATACGGTGTAACTATGCCCTGAGACAGCAGTATTGGCACTTGCATGCGACAGCAAATAGAGCAATGCTCCACCTAGTGCCATTCCGATAACGACGATATATTTCACGGTTTTCTGCTACGCCTATGCCATATCTATTTACTGGCTTCCGGCTTTTCCAGAACCGGTATCCAGCGGTGACGTTCCGATACCAGATTCCAGTTTTCCGAGCCGATAACGGAAACTTGCAAAGGTTTGGGTAATTTGTTCTGATCCAACCGCATACGCAACATGGCGTAGTAAGGCGCTTCTTTTTTGATCGCCGTCTTTTCCATAACTGTCCAGTTGCGCACCTTACCTAGCTCTTCAAGCGCTTCTTGCAAGGTCGCGTAAGTAGATTGACGCGTACCCGTAGTCAGCAGATATTGTCTGGAAAGGGCATGATAACTGAGACGCATAGATAAACTAGCACTGGCGATCTCCTGATCGAGCCAGTATTTATTGGGCTCCATCAGCACAAACTCGACCAGGAAATTCAACGTCACGCCTTTGTTGATAGCCTCTTCCACTTCACGGCTAAAAGTAATCGCGAAGTCTGCATTAACTTGATAAGTTTCATCTGCTACCTGTAATTCGGCACGTTCGACGTTGATACCTTCGGCGTGCACAGTAGCGGCAACCAGCAGCAGCAATGCCATCAGGCAAGCATTAAGTTTTTTGTAATAGCGCGTAATAAAAACCGTCATGTTGGTCACAAGGTATCAGTTGTTGTTCCTTCACGCCCGGTGGCGGCAACGCTCTTGCATCGGAATGCGACGCGAGAAATGCCGTAATCTGTTGCTGGTTTTCCTGTTCAAATACCGAGCATGTGGCGTACAGCAATTTACCACCCTTTGCCAGCGTTGACCATAAACCATGCAGGATAGCTGCTTGTTGCGTACAAAAACCTGCAATATCGTCTTCGCGACGCAACCATTTGATATCAGGATGGCGGCGTACGATGCCTGAAGCCGTACACGGCACATCGGCCAGAATACGGTCGAATGGTTGTCCATCCCACCAGTTTTGCGGCTCAGCAGCATCGCCCGCTTTTACTGTCGCCGTCAGCTCTAATCTTTGCAGGTTACTGCCCACTTTCTCCAGCCGCGCGACATCATGGTCTATCGCCCACAATTCGATATCGACCAGTTCCAGCAAATGCGCAGCTTTTCCGCCTGGCGCACTACATGCATCCAGCACCTTCATTCCAGGCTGCACATCCAAGGCAGGTGCTGCAAATTGCGCCCCCAGGTCTTGTACTGAAACTTCGCCCTCAAAAAACCCCGGCACCTTATCTACATTCACCGGTTTTGTAAGTCGTATGCCGAACTCACCCACCAATTCGGCATCCATATTTTCTGCGACCAGCTTAGCCATGTAAGCATCGCGGGATAATTTGCGAGTATTCACGCGCAACGTCATGGGCGGATGTTGATTGCCAGCTGCCAGCATGGCCTCCCAATGCTGAGGATATTGCTTTTGCAATTGCCTGACCCACCAGCGCGGCCACGCATATTGAATGGCGGGATCCTGCGGCAATTTTTGCAACAAGTCTGTGCGCCGCCGTAAATAATTGCGCAGCACTGCATTGACCAAACCTTTGGCCCAAGCTTGTTTGAGTTGGGAGGCAGCTTCCACGGCACTGTTGACTACTGCATGAGGGGCATTTTTACTGTATTCGAGTTGATATAGCGTGACGAGCAACAGATCACGCACCCGTTCGTCGGTCAGCGGACGCTCCAGTAATTGCGCTAACAGGGCTTCCATGCGCGTGAGCCAACGTAATGTGCCGTAGCTTAGATCTTGCAGGATACCGCGCTGTTGCGGCGTAAACTGTTTTGGGCGCATCTCCTCCAACACCTGATTGAGATTGCGACCGGAAAGCACTTGACGCACTACCTGTGCAGCGAGGAATTGCGCCTGGTTCACAGATTTATCACGCTATTGATCACGCCGCTAATCACACCATGGCCATGAGCCGTGCTACACGCTCTTCAGTTTGCGGGTGGGTGCTGAATAAACCCTTAAGGCCATTGGCAGACAGGGGATTGATAATCATCATCTGCGCGGTTTCGGGGTGCTGCTCGGCGGTTCCCATCGGTATCTGCTGGGCATAGTTATGAATCTTTTTCAGCGCCATCGCTAACGCTTCCGGATCGCCGCTGATTTCGGCACCGCCGCGATCGGCCTCAAATTCACGCGAACGCGAGATCGCCAGTTGTATCAACATGGCAGCGATCGGAGCCAATAGCATGATAAGGAGTGCCACTGCAGGATTAACGCCACGGCCTTCATCACGGTTGCCGCCGGAAAAGAACATGCCGAATTGCGCGATGGATGAAACGGCACCGGCAATAGTGGCCGAAATGGTGGAAATCAGCGTATCGCGATGTTTGACGTGTGTGAGTTCATGCGCCATGACACCGCGCAATTCACGTTCCGAAAGCATACTGATGATGCCGCTGGTAGCGGCTACCGCGGCATGTTCGGGGTCGCGACCGGTAGCGAAGGCGTTAGGCTGAGCCTGGTCGATGATGTAAACCTTGGGCATGGGCAATCCCGCATTTTGCGATAATTCGCGAACTATATTGTAAAACTTGGGGGCGCTGTGTTCATCGACCTGCTGCGCGTCGTACATCTTCAACACCGCTGTATCCGAAAACCAATAGGCATAGGCATTCATCGCGCCCGCTATCAACAGCGCGATCAGCATACCGCCCGCGCCGCCCAAGGCAGCGCCTACTGCGCCGAATAAGGCGACGATACCTGCCATCAGGATAGAGGTCTTCAACCAATTGCCAAACATATAAAACTGCCTTTCTTGGGTTGTTACGGTACAACTTAGATGGCGGATAACGGCAAAAATTCAAGTATCCGCTTATTCAAGAATCGAAGCGCATGCCTACTTTGAGTGAGTTGCCGGCGAGAAACTCCTTCCAGCCTAAACGCCTACCTCCCGGTTTTTGCAGCTCGGTGATACAGAGGGCGCCTTCACTACACGAAACGATGATGCCGCCTTCCAGACTGATGATCTCGCCTGGCGTGCCGCGCCACTGGGCGGTAGTTGCAAACCATATCTTCCATATTTCGCCGTTCATGACAGCAGTCGCTACCGGAAACGGGTTGAAGGCTCGCACTTGCCGCGACAACTCTATCGCACTGCGTTGCCACTCTAACGGTGCTTCGGTTTTTTGCAGTTTTTCCGCATAAGTCACCAAATTCTCATCTTGCGGCTCGGGTTTTAGCGTTTGCAATTGCGCCAGCGTCTCTACCATCAACCGACCGCCTAGTACCGCCAAAGCATCGTGCAATGTCTGCGCCGTATCTTGGGGCGTGATAGCAATAACGCCCTTCTTCAACATCGCACCCGCATCAAGCGCCAGCACTACCTGCATGATAGTGACGCCGGTTTCGCTGTCTCCCGCCAGCAAGGCCCTTTGTATCGGTGCCGCCCCCCGCCAGCGCGGCAATAAGGAGGCGTGGATATTGAGGCAGCCGTTTTTGGGCATATCGAGCACGGCCTGCGGAATGATCAGGCCGTATGCCGCAACAATCATTAAATCAGCGTCAGCCGTGGCAATGCGCACCTGAACATCGGCAGTCTTAAGGGTTTCAGGCTGGAAAACCGGCAGATCATGGAGCAGTGCCAGCTCTTTCACCGGACTGGCTTTCAGCTTCATACCACGCCCAGCTGGCCTGTCAGGCTGAGTAAGCACCAACACTATAGTGTGCCCGGCAGCGATCAACGCAGCTAATGCAGGAACGGCGAATTCTGGAGTACCGGCGAAAATGAGTTTCATGGCAGCCTAGCCGCGTAAGCGGATCGTCAAACCCTTCAGAAAATTGCGCAGTATCTGGTCTCCACAATCCCTGTAGTTCTTGTGGCCTTTTTTTCTGAACAGCGCACTTAGCTCAGGTTTGGATATCTGGAATTCAGCCAGCGCCAAAATGGCATGCATGTCTTCTTCTTTAAGCTCGAAAGCCACTCGGATCTTTTTAAGTTTGGTGTTGTTGGAAAGGCGCGCGCGCGGATTCTTATCGGGCACAGACTGCGTTTCCAGTTTTCCTCGTTTGAAGACGATCAAGCCGTCCAGAAAACCTGCCATGATTTCATCGCTACATTCGATATAACCTTCCTCGTCTTCTTTTTTGAGCAGGTCAGCGACTTCTATTCTTTCCACCGTAACTTCGGCAAGTTTGCATATTTCTACAATTTTAATCTCGCTAAGATCCAAGGCGTAACGCAAACTTCTTAGTACATCGTTATTGGTCACACTAAACTCCAGTTAATTTATAAGTGCTTTTTACCATGCTTAAGCAGGTTCAAACAACAATTCACATCAAGCCTGTCTGCATCAAGGTAAAATCCATCTTTTATTTATTCAGCGGAAGTTCTGTATGCCTGTTCATTTAGAGAATCCCGATCCTGCCAGTTTATTACCTGTAAAAGGCGTAACGCTGGGTTTTGCCCAAGCGCACATCCGTAAACCAAACCGTAAGGATCTACTGGTGATCCAGCTTGATTCCGGCAGCCGGGTCACAGGCGTATTCACTCAGAATCGTTTTTGCGCGGCACCGGTTTTGGTGTGTCGCGAACATCTGCAATCTGGGGCGGCTATTCGTGCATTGCTGGTGAATACCGGCAATGCCAATGCCGGCACAGGGGAAGAAGGGCTACAGCATGCCAAGCATAGCTGTGAAGCATTGGGAAAATTGCTGGGTATTGAAGCCAACCAGGTACTACCTTTTTCCACCGGTGTAATCATGGAACCGTTGCCTATAGAACGCGTGATCGCCGGCATGTCGACTTGTATCGACAGTCTGGCTGAAAATAACTGGGCGGCAGCGGCAGAAACCATCATGACCACCGACATCGTGGCTAAGGGTGTATCCAGGCAAATAAGCATTGCCGGCAAAACCGTCACCATCACCGGCATTGCCAAAGGCTCCGGCATGATCCACCCCAACATGGCAACCATGCTGGGCTATATCGCCACCGACGTCGCCATCGCACAACCCGCATTGGAGCAACTGATTAAGCATGCAGTGAACCGTTCTTTCAACTGCATTACCGTAGATGGCGATACATCTACTAACGACTCGCTGATTTTGGTGGCCACCGGTAAAGCCGGTAACGCAGAAATCACTGATGCCAAAACTGCTGAATACGCAATCTTGCGCGATGCTGTGACGGAAGTCGCAGCTTTATTGGCACAAGCCATTGTGCGCGATGGCGAGGGAGCGACAAAATTCATCACCGTACAGGTCGAAGGCGGCCGCGATGAAGCCGAATGCCGCAAGGTAGGCTATGCCATCGCGCATTCGCCATTGGTTAAAACTGCGTTCTTTGCCTCCGACCCTAATCTGGGCCGAATATTGGCAGCAGTCGGCTATGCAGGCGTAAATGATCTGGACGTCGATCTGATGAAGCTGTATCTGGACGATGTGCTGGTGGCCGAAAATGGCGGCCGCGCCAGCAGTTATCAGGAAAGCGATGGTCAGCGGGTGATGAAACAAGCAGAGATTCTGGTACGTATAACACTGGGACGGGGCGCAGCCGAAGCCACAGTGTGGACCTGCGATTTCTCATATGATTATGTGAAGATCAACGCGGATTATCGTTCCTGATGTCGGATCTCAACCAACTAATTTCCCGTGCCGGGTCGCTGCTTGACCGCATAGAGGACTTACTGCCGAAAACCGCCGGCGCACCTGATTGGTCGGCATTGGCTTGGCGCTGGCGCAAACAACAAGGTCGCGGTTATTTACAAGCAGTAGCGCACCCTAAATATCTACGGCTTGCAGATTTGATAGGCATTTCTCGCCAATTGCAGTTGGTGGAGCGCAATACGCGCCAGTTTTTACAAGGCCTGCCCGCTAATAATGTATTGCTGACAGGGGCTAGAGGAACGGGGAAGTCATCGATGGTAAAAGCCCTGCTGGGCAACTTTGCCGATCAAGGGCTGCGCTTGGTGGAAGTGGACAAGCAGGATCTGGTAGATCTGCCGGATATCACCGATTTGCTGGCCGGGCGTCCTGAACGTTTCATTATTTTCTGCGACGACTTGTCGTTCGATGTCGACGACTCAGGATACAAAGCGCTTAAAGTCGCACTGGATGGTTCGGTTTCCGGCATGTCGGACAACATGCTGATCTATGCCACCTCCAATCGTCGCCACCTGATGCCGGAATTGATGGCTGAAAATCTGGAAACGACTTATCACAATGATGAGATACGTCCCGGTGAGACCATAGAAGAAAAAATCGCCCTGTCGGAACGCTTCGGTCTGTGGTGCTCGTTCTATCCCTTCGATCAGGACGAATACTTAGCTATCGTGAAGTCGTGGCTGCAACATTTCGGCATAGACAGAATGACGCCGAATATCCGCCGTGCTGCTCTGCAATGGGCGCAAGGGCGTGGTTCACGCAGTGGTCGCGTAGCATGGCAGTTCGCCCGCGATTGGGCAGGACAACATAAGCTCAATGACTGAAGTTGTCGATGCCGCCGTTGCTGTCATGCTGCGTGAAGACGGCACGGTATTGCTCGCGCAACGGCCTGAAGGAAAGTCTTGGGCAGGGTGGTGGGAATTCCCTGGCGGCAAGATAGAGAATGGGGAAAGTGCGAGTACCGCGCTAAAACGTGAAATACATGAAGAATTGGGCATCGATGTTGAGGTATTCTATCCATGGATCACGCGCGAATTCAGTTACCCTGAACGCACTGTCAGACTACATTTCTTTACTGTATGGAAATGGCAGGGTGAGCCGTTCGGTAAAGAAGGCCAGCAGCTTTCGTGGCAAGACCCTTTCAACACTACAGTCAGCCCATTATTACCGGCCAATCTGCCGGTGATGCAGGCATTGCAGTTATCCCCGGTCTACGCCATCACCAACCTGGCGGAAATGGGCGAGGCTGCGTTCTTTAGAGCGTTGCGAGATGCGCTGGAGAAAGGGCTTGAACTCATCCAGGTACGCGAAAAACAACTTTCCTATGCCGAACTGAAACGATTCGCAACACAGGTAATAGCCATTGCCCGGCCCTATGGCGCGAAAGTCATCATCAACGATAATGAAGATTTAGCAAGGGAAGTAAGTGCAGACGGTTTGCATCTCCCTTCAAAATCGCTTATGTCCACCACTACAAAACCTGATGGCTTACTTTGCGGTGCCTCTTGTCACGATGCTGAAGAACTTGCTCAGGCCGTACGATTGGGGCTGGATTATGCTTTACTGGGTGCGGTGAAAGGGACCGCAAGCCATGTTAATGGCACCATACTGGGCTGGGAAGCTTTTGCATGCCTGACGCAATATCAACCTTTGCCGATATACGCATTAGGCGGAATGGGCCTGGGGGATCTCGTTACTGCCTGGCAACACGGCGCGCATGGCATCGCCATGCAACGCGGGGCTTGGAGCTAACATCAGAGTGCCGTTTTAACCGGTACCGTGATCTTTTGCTTAGAAAGCTTGCCCGCTTTGTCCTTGAAAGTTAATACCATATCGACCTGAGTTCCCGATACGAAGGGTTTCTTCATATCGAACAGCATCAAGTGAAAACCGCCGGGGGACAATTGAACTGCTTTGTTTGCCGGCAGAGCTAACGTGTCCAGCATGCGCATCTTCATCACGCCGTTATTCATGGACATTTCATGAATCTCCACAGTACCTGCAGATTGGCTTTCTACCTTGATAAGCTGCGTATCGGCAGGGCTTTTTAGCGTCATATAGGCTGCCCCGACTTCCTGACCCGGCTTGGTGTCACGAACCCAGGCGTTGCTGATGGTGACATCGGCAAAAGCGGAAATGCTGAAAAATAATAGTGTCGATAAAGCGATGCGTTTAATCATGTTCGTCTTCCAATGAGGGTGGTGGGGCTTCGGGGATGCGATAACCTTCATTCGCCCATTGTCCCAAATCTACCAATTTGCAGCGCTCGCTGCAAAATGGTCGCCACGGATTACTAGGGCTATATTCAGAGTATTTGCCGCAACTTGGGCAAAGAACTTTACGGGTTGAGGCCATGACTTCCGGTTACAGATTACATAGAGCAAGTTGAAATTCAAAATCCAGATCGCAACCGCGCGATTTTTGTGCGCCTTCATAGCTGCTGAAGCGGATATTGATCGCGTATTTGTTGGCGCTGATCTCAGGAAAGCATACCGTATCATCTGGCAAGGTAACACGTAGCATCTGCGATGGCTTGGCACCGCTCAACATCTGCTGGTATCCCCCCTGGCTGGCTTGGCAGATCATGGGAGCACCGCTCCCGCGCAATATATGCAAAATAACGCGCAACGCTATTTCCAGTGCTTCCAAAGGTTCCATCCACACTTTCAGATCGGCCTGACGCGATTCGGCAGGTAATCCTAGCCAGAAATGGTATGAAGGTACATCGAATTCGCATGCACCGCCAGGAATCACTGCGCGCTGCTTCACTGCCATCAGCCACTCGTTATCTCGCAATGGCTGACCGATACGGCCGGTCATACCACGCAGCCCAACGATGGCTTGTGAAATATCTTCCAATAATGCTTTGAGCGTGTCTTCAGCAATCACCGGATTGCCGCGCAGACTATCCATCATCTGCTTTTGCCTATCGAGTTCCTGCAGTAGATCAGACTTAAGATCGGAGCGGTCTATCAGCTCCAGTACCTGAAACATGGTGAGTAACGCCATGTGGTGATGAAACTCATGCTCGTCCGTAGTAAAGAAGCGCATTTTGGCAAACAGATCTTCCAGCCGCAGCATAATGCGGATACGCTCATTGCAAGGATAGTCGTAAGTTGGCACGAAAAACCTTTTAACACTTTGTCGCTAGGAGAACGCTAAGTTAAGCGTCTTATTTCGTGTGGATTATGGGGAGAATTAGATAACTATGCAAGTGATAAGTATTTTTCATGAAATCGCTCTACTTCCTGTTTTAGTTTTTCATAGCCGTCATCGTTAACGATCACATCATCGGCATTCGCGAGGCGTTGTTGTCTTGGGCATTGCACGGCCATTATTCCGCGCACTTCCTGTTCGTTGATAGCACCACGTGTTAAAGCACGCTTCAATTGCAATTCTTCCGGGCAATCTATCACTAAACTACGTTGAATAATTTGCCTATATGCATTGGTTTCGAATAGCAAAGGTACTACTACTATACGATAGGGAGAGGAGCTTGGCTGAGTTAATATTGTAAGCACTTGTTCACGGATTAGCGGGTGCAAAAAATCCTCCAGCGTCTTTCTGGCAGCATGATCATTGAACACCAGATGACGTAATTTGATGCGGTCAAGCATACCATCGGCAGTGATGATGCCTTTTCCAAAAAGCTCCGTCATGGTAGTGAGTGCTGGCTGACCGGCGGCAGTCAGCTGATGAGCAATGACATCAGTATCCACAGTGCCTATGCCCAAGTTGGCGAACATTTCGGCTGCAGTACTTTTGCCGCTACCTATGCCTCCTGTTAACCCTATGATCAAGCTCATAAATAGGACTTCATAGGTAAAGCAGAGTAAGTTGTTGCCTGAAAAATAACAGACATAGTGCGCTAAGCGCCAGATAAGGCCCAAAAGGGATTTTACTCAAAATGCCTTTTTTGCCCATTAGTATCATGCCCAGACCGACCACAGAGGCTGAAATTCCAGAGATCACCAGCATCGCCGGTATTGCCTGCCAACCGAACCATGCCCCGATCACTGCCATCAGTTTGAAATCACCATAACCCATTCCATCTCGGGCGGTGACCAGGTTGAATATCTTTGCTACACCATATGGAATAAAATAACTCGCTACCGCGCCTATCACTGCCGATTTCAAATCGGTGAATCCACTTACCGTATTAACCAGCAGCCCTATCCATAATAATGGCAAGGTGATGCTATCCGGTAGCAATTGTGTATCAATGTCTATGAACGTCAGTGCGATCAACCCTGCCGTCAGATAAAAAGCAGCGAACGCATACAAGCCGAACCCGAATCTGGAAGCGATTTCTGCCGCTAATACTGCTGTCAATGCCTCAACGATAGGATAGCGCAAGCTGATAGGCACTTTACAGGCGCTACATTTGCCGCCCAAATAGATATAACTGAACAAAGGGATATTTTCCCAGGCCTTGATCTGATGGCCGCAAGCTGGGCAATGTGATCTGGGCGTCACGAGGTTATATATAGTGCTATCCGATTCCTTAACTTGAGCTTCTTCCTGCCATTTCCTTTCCATGATGATGGGCAGCCTATGGATCACCACATTCAGGAAACTGCCGACCACCAGCCCAAACAAGGCGCTGATTTCGACAAAATAATTAAGATGAAAATCCATTATCCGCTATCTTTATAAATTCAGGAGATTGTATCAGCCCGCCTCTAAAACCGTTAAAATTAGCCATGGTTTATAATCTTCTACGTCCGCTACTGTTTCAGTTGAGCGCGGAATATGCACATCACGCCTCTTTATCGTCTCTGAATCTGCTACAAAAAGTTGGTTTGAATAGCTTGTTGTTCTCTCCGCCACCACCCTCTCCGCGCCAAGTCATGGGAATGCAATTCCCCAACCCCGTGGGATTGGCTGCCGGACTGGATAAGAATGGTGCCTATATTGATGCGCTGTCATCGTTAGGCTTCGGATTTATTGAAATAGGGACGGTCACGCCCCGTCCCCAACCTGGAAATCCTGAACCCCGCCTATTTCGGGTGCCTCAGGCAAAAGGCATTATCAACCGGATGGGGTTCAATAACGACGGGGTAGATGCGCTTATTCAGAATGTACGAAGCACCGAATTCAAAGGCATCCTGGGGATCAATATTGGCAAGAATTTCGATACTCCGTTGGAGAATGCCGCCGATGATTACCTGATCTGCCTACGCAAGGTGTATGCGTACGCTAGCTACATCGCCGTCAATATCTCCTCGCCGAATACCAAGAACCTGAGGCAGCTGCAGGAAAAATCGGCGTTGGAGAATTTGCTGCTCGCGCTTAAACAGGAGCAAAAAAAGCTGGCAGATATGCATGGCAAATATACACCTGTGGCCCTGAAGATCGCGCCTGATCTGGAACCCGAGCAAGTTGTTGAAATAGCAGAGCTTTTGCTGAAACATCAGGTCGATGGGGTGATCGCCACCAACACTACTCTATCCAGGGTAGGGGTCGAAGGGCTACCTCATGCAGCTGAAGCGGGCGGTCTATCAGGTGCTCCGGTACGCGAAAGATCGACTGGCGTGATACGGCAATTATCAAAGTTATTAGGTGATGCGATACCCATCATAGGCGTGGGCGGTATTTTAAGCGGGCAGGATGCGCTGGAAAAAATGAATGCAGGTGCTAGTCTAGTGCAGCTTTATAGCGGACTGATCTATCGTGGCCCCGCTTTGGTCACCGAAGTTGCTTCAGCGTTGCAGAATCCCTAAGGGGGGTTTGGGGGAAATCGTCAGGCCTTTTTCAAGGCAAAAGACCAATCAGTTTTGTGTTCTGCAAAATTGGCTATCGTACTTTTTTCCCACTCCTCTTTCAATAATCCAAATACGAGGATGTCATCGTATTTCTGATCGAGTTTTCTGGCTTTTCTTTTGATACCTTCCTGCTGGAAACCTGCGTGACGATAAAGCTCTATGGCCTGTGTATTAGAGGCGAATACGTATAGCTCGATGCGTTCGATATTTTTTGAAAATGCAGCTCTCAAAGCCGTTGCCAGCAACTTCTTACCCCAACCTTGACCGCGATGCTGGTTCAATAAACCCATGGTCAAATGCCCAACATGATTCAAGCCATCGAAAATACCCGGCGCAATATCGCACCATCCGGCGATCTGATTGGTGACTACAACGACCAGATGTACACCGTCGGATTGCTTTAAATATTCGATATAGCTGCGGGTTTCTTCTTTGGAATAGCCGCGGACGCTGGCGATGAAGCGCCTCTCCTTGGCTATAGTATCTATGCATTTTGCTACCGCAGCTGCATCGTCAAGCTGAGTGGGGCGAATTGCATTCATTGTGTTCTTTGGGTCCGAGTATCTTGCAGAAGATTGAACGCGATTCTAGTCGCTAAAACTAAATATGCAACTACGTATTTGTATCGCTTTGTTTCGGTAACTTCATCATCTCGCGTTCATATTCCGGAAAATAACGTGAAATAACCGCTAAATCAAAACTTCGCAAGATGCTGGTATTAGCTTCGCGTTGTAACAAAAATTCGAAAGAACGCATGAGCAATTGGTCGACACTCATGCGACTGCCACTTAGTTTCGCCGCATAATCGAGAGTAACATTCACGGTATGAATGGTCGGCGTACGATCCTCCACCGTGACTTCGAATGTTAATTCATTCAACTTTTTGACATGTACGGTCGACATAAAAAACGACTCCTTAAAGCTCTGGCGGTAGTTGTACCAGCGCTCGAATCATAGCAATAGTTACTGGTTTTTTGGCGGTCAGCGACCAGTCATCCAAAGCATCCAAGGTTGCCATTAAGGTAGGCAGATCGCGCCTGAGATGGCGCAAACAGTATGCAATGACTTCTTGTGGTAACTTCATACCGCGCTCAAGCGCATGGCTTTGCAATGCTTGGATCTTTTCCGCCTCAGTCAGGCCGGAGACTTGATATACCAGACCCCAGGCCAACCGCGTTTTGAGATCATCACGCACGGTAAGCTGGGCTGGCGCGACAGGCGAAGTTACCAGCAGTAATTTACCTTGCTCTCTATATTGATTGAACAAATTAAATAGTGCGATTTGCGCTGCATCATCTAGCCGTTGCACGTTATCTAATGCGAGCAGATCGGCGTGTTGCTCAACGAACTGGTCGGCCTGAGGAGCATCCAGGTAAATGGCTGTTAAACCGATATTCTTAACTTTTGCCGCCGCTGCGCGCAACAGATGCGTTTTGCCGCTACCGGCTTCTCCCCACAAAGTAAGTGAGCGCTGACTCTTATCCAGCATATTCAGGTTACCTAAGACTTGCAGTAGCTCATCATTACTACCCGCAACGAAGTTTTCTAATGTGGGGGGTAAGGACGGCTGAATATCCAGTAATAATTGCTTCATTCTGCTTACTTCGGCGCTGAGAAAAAATCGCTTTCCAGATAGTGACGGCGCAAACGACGCAGACCCACGAGTAGTGCAGCGCTGGCCGGAAGTGCCAGCAGCACGCCAAAGAAACCGAATAGCTGCCCGAATGCCAGTAAGGCAAAGATCACTACCACGGGATGCAAACCTATACGCTCGCCTACTAGCAAAGGGGTGACGATGGTACCTTCCAGCGCCTGGCCTATGCCGAACGCAATCAGTACCGGCACCAATTCGCCTGGCGACTGGAATTGCATCATCGCTGCCAGCATTGCCAAACTCAAACCAGTTGCCATGCCCAGATAAGGAATGAATACCAGCAAGCCTGTGACGATGCCGATAGGTAATGCGAACTCCAGGCCACTTAGATGTAGCGCTATAGAGTAATAAGTGGCCATTAGCAACATGACGGAAAGCTGGCCGCGCAAGAACTCGGATAACACCTGGTCGATCTCTTGGGCGATTTGCAGCGTATCGATCTGCCAACGGCGCGGGATTAAAATCTCCAGTTGCGCCAACATGTTTTTCCAATCACGTAGCGCGTAAAAAAATACCACCGGAACCAGTAACAGGTTCACTGCAATGCCGACCAAGGCCAAACCGCCGGATTTGAGGGAGGGTAACAACTGCTCGACCAGACCACCCGCATTTTTGAGATGGGCAATCAAATAAGTCCGGACCTGCTCCATGTCCAGCGAGGCATCCACGCCGAATTTGGCTTGCAACCAGGGCAGTGCATGCGATTTAAACCAATCCAGGGTAGTAGGCAGCCGTTCTACAAACAACTGCGTTTCATGCTGCACCAGAGGCGCCAGAATCAGCACCAAGCCTGCAATAACACCTGCCAATAACAGCATGGTCAATAACACGGCCACAGTGCGTGGAATACGCTTCTGCTCCATCCATCCAACTAGCGGATTACAGATATAAGCCATCACCGCAGCCAGCAAGAACGGCGACAGGATAGGACTAAGCCGCCACAGCAACCATAAGGCGATGGCGAATAACACGCCGATCAGCAAAGGGTTACGGGCGGCTAATGATTTATCTGACGCGTTTGGCATGGTTATGATTTCGGCATTACTGCGGTTTCGGGTAAAATTCATTCTTTCAGACGGAATCATGATATTCCGCGCACCATTTAACACCAACAACCGCGGGCACACAACTTGAGCGCTACAAATCCGGAAAAAACTCCTATCAGCTATCGCGATGCCGGCGTTGACATGGAGGCAGGCGATGCATTGGTAGAGGATATCAAACCTTATGCCAAACGTACCATGCGTCCTGAAGTGCTGGGCGGCATAGGCGGCTTCGGTTCGCTGTTCGAAGTACCGAAAAAATTCAAACATCCGGTACTAGTCTCCGGTACCGATGGCGTGGGCACCAAGCTGAAACTCGCTTTCCAGCTTAACAAGCACGATACCGTGGGGATCGATCTGGTGGCGATGAGCGTTAACGACATACTGGTACAGGGCGCAGAACCTTTATTCTTCCTCGATTATTTCGCCTGCGGCAAACTGGAAGTCGGCACGGCTGCACAGGTCATCAAAGGCATCGCGCAAGGCTGCGAACAATCCGGTTGTGCATTGGTGGGTGGCGAAACTGCGGAAATGCCGGGCATGTACCCACGGGGTGAATACGACCTGGCAGGTTTTGCCGTAGGGTGCGTGGAAAAAGAAAACATCATTAACGGTTCTACCATCGCCGCAGGTGATGTAGTGCTGGGTTTAGCTTCCAGCGGCGCACATTCCAACGGCTATTCGCTGGTACGCAAGCTGATCGAGTTATCCGGCATCGATATGGACAGTGATTTTCACGGCAAACCGTTCCGCGATGTAGTCATGGCGCCTACGCGCATTTATGTACGGCCGCTGCTCAAGCTGCTGGCAACGTTGCCGGTGAAAGGGATGGCCCATATCACCGGCGGTGGGCTTACCGAAAATATTCCTCGTGTTTTGCCGGAAGGCCTCACTGCCGAACTGAAAAAAGGTAGCTGGGATATCCAGCCGCTGTTTCAATGGATGCAGGCACAAGGAAATATGGTGGATGCCGAGATGTTCCGCACCTTCAACTGCGGCATCGGCATGGCAGTCATCGTTGCGGCGGCAGATGAAGCACGGGCCATGGAATTGTTAACCGCGGAAGGCGAGCAGGTATGGCGCATCGGCAGCATTCGTCAACGGGCTGAGAATGAAGCGCAGACCGTCATCGTCTAACCCGATAGAGGCGTTAGTTCAAACATGAAGAAATCATTCAACCTGCTGTTTGTTTTGTTGCTGTGTTTTGCGGTCAATGCGCTAGCTGACTCACCGCAGAAAATCACGGCTGTTTATGCCGCCACCCGCAATGGCCAAGACTTCGCAACAGTGAACGAGACTTTCACTCAAACAAATGGTCGCTATCATATTGAAAGCGTAACCAGCGGCATTGGCGTCTATGCCTTGTTCGGCAAACGCAAACTCAGCAGTGACGGTGAAGTGACGGCAGACGGTTTGCATCCCAAACACTTTGAGCAATGGCAGGGTAGCAAGTTGGTGGCCTCGGCAGACTTTAACTGGGCAAACAATGCACTCACCATGACCGTCAAAGGCAAAGCATCTACCGCAATTTTGGAAGCAGGCACGTTGGATCTGGCAAGTTATGCCTATCAATTCGCATTCAAACCGCCCGTGGGTGATGAAATCGCCATCATCGTAACCACCGGTAAGAAATTACGTACCTATCATTACAAGATCGCCGACCGTGATGAAGCATTGCAAACTGCCATGGGTGCGCTCAAAACGACCCGGCTCGTAAACACTGTCAAAGACGATAATGGCGAGGAAAAAAGTCTGTGGTTATCCCAGGAACAGCACTACATTCCTGCCAAAATCACGATGAGCGATGACACGGGTGCCAAAATCGAACAGGTGCTGACTAGCCTGAGTATCGAGTAAACACCATGTTGTGGACATGGGTGGTACGCAACAATAAGCGCCTATGGTTAGCGCTAGCCATCTCTGTCTTGCTGCATTTTTTACTGGTAGCGGGAAGCGAAAGCTGGTTGCCGAGCTGGTTACCTGATGATGAACCACTGGAAGTAACATTGGCTCCTCCTCCGCCCGTTATTAAACCTGCCAAACCCATACAGAAAATCGTTCCGGTTGTGCGGGAACATAAACCGGTTCATGTAGCAGAACAAGCTCCTAAACCTGTACCGCAACCCCCTGTCGATACTGAAACGGCCCTTCAGCCTGATCCTTTACCTTCGGCCCCCACGACTACCGAAACACTGGCAGAGGCAACGCCTGCACCTGCGCCAACTTCCACGCAGCAAGAGAGTCCGCCTCCTGTAGCAAAGCCTGAATGGCCGCCGCAACCTGTCGTAGCCAGCGATCCCCCACCGCTGCTCCCACCCAAACATATCGAAATCGAATTCATGGTGGATTACGATGGTGCAAGCGCAGTAGAGCGGCAGAATTATCAGGTTTCTGACGACGGCCGCTACGTGATTTCCAGCACGATTGAAGCTAAAGGATTGCTATCACTAGCGCTATCCGATTTGAACCAGAAAAGTACGGGAAAGGTGACTCCGCAAGGATTACAACCCGAAACCTTTACTTATCAATACGGCAAAAACTCAAAAAAAGCACAAAAAGCTAATTTCGATTGGTCCGGCAAAACGCTGACGATGCAGGTAGGCGATAACAAGCAAAGTGTAACGCTACAGGATGGAACCCAGGACCTACTCAGTTTTTATTATCAGTTCATGTTTACGCCGCCGCTGAGTCTGGTACAACTAATCATCACCAACGGCAAACAGGTAAAAACATACCATTACCTGTTTGAAGGCGAAGAAGAGATCAAAACCAAACTGGGGATTCTGCACACACTGCATATTTCAAAAAGTAGCGGTAATAACGACGAAAAAACCGAAATCTGGCTGGCTGAAAGTTATCATTACTTGCCTGTCCGGATACGCAAAACCAATAGTGATGGAAAAATTATTCAAAACAGTATCAATGCCATAAGGATCGATGGAGCTACATGAACAAAAACCTGCTGCACCACGCCATGCATGCCATCTCTACTGTACTGATTCCCAGCGGTCCGGCAGATAGCAAATTAAGCGCTTACTTTCGTGAAAATAAAGAACTAGGCTCGACTGACCGTGCCTTCATCGCCGACGTCAGCTACGCCGTGTTACGCCGCAAACGCTATCTGCAACTCATCGCCGGCGGTGCCGATCCGTTCGGCCTGCTGATGGCGCAATTACTACGCATACAGGGTTTGAGCATGCGCGAGGTAGCGGTACATTTATCTCCCGCGCAAACCACCAGGGCGCAAGAGATCAAGGCTATCGCAATTGAAAATCTCACACCGGCTATTCAGGCCGACGTTCCTGATTGGCTGTGGGACAGTCTTGTCAGTCAATACGGCGAGGAACAAGCATTGACCATTGCCCGTAGCATGCAACAACAAGCGCCGCTGGATCTGCGGGTGAATCGCCTGAATGGAGTACGCGAAACTGTACTGGCGTTATTCACCAAGGAAAACATTCCTGCTACAGCTACCCCGTATTCGCCCGATGGAGTGAGGCTGAAAGACAAGATCGTGTTGAACAAGCATGTGTTGTTCACCAAAGGGGTGATCGAAGTGCAAGATGAGGGCAGTCAACTGCTTGCCATGGTGGTCGCTCCCCGCCGCGGAGAAATGGTGGCAGACTTCTGTGCCGGAGCGGGCGGCAAGACTTTGGCGCTTGGCGCCATTATGCACAATAGCGGGCGCCTTTATGCCTTCGATGTATCGGAACGGCGCCTAGCCAATCTGAAACCGCGCCTCGCCCGTAGCGGACTTTCCAATATCCATCCGCAACTGATCGCCAACGAACGCGATCAGAAATTAAAACGCCTGGCTGGGAAATTCGACAGAGTATTGGTTGATGCGCCTTGCAGCGGCTTAGGCACGCTACGCCGTAATCCTGATCTCAAATGGCGGCAAACGCCGAAAGATATTGCCGAATTGACGGTCAAGCAAACCAATATCCTCGTTGCGGCTGCCAAGTTGGTAAAACCCGGCGGTCGTCTGGTTTATGCCACCTGCAGCCTGTTACAGGAAGAGAATGAAGCCATCATCGAGGCATTCCTGACACAACATCCGGAATTCACCAGCATCAGCGCTGCAGATATTCTTTCCCAGCAAAAAGTTGAACTGGATACCGGCGTGTATTTGAAGATGCTGCCTCATCTGCACGGTACTGATGGTTTCTTTGCGGCGGTGATGCAAAAAACATGAGAATCTCGCTCAACCTGCAGATTTTTATCGGTGCCGCACTAGGCATCGCTGTTGGGTTAGCTTTGGCGGCCATGGGCAAAGATGCTGCCATCACTCAGCAAGGCGTTTACCTTGCAGGGCTAGTGGGCGGCGTGTTCGTGGATCTATTGAAAATGGTACTGGTGCCGCTGGTATTTAGCTCCATTGCGGTAGGTGTCGCCAACTTACGCGCGCACAACCAGATCCACCGCGTATGGCTAACCACACTGGTATATTCGTTCGTCACGATGACCATATCGCTCATCGTCGGTATCAGTGCATCCACCATTTTTGCACCCGGCAAGGGTTTGAACCTGGAAATGTTCCAAGGCGCGATGCATGGCTTCGATGCCAAGCACATGACATTGCCGGAGTTTCTTGCGTCATTCCTGCACAGCTTGTTCATGAATCCTTTTGCCGCTTTGGCGCAAGGCAACGTGATGGCGATCGTAGTGGTGGCCTTATTCGTGGGTATCGCACTGGTACTAGGCGGCGACCGCTACCGGACGCTGTTGCTGCTATTGCAAGAGCTATTCGATATGAGTCTGCGTATCGTCGGCTGGATCATGGTGATCGCACCTCTCGGTATCATGGCTTTGCTCATCAAGTTGGCCGCCACCCAGGATGTGGCATTGCTGGGCAGTCTCGCCAAGTTCATCGTCGTCATACTGGGAACCACCGTACTACACGGTTTGGTGGTATTGCCGCTGATCCTGTATGTCGTTACTGGGGTGTCGCCTTTACGATTTTTCCGTGGAGTGCGTGAAGCGTTAGTGACCGCTTTCGCTACCAGTTCCAGTTCGGCAACCATGCCTATCACTTTGCGCTGCATGGAGCAGAATCTGCAAGTGGATTCGAGCATTACCGGTTTTGTAGTGCCGCTCGGCGCGCATCTCAATATGGATGGTACTGCGCTCTATGAAGCGGCAGCGGCACTCTTCGTTGCCAATCTGGCAGGCGTGGACTTGAATCTGGTGCAACAAATAGTAGTGTGTCTTACCGCCATGATGGTCTCCATAGGTGCGCCCGGCATCCCCAGTGCAGGCATGGTGACGATGATCATGGTGCTGCAATCGGTCGGGTTACCGGCTGAAGCTATTGTGATATTGCTACCGATCGACCGTTTGCTGGATACGGTGCGAACCGTCGTTAATGTGGAAGGCGACATGGTTGGTTGCATGGTGGTGCAGAAAGTAGTGGGCGAGCCTCGTTGAAACCGGTATTTCGCAAAGCCGTCAGCACAGATGCTGCTAGCATCGCAGCACTGATCAATAGCGCATATCGCGGTGAATCAAGTCGGCATGGGTGGACCACTGAAGCCGATCTGTTAAGCGGTTTGCGTACTGAAATTGACGAGGTATCGAGTTTGATCTTGGCCGAGACCGCCATGCTCTTGGTATGCTTTGATGGAATAACATTGCTCGGATCGGTCACTTTGGAAAAACACGGCGACGCCGCCCATTTAGGCATGTTCGCCGTACTGCCTCAACAGCAAGGCCAGGGTATAGGCAAACAACTGTTAGCTTTTGCCGAGCGTATCGCCGTGGAAACCTGGGCAGTTAACAGCATGACGATGTCGGTTATTACTTTGCGCCAGGAACTCATCGCTTTTTATCAGCGTCGCGGTTATCGCCTTACGGGGGTATTAAAAGCATTCCCCGCCGAATCCAAACTTTGGACACCGCTTGTTTCCAGCCTCCAGCTGGGTTTAATGGAAAAACCGCTTGAGGCACATGTCGCAGATTCCGTACCCTAAGGGGTCAATAAGCCTTTTGCAGTCTCCATTGTACCTAGTTCATAGCATCGGAAATCCTCGCCGCAATTGCTTAAAGTGGGCAAAAAAGGCAAAATAATCAGATGCATCTATTTGCTCTCGGCGTTAACCACACCACCGCCCCTATTTCCATCCGCGAACATGTCGCTTTCCAGAATGAAAATCTGGGTTCGGCGCTGCGTGATCTGACTGCGCACGCGCCCATCACGGAAGCGGCGATCCTTTCCACTTGCAACCGTACCGAGCTTTATTGCCGTACCACCGACCCCGCGGCTGCACTCGATTGGCTGGCGCAATATCATCATATCGAGTTGGGTAGCATTGCACCCTACAC
>DATBPY010000052.1:0-18960 GCA_036561085.1 Methylophilaceae bacterium | reverse complement strand
GCCGTCAACGTCGGCATCGGTCATGATGATGATGCGGTGATAACGCAGTTTCTCCACGTCGAAATCATCTTTGCCTATGCTGGTGCCTAAAGCGGTGATCAGCGTAGCGATTTCCTGCGATGAGATCAGTTTATCGAAACGCGCTTTCTCCACGTTCAGAATCTTACCTTTGAGCGGCAAAATGGCCTGATTCTTTCTGTCTCTGCCTTGTTTTGCAGAACCGCCTGCAGAATCACCCTCTACCAGATAAAGCTCACACAACGTAGGGTCGCGCTCCTGGCAGTCTGCCAACTTCCCGGGCAACCCCAAGCCGTCCATCACGCCTTTGCGTCTAGTCAACTCGCGGGCTTTACGCGCAGCTTCGCGCGCGCGCGCAGCGTCTACGATCTTGGAACAGATAATTTTGGCATCCACCGGGTTTTCGAGCATGAATTCGGCCAGCTTCTGCGCGACCACTTCCTGCACCACCGGTTGCACTTCAGACGACACCAGTTTGTCCTTGGTCTGCGACGAGAACTTGGGCTCGGGGACCTTGACGGACAAGACGCAGGTCAGACCCTCGCGCATATCATCGCCGCTGGTATCAACTTTAGCTTTTTTGGCTAGATCTGACTGCTCGATGTAATTATTCAGCGTGCGCGTCATGGCAGTGCGCAGTCCGGTCAAGTGGCTGCCACCGTCACGCTGCGGAATATTGTTAGTGAAGCACTGTACCGTTTCCGCATAGGAATCGTTCCACTGCATGGCAACCTCTATGGTCATGCCATCCTTTTCACCTATCGCATAAAAAACTTTAGGATGCAGTACTGTTTTGCTGCGGTTCATATACTCCACGAAACCTTTTACACCGCCAGAGTAGGCAAAATTTTCACTTTTTCCATTACGCTGATCTATCAATTCGATCTTCACACCATTGTTGAGGAAGGAAAGCTCGCGCAGACGTTTGGCAAGGATCTCATAATGGAATTCAATATGAGTAAATGTCTCTTCTGAAGCAAAGAAATGGACTTCTGTTCCGCGCCTATCAGTAGTGCCGCTAATCGCTAATGGCGCCACAGCTTCACCACGGCGAAACTCCATTTGATAGACATTACCATCACGGAAGATACGCAGTCTGAGCCAATCCGAAAGCGCGTTAACTACAGACACACCAACGCCGTGTAAACCGCCGGAGACTTTGTACGAGTTCTGGTTGAATTTACCGCCGGCATGCAGCTCGGTCATCACGATCTCGGCTGCAGAACGCTTGAACTCATCGCCCTCTTTGATATCGACAGGAATGCCCCGTCCGTTATCTGCAACGCTGATAGAGTTGTCCGGATGGATGATGACCTTGATGTCGTCGCAGTGTCCTGCCAGAGCTTCGTCAATGGCGTTATCCACCACTTCGAATACCATGTGATGCAAGCCCGTTCCGTCAGAGGTATCGCCTATGTACATGCCCGGACGTTTACGTACCGCATCCAGACCTTTCAGGATTTGTATGCTACTGGAGTCGTAATCTTCGCTTGTGTCTTGCTGGCTCATGTTGAATGTTTCACGTGAAACCACATATCAGCATGTGGTTTTTAGGTTGATGAAAACTTATTGTCATGCCTGACTAAATCCTCATCGGCATGACAACATATTTGTAATTGGTATTATCGGGTAAGGTCACCAGGCAGCTGCTGTTCGCATCGGCTAATGAGAACTCGACCATTTCTGTTTGCACATTGTTCAAAACGTCTATCAGATAGGTGACATTAAAACCTACATCCAGAGGTTCACCGGTGTAATTGACTTCCAGCTCTTCCTCAGCCTCTTCCTGCTCGCTATTGCTGCTGATCAATCTGAGTGTATTGCTGCCCAGGACCATGCGGATACCGCGATATTTCTCGTTAGAAAGAATGGATGCGCGCTGCATGGCTTGCAATACGCTGACCCGGTTGATGCTGAATTGGTTCTGATGCCCGACCGGAATCACACGGTTGTAGTCCGGGAACTTGCCGTCAATGATCTTTGAGATCAGGTGGATATTAGAAAAGGTGAAGTTAGCCTGACTAGTTGAAAGATCAATCACCACTTCGTCGTCCACATCTTCCAGCAATTTTACCAGTTCAGTGACTGTCTTGCGCGGCAGTATGATTTCCTGTTTCTCATAGCTAGCTTGCAACTCTGTGCTGACATAGCTCAAGCGATGGCCATCTGTACCCACGACATGCAATTGCTGGCCATTCACTTCAAGCAGCAAACCGTTAAGGTAGTAGCGGATATCTTGTTGCGCCATAGAGAATTCAACCTGGCGCAACAGGCTACGCAAGGTCTTCTGCGACAAACGTATAGTGAGATCGCTATTGGCGATCTTGCTCATCGTAGGGTAGTCGGAAGCCGGCAACGTTTGCAGATTGAATTTGCTACGGCCCGTACTCACCTGCATGCGAGCATCTTTTTCAATCAATGATAATTGACTTCCTTCAGGCAACGAGCGGCAGATATCCAACAGTTTTTTTGCTGATACTGTGGTTGCAAATGCTTCAGTCGCTTCACTGTCGGCGGACATGGAAATCTGCATTTCCAAATCTGTTGCAGTCAAAGTCATTATCCCTTGCTTACTTTCAAGCAGCAGATTAGACAATATGGGTAATGTATGTCTGCGCTCGACGATGCCGTTTACGGCCGATAAGGGTTTTAATAAGGTGTCTCGACTGATGTTAATCTTCATATATAAGTACCTTAATAATAGATAATAAGGGGGAGGCCATGTTGTTAATTAAGTTATTTTTCTATTATAAATCATAATGTTTGGTATTGCTTTAACCTGCTTATTTCCGGTTAACAAGCTGTGGATGAATAAGGGATGGAATTTTGACTATTACCAAACCTTCATTTTATCCACAGTTGATTCAACCTCCATTCACAGCTTGTTCAATCTCCACGTAAAACTTGCATCAATAGACTATATTCCTTAGTTAGAGTCGCGTCGTTTATCTTCAAGCTGTCTATCTTCTTGCAAGCGTGCATCACCGTGGTGTGATCGCGACCGCCGAAAGCATCTCCGATTTCCGGAAAGCTGCTGTTAGTGAGGTCTCTTGCCAATGCCATAGCAATTTGGCGGGGGCGGGCAAGATTGCGAGATCTCTTTTGCGAGTACATTTCCGCAACCTTGATCTTGTAGTAATCGGCGACGTTTTTCTGGATAGACTCAATGGTGATAGATTGTATACGACCTATAATGTCCTTAAGCGCTTCCTTGACCAAAGCTGCATCTATAGGCTTGCCGGTGAAATTAGTCATGGCGATGACGCGGTTCAATGCGCCTTCCAGATCACGGACGCTGGAGCGGATATGTTTTGCGATTAGAAAGGCGACATCTTCTTCAAGCTTTACCTGGGCTGCCAGAGCCTTTTTTATCAGGATGGCCACGCGCATTTCCAGTTCCGGCGGCTCGATCAGGACTGTAAGGCCCCAGCTGAAACGGGTTTTCAGTCTATCCTCGATACCGTTGATTTCCTTGGGTAGCGTATCGCAGGTGATGACGATCTGTTTATTGGCGCCTATCAGCGACTCAAAAGCGTAGAAAAACTCTTCCTGCGTGCGCCCTTTACCGGCAAAGAATTGAATGTCATCTATGAGTAATAAATCCAGTGAGTGATAACGCTTTTTGAATTCATCAAAAGATTTATGCTGATATGCCTTCACCACATCGGACACATATTTTTCTGCATGCAGATAACCAATTTTGGCATCTGGCCTGATCTCGCGCAGATGGTTCCCTATAGCCTGGATCAAATGAGTCTTGCCTAATCCGACACCGCCATAGACAAACAACGGGTTATAAGCGCCGCCCGCATTTTCGGCTACTTGCAAGGCCGCAGCTCGCGCCAGCTGATTCGCTTTACCTGTGACGAAATTGGCAAAAGTAAGTGATGGATTAAGTCCGTAAGAATCCGTTTTGCTCTGAGTTTTTTGTTTTTTGGCGGGCGCTGCTGCTTCGTCGGCAGGTGGCGGGTCGTTAATTAGTTTATCGTCGCGCGCTTTTTTCCCTGGATTTACAGGATTATCCAGAACCAGCTCTACTTGTATGGGACGTGAAAAAAACTCCTGACCGAGTTCCTTGATGCGCTGGACGAATTTTTCATCCAGGGTCTGCATCACATAGCGATTGGGAGCGAGTATCCGCAGCACGTCACCGTGGCCATCCAGTTTCAATGGCTTGATCAAGGTGTTGAATTGCATAGCGGTTAATTCCCGCTCAAAGCAACCCAGACAAGCGAACCAGAAGTTTTCCATGTATTGAACTGAGAGAAATCCTAATGCAGATGAGGCGGGTATAATAAGTTTTATTCTAGCGCGCGCCGAAAATTCCAGAGCAATTCTAGTCTTTTTATGTAGAGTTATCCACAGCTAAAGCGGTTAAAATCAATATAAATAGTGATTGACAAGACAGGCCCTGTCGGGGTTAAATTACGCCCTTTTTAGTTTTAGCTATTTTGAGAGGCAGTTGTCATGAAACGTACATATCAACCATCTAAAGTTCGCCGCGCACGTACTCACGGTTTTTTGGTACGCATGAAGACCAAAGGCGGTCGCGCCGTGATTAGAGCACGCCGTGCTAAGGGTCGTGCCCGCCTGGCTGTATAGGCGCGGTCACAAGTGGTGTGGCTGACCACAGATTTTTCAGTCGCTATAAACTAAGCAAAACGGATGAGTTCTCATCCGTTTTTAGTTTCAGGCGACGGGTAAATGGCAATTATCTTGCCGTGCACTACATGCCAAATACCTTGGATTATGTACGTTTAGGTATCGTGGTAAGCAAAAAGGTCGCGCGCCATGCAGTATCGCGTAATTACATAAAGCGTGTGATACGCGAGGTATTTCGGTTGCATTGCCAGTCGGAGCGTTCACTGGATATCGTGGTCAGAATCAATCAGCAGTTCGGGCGGCATGAGTTCCATGCGATTGAACAGGAATTCATTCAGGCGATGGGTAAGATACCGCATGCCACACCACCGACAGCACAAAAGAGAGTAATGGAATGATGGAACGCGTACTGGTAGGGCTGATCAAGCTTTACCGTTTTGCGATCAGTCCGATGTTGGGAAGCAATTGCCGTTTTACGCCGACTTGTTCGGCATATGCTCTGACTGCGTTACAACGTCATGGAACGATCAAGGGCAGTTGGTTGGCGATCAAAAGGATATCTCGTTGCCACCCTTGGCATCCAGGCGGCAGTGATCCGGTCCCCTGAGAGCTATTTATCTTAAAACTAATGTCTTGAATTAGAATTCACCAAAACCTCAACCCAGTAAAATTCGAAAGTGGTATGGATAATAAACGTCTGATCATATTTTTAATCTTGTCTTTTGTAATTCTCACTTTGTGGGATAGCTGGGAACGGCATCATGCACCGCAAGCCGTCAATCTGAGTCAGCTGGGCAATAGCTCAAATCAGGACAATGTTCCGGGAGCACCTGCCAAAGCCGCGCCATCTGTAGATTCTGTTACAGAGAATCTTACTGTAGCAAGCGGTCAGCGCCTGCACATCAAAACAGATCTGCTTAATGCGGTCATCGATACGCAAGGCGGCGACCTGCGTCGCCTGGAGCTGACTCAGCATCATGCTACAGGTGATAAAAGCAAAAACTTCGTCCTGCTGGATGATAGCCAAATGCCCAAGAAGGTCTATATTTCACAGACCGGCTTGATCGGCGATGATCTGCCTAACCACAAGTCTCTATACACTGCGAAAGCTAGCGAATATGACCTCGCAGACAATAGCGACAAGCTGACGGTGAGATTGTCGTGGGATGGCGGCAAGGGCGTACAAGTAGACAAGGTTTATACCTTCCATCGCGGCAGTTATGTCGTAGATTTGAACTACGAAATAAAGAATGGCAGCACCACCAAGCTGGAACCCTGGGTCTATTATCAATTCCTGCATGACAGTATTCCGCCGCCGAAAGCGATGATGCAGACGCAGACCTTTACCGGTGCAGCTTATTACACCAATGCCGCGAAATACAAAAAACTGACGTTCGACGATATGAATAAAGCCGATCTGTCGCAAAGTGCCAAGGATGGCTGGATAGGTATCGTGCAACATTATTTTGCCAGCACGTGGTTGCCCCAGAACGGCGTGGATCGCGAGTACTACACCAAACATTTGAATGGGACGCTATATGCGGTAGGGACCAAGTTCTCGGTCGGAAGTATCGCCCCGGGTGCGACGGTGGATGTCGGTGCGCGCTTTTTCTCAGGGCCGCAGGACCAAACCCACCTCAAAGCTGTCGCAGAAGGTATGGATCGCACTGTGGACTACGGCCATCTGTATGTGATCGCCGAACCTTTATTCTGGGTACTCTCCGAAATACAAAAACTGGTACATAACTGGGGTGCGGCTATCATTCTGCTGACCATACTTATCAAACTGGTGTTTTACCCGCTTTCCGCCGCCAGCTATCGCTCCATGGCCCAAATGCGTAAGTTGGCGCCACGCCTGCAAAGCATGAAGGAACGCTATGGCGACGACCGCGCCAAGCTGCAGCAAGCGATGATGGAGTTGTACAAGAAAGAAAAGATCAATCCCATGGGCGGATGTTTGCCGATATTGGTGCAGATACCGGTATTCATTTCACTCTACTGGGTATTGCAGGGCAGTATCGAATTGCGTCAGGCACCTTTTGTGCTCTGGATCACCGACCTGTCGGCCCCCGATCCTTACTATGTGCTACCGGTCATCATGGCTGCAACCATGATATTGCAGACACGTTTGAATCCGACCCCTCCGGATCCTATTCAGGCAAAGGTGATGATGATCATGCCGGTCGTGTTCAGCGTATTCTTCTTCTTCTTCCCTGCCGGATTGGTGCTGTACTGGCTGGTGAACAACATACTGTCCATTCTGCAGCAATGGCATATCAACCGTACTATCGATGGTGGTCGCGCCGCCGCCTGACACGATAGCAGCGATAGCAACCGCCCCGGGGCGAGGCGGTATCGGAGTAGTGCGGGTTTCAGGGGCGCGCGCAGCGGAAATCGCTGAGAGTGTCCTGGGAGTCTGCCCACCGCCACGTTCAGCCCGCTACGGTGATTTTCTGTCTGCTGACGGCTCGGTGATCGACCGTGGCATTGCTCTCTTCTTTGTTTCCCCTCATTCCTACACCGGCGAAGATGTCTTGGAACTACAAGGCCATGGTGGTACTGCAGTCATGCAAAGCCTGCTACAGCGTTGCCTGGAGTCCGGTGCTCGGTTGGCTGAAGCAGGGGAGTTTACACGCCGCGCCTGGCTGAACGACAAACTGGATCTCGCTCAGGCAGAAGCCGTTGCTGACCTTATAGAAGCTTCTACCGCCCAAGCTGCGCAGAGTGCCATGCGATCCTTGGTGGGGATATTTTCCGATCATGTACATGTCTTATTGCAACGCTTGATAGACCTACGCATCTATGTAGAAGCCTGCCTGGATTTCCCCGAGGAGGAGATCGATTTCATCACCCAAGGCAAAGTGAGTGAAAACCTGGCCGCGATCTCAACAGAATTAGAGGCTGTCTATGCTAGCGCGTTACAGGGCAGGTTGTTGCGAGAAGGCATACACATCGTACTTATCGGCCAGCCTAATGTCGGCAAATCCAGCCTGTTGAATCAATTGTCGGGAGAAGACGTCGCCATCGTCACCCCGATCGCGGGTACCACACGGGATACGCTGAAAAGCGTGATCCAGATCGAAGGTGTGCCGCTGCATATCGTGGATACCGCGGGTTTGCGCGATACCGATGACGAGATCGAGCGTTTCGGCATTGCACGGACCTGGCAGGCGATACAAGGAGCCAGCGTGGCTTTGTTACTGCTGGATGCACAACAGGGCATGGATCAAGCGGATGAACTGATCTTGCAACAGTTGCCCCGATCGCTGCCGTTAATAAAGATCATGAATAAAAGTGACTTGGCGAGAGAGACTTCGCGCATCGTAAAGACCGATGTTGCCACCAGCATTTATCTTTCAGCCAAAACCGGAGACGGTTTGCCCTTGTTGCGTCAGCAATTACTGGAAATGGCCGGATGGCACTCGAGCGCTGAGGGCATATTTACCGCCCGTGAACGCCATCTGGTAGCCTTACGGCAAGTGCAAACATGTCTTGCCCGTGCGAATGAGCAGCTTCTACAAGCCGAATTGGTGGCGGAAGAATTGCGTTTGGCGCAAGAGTCGTTGAGCAGCATTACCGGTGAATTCACCAGTGAAGATTTGCTTGGAGAGATATTCAGCCGGTTTTGTATCGGAAAATGAGCATGTTATTATCATCTCAATTATGAGTGCGCAATCACCTCCTAACAGCGTTCCACCAAAGATCATTGAGCGATCCATGCTGAATGCGGTCGACGGTACCATACGCGCGCTTTGCCCCAATACCTTCGAGAGCCTTTGCTATATCTATGCGGTGATCGGGGCCAATGTCATGAGCATTACCCTGAATCGCAATTACAGACCGGTGGCCGGTATTGCTGTTATAGATGCCGGCGGCGGCAAGCATCTGGAGTTTCTGGATGACTCCAGTCTGGAACGTGGCTTGGGCGGGTCTTATCACTGCTGGATAGAGTCGGTAGAAGTAAGCGCGAACCAAATAGAGTTGGTGGATTTCACTTTTGGTAATAATCCCAATTATGCCGAGGCTAACGGTATCCCTTGGAAGACCAAGAAGGTCGATTACTTATGGGGGCGTGCCAAGGATATCAATCTTGGCGGCAACATCACCGAACTACCGAAAAAATTCCCCGAAGGCAAAGTCTGGTTCCGCGAAACCAAAGGTGCGCATGAATGGCTGGCGATGCATCTGCAAGAGCATGTCAACGATTATGCAAAAATGACTTTCCTCGCGCTACGCAAGTACAACCAACAACTCGAAGAGTTCCGTAACAAGAAATCGAATTTCCGCAACCGCCTCAAAGGCATCACCGCTACCTGAGTTTCGATGTTTCACGTGAAACATCTACCTATATCTCCCGCGATATACCCTGAATAGATGACCTGCGAACAGCTTTTGCAGTATCATTAGCACCCTTTTAGTTTCTTCAGGCATTCTCATGCAATTTCCGGAAAGTTTTGATGTGATCGTAGTGGGTGGCGGACATGCCGGAGCCGAGGCTGCGCTTGCCTCTGCACGCATGGGAAGACGAACGCTGCTGCTGACGCACAATATCGAAACTTTGGGCCAAATGTCATGCAACCCGTCTATAGGCGGCATAGGCAAAGGTCATTTGGTGAAAGAAGTGGACGCGTTGGGCGGTGCCATGGCTGCGGCGACGGATGAGGCGGGAATCCAGTTTCGCATCTTGAATGTGAGTAAGGGCCCGGCGGTAAGGGCTACGCGCGCGCAGGCCGACCGGGTGCTGTATCGCAAGGCCATGCGCGGCCGTTTGGAGAACCAGGCCAATTTATGGCTATTTCAGCAAGCCGTGGACGATGTAGTGTTACAAGGCGACAAGATCGTCGGCGTCGTCACCCAAATGGGATTGCGTTTCGATGCCAAGGCCGTAGTACTGACGGCCGGCACCTTCCTTGCCGGCCTAGTTCATGTTGGTTTGCAAAACCACCAGGCCGGGCGCGCCGGGGATCCTCCGGCAAATGCTTTAGCACACAAACTGCGCGAACTCGGCTTGCCGGTAGGTCGACTCAAGACCGGCACACCGCCCCGCATCGATGGCCGTACCATAGACTACTCGGTAATGCAGGAACAGCCCGGAGACGATCCGGTGCCGGTGTTCTCATTCCTGGGTTCGGTAGCACAACATCCGCGACAACTGCCGTGCTGGATCACGCATACCAATAGCAGAACACACGACATCATCCGCGGCGGCCTGGATCGCTCGCCGATGTATACCGGAGTGATAGAAGGTGTGGGACCGCGTTATTGTCCTTCTGTCGAGGACAAGATCACCAGGTTTGCAGATAAAGACTCGCATCAGATATTCCTGGAGCCTGAGGGCCTGACGACTCATGAGATCTATCCCAACGGCATTTCCACCAGTTTGCCGTTCGATGTTCAAATAAATTTAGTGCGTAGTATCAAAGGCTTGGAGAATGCACACATCCTACGGCCCGGTTACGCCATCGAGTATGACTACTATGATCCCCGCGGTTTAAAAAACTCGCTGGAGACTAAAGCTGTGCAGGGACTGTTTTTTGCCGGGCAGATCAACGGCACCACCGGCTATGAAGAAGCCGCAGCGCAAGGCCTGCTCGCAGGGTTGAACGCCGGTTTATATGCCGCCGAGCAAGCTGCCTGGTGCCCAAGCCGCAATCAGGCATATCTTGGGGTGCTGGTGGATGACCTCATCACGCGCGGCGTGAACGAACCGTATCGTATGTTTACTAGCCGTGCCGAATACCGGCTGATGTTACGTGAAGATAATGCCGACTTGCGTTTGACCGAAGCCGGTCGGCGTTTAGGCATAGTCGATGATGTGCGTTGGGAAGCATTTTCCAGAAAACAAGAAGCCATTGCGCTTGAGCAAGAGCGTTTGAGATCCACCTGGGTGAATCCTAAGACATTAGCCGCTGCCGATGCGGAAAGAGTATTGGGCGTGGCCATAGAACGTGAATACACTCTGTTTGAACTATTACGCCGTCCGCAAGTGAGTTATCAGGATCTGATGACGTTGCCTGCAGCGGGCGGTCTGGCGCAAACCGATCCTCAAGTCTGCCAGCAACTGGAGATAGCGGCCAAATATCAAGGTTATATCGACCGTCAGCAGGAAGAGATCGAACGCAGTCGCCATTACGAAGAGCTGGCATTACCCGTGGATATGGATTACCGCGAGGTGCGCGGACTTTCCATAGAGGCACAGCAAAAACTTAACCAACATAAACCGCAAACCCTGGGGCAGGCCGGACGTGTCGCCGGCGTTACGCCTGCAGCGATCTCGTTGCTTCTGGTGTACATCAAGAAAAAGCATATGCAAAAGAAACCTATAGATAAGAAACATGTGCAACCCAAACGATCCGCACAGGGTGCCGCATGACTCTGGAAACGACATTGGAGAGCGGTTTAGCTGCTCTAGGCCTCAGCTTTCCAAAAGAAGTACAGCAAAAACTGCTGGATTACCTGGCATTGCTGGCGAAATGGAACAAAGTGCATAACCTGACTGCGGTGCGCGAGTTGGACGACATGGTCACCTTGCATCTGCTGGATAGTTTTTCCATACTCACGCATTTGCATAGTCAACATGTACTGGATGTGGGTAGCGGCGCCGGATTGCCCGGCATTCCTATTGCATTGGTGAGACCGGACTGTCAGGTGACAGTACTGGATTCCAGTCACAAAAAAGCAGCGTTCTTAAGCCAGGCCAAAGCAGAGCTGGGCATAGAGAATCTGGAAGTAGTGTGTAAGCGTGTTGAAGAATATCAGCCGGAAAAGAAATTCGAGACCATCGTGTCGCGCGCTTTTTCAGATTTATCCGAGTTTGTGCGCCTGACCAAGCATCTGCTGGCCGAAAACGGAAGCTGGGCGGCGATGAAAGGGGTGCACCCTTATGACGAACTGGAACAAGTCAAACAATTGCGCACTGAAGTATTACCGCTCACCGTTCCCGGCCTAGATGCTCAGCGTCATTTGGTACTTCTTCAAGCATGAAGATACTGGCCATCACCAATCAAAAAGGCGGAGTGGGCAAAACCACTACTTGCGTTAATCTGGCAGCCAGTCTTGCTGCCACCAAGCGCCGTGTATTGCTGATAGACCTCGACCCGCAAGGCAATGCCACCATGGGTAGCGGTGTGAGCAAGGACGAAGTCCCTGTTTCCATGTATGACGTTTTGCTGGGCGACAAAACATTGGACGAAGTGAAGATCAAAGTGCCGAAAGCGGGTTTTGACTTGGCCCCTGCCAACCGTGAGTTGGCTGGCGCCGAGGTCGAGCTGGTGAATGAATTCGCGCGCGAGACCCGATTGAAAAAAGCCATTGAAGCATTGGAAGAGAGCTACGACTATGTACTGTTGGATTGCCCTCCCGCGCTTAATCTGATTACGGTTAATGCGCTGACTGCGGCGCAAGCGGTGCTGATTCCCATGCAATGCGAATATTATGCGCTGGAAGGTCTGTCGGATTTAGTGAAGACCATCAAAAAAGTAAGAGGCCATCTCAATCCGGTGCTGGAAATAGAAGGTTTGCTGCGCACCATGTTCGACCCGCGCAACATGCTGGCGCAGCAAGTATCGGCGCAGTTGGTGCAGCATTTCGGCGACAAGGTATACCGCACCGTGATCCCTCGTAATATCCGTTTGGCGGAAGCGCCCAGTTATGGGTTGCCGGTGCTGTACCACGATAAAGCCTCAAAAGGTGCGCAGGCGTATTTGGCATTGGCAGGTGAAATGATCAATAAAGGAAAGCGACATGGCTAATATGCGAGGATTGGGACGCGGACTGGATGCACTACTGGGCGGAGATAGCGATGCTGCACCGGGAGGCGAGGTGTTGCGCACATTAAGCGTTAGCCAATTGCAACCGGGTAAATATCAGCCGCGCACACAGATGGACCCGGAATCTCTGGCGCAACTGGCTGACTCCATCAAAGCGCAAGGCGTCATGCAGCCTATCGTGGTGCGCTTGCTGCCGGGTAGCGGCATTCCCGAAAAATATGAAATCATTGCCGGTGAGCGCCGCTGGCGCGCAGCCCAGCTGGCAGGTTTAAACGAAATATCCGCCTTGGTGCGCGATATCGCCGACGAAGCGGCATTGGCGATGTCCTTGATCGAAAATATCCAGCGCGAAGACCTGAACCCTCTGGAAGAGGCGAACGGCATTCAACGACTGATCAATGAATTCGGCATGACCCACCAAACCGCGGCGGAAGCAGTAGGGCGTTCGCGTAGCGCAGTGACTAATCTATTGAGATTGCAAAGTCTGCATGTCAATGTGCAACAGATGTTGATGCAAAACCGCATCGATATGGGTCATGCACGTGCTTTGCTGGGCTTGAGCGGAGCCAAACAGCTCGCCGCTGCAGAGCAGATTGCACAAAAGAACCTGTCGGTGCGCGAGGCAGAAGAACTGGTCAAGCGTGCCAACAGTCAGCCCAAGCCAGAAAAACTTATAGATACCGATGTGGCACGACTGGAGCAGGATATTTCAGAAACGTTGGGGGCAACAATCACCATCCAGCAAGGTAAAAAAGGCGCGGGTGTGATGAAAATTCACTATGCGAATCTGGAGCAACTGGATGATATTTTAGCAGCCTTGAAAAAAGCAAAACGTCATTGAAGCTTGACTTGATAGTCGTTTCAAACGAAAATTCGGGGCTTTGCTGAATTCAAGCCGCGAAACTTACGAAAGCCGGAAGTGGATCAAGTCTTTATACGTATGATCAAAATACAGCTGATGGTGACTCTTGCGGTAATAGCCGCCTCGAGTTTCCTGGGGGGAGTGCACGCCGGGGTATCGGCGATGGCGGGCGGCGGAGCAGTGATTATCGGCAGCATCGCAGGGTTTTGGGTGGTGCGGGAAAAGCAACAGGACGCGAGTAGCGTTCTTGTCAAATTGCTGAAAGCAGAAGCGGTTAAGATCGTGGTGATCTTCTTGACGCTTTTGCTGGTATTTAAGGTTTATGCAGGTCTGGTGCCATTGGCACTGATGAGTGGATTAGGTGCCGCCGCCGTATTATCGGGCGCGGCGCTATTCTCGATAAAAGAAGTAAATTGAAATCTATAAATTGAATTCTAGGGTTTTATAAACATGGCTGCAGAACTACTGACACCATCCGAATATATCGGACACCATCTGACATACAACACACATTCCGTTGGTAATAGCGGTTTTTGGGTATTGAATGTGGATACATTGGTGACCGCCTTTTTTCTGGGGGTGGTAGTTTTTGGTTTTCTGGGTTGGATCGTTCATGGTGCGACATCTGGCGTTCCTAACAAACGTCAGGCATTTGTCGAGTTGCTGGTAGAGTTTGTGGATGATCAGGTGAAATCGATATTCCACGGCGAACGTCATAGCTTCCTTGCGCCGTTGGCACTTACCGTATTCGTTTGGGTATTGTTCATGAATGCCATGGACTTTCTGCCGGTGGATATCATGGCTGGGTTCTATCATCATGCTCTCGGCCAAGAGCACTGGCGTAGCGTGCCTACCGCGGACGTAAACGCCACCTTCGCGCTGGCATTATCCGTGTGGTTGCTGATGATATTCTTCAGCATCAAGGTTAAAGGCCTGGGCGGCTGGATCCATGAATTGTTTTGCGCACCGTTCGGTAGCAATCCACTCGTTTGGCCTGCCAATTTTGCTTTCAACATGATCGAATACATCTCCAAGCCGTTATCCCATTCTTTGCGTCTTTTCGGCAACATGTACGCGGGCGAGATCATCTTCCTGTTGATAGGTATGTGGGCGGCAACGGGAGTAACGGGTACCGTTTTAGGTGCTCTGCTGGGTTGGGGTTGGGGAATCTTCCACATCCTGATCGTAATATTGCAGGCCTTTATTTTCATGATGTTGACGGTGGTCTACATTGCCATGGCACATGAAAGTCATTAATTTTTAACAGTTTAATTGTTTAATAGTCGTAAATTCAACCGAAAGGAAAAGTAATGGAACACTTAGCATTGATTCAGGCCTACACCGGTATTGGTATTGGTCTTATTATTGGTTTAGGCGCTGCAGGTGCTTGTATCGGCATCGGCATCATGTGCGCAAGCTTCCTGGAAGGCGCTGCACGTCAGCCTGAAATGATTCCAGCGCTGCAAGCCAAAGTATTCTTGCTACTGGGTCTGATCGACGCTTCTTTCATTATCGGCGTTGGTCTGGCCATGATGTTCGCGTTTGCTAACCCGCTACTCAGCGTCATTAAATAAGGTCGAGTTGTCAGGTAGTCTGACAACACAGGAGCAAACATGAACATTAATTTGACATTGTTCGCGCAAGCGGTGTCGTTTGCCTTGCTGATCTGGTTTACTGCCAGATTCGTTTGGCCGCCGTTGCTTAAGGCTATTGAGACCCGGCAAAAAACCATTGCCGACGGTTTGGCTGCAGGCGAGCGTGGCAAACACGAACTGGAGATATCGGCCAAGCGTGCAGCAGAAGTACTGCGCGATTCCAAGCAACAGGGCTCCGATATCATCGCTCAGGCTGAGAAGCGCGCCTCCGGCATCATCGACGAAGCCAAGGCACAGGCAAAAGTCGAAGCTGACCGCATTCAGGTTGGTGCCAAAGCTGAGCTGGAGCAGGAAGTTTTCCGCGCCAAAGAGGCATTGCGTCAGCAAGTGGCTGAGCTGGCGGTTGCGGGGGCTGAAAAGATCCTGCGCCGCGAGATCGATGCCAAGGCACATGCCGATATCCTGAACACTGTGGCAAGCCAACTCTAAGGATAAGCCGTGGCCGAAATTACAACCCTGGCAAGACCTTACGCAGTAGCGATCTACCGGCTTGCCAAACAACATAAGTCTCAGGACAACTGGTCCGGCATGCTGCAATTGTTGGCGGCAGTCGCAAGCAATGAGCAGATGAGTCTGGCGATTGCCGACCCCAAACTCACTTCCGAACAGGTCGAAAAGATGTTCGGTAAAGTGTGCGGAGACAAGCTGGATGCAAGCGGTACCAATCTGATCAAATTGCTGGTAGAGAACGACAAGTTGTCGTTACTGCCGGTGATCGCAGAGATGTATGAAGCGCTTAAGGCAGAAGACGGCGGTGTTGAACAAGCCACCATTATCTCTGCCTCCCCGCTGGATAAAAAGCAGGTGCAGGCGTTGCTGGCCCCGCTGGAAACACGTTTCAAAAAGAAAATTGAGCCGCAATTCGCGGTTGACCCAGAACTCATTGGCGGAGTCAAAATCATCGTTGGTGATGCCGTGATAGATGCTTCTGTACGTGGCCAATTACAAGATTTGGCTTATACGCTGAAAAGTTAGGAGAAATTATGCAGTTGTCACCATCCGAGATTAGTGAACTCATCAAAAGCCGCCTGGAGAATTTCAGTTCCAGCACAGAATCCCGTACCACGGGTACCGTTGTTTCTGTGACTGACGGTATCGTGCGTATTCATGGCCTGTCAGACGTGATGCAGGGTGAAATGTTGGAATTCCCCGGTAACACCTTCGGCATGGCGCTGAATCTGGAGCGAGATTCCGTAGGTTCTGTGGTGCTGGGTGAATATGAACACATCACTGAAGGCGATACGGTGAAATGCACCGGCCGCATTCTGGAAGTGCCAGTTGGCCCAGAATTGCTGGGTCGCGTGGTGAATTCGCTTGGTCAGCCGATAGACGGCAAGGGCCCGATCAACGCCAAGATGACGGACAAGATTGAAAAAGTGGCACCGGGCGTGATCGCACGTAAATCGGTATCACAGCCAGTACAAACAGGTTTGAAGGCGATTGACGCCATGGTGCCTATCGGCCGCGGTCAGCGCGAGCTGATCATCGGTGACCGCCAGACCGGTAAAACGGCTGTCGCAGTAGACGCCATCATCAATCAAAAAGGTCAGAACATGACCTGTATCTACGTCGCTATCGGCCAAAAAGCTTCTACCATCGCTAACGTGGTGCGCAAGCTGGAAGAGAACGGCGCGATGGAATACACCATCGTGGTGGCTGCAACCGCTTCAGAATCCGCTGCGATGCAATTCATTGCACCGTATGCCGGTTGCACCATGGGCGAATATTTCCGCGACCGCGGTGAAGATGCACTGATCATTTATGACGACTTGACCAAGCAGGCATGGGCGTATCGCCAAGTGTCGCTGCTGTTGCGTCGTCCGCCGGGCCGCGAAGCTTATCCTGGTGACGTGTTCTATCTACACTCACGCTTGCTGGAACGCGCTGCTCGTGTGAACGAAGACTATGTAGAGAAATTCACCAATGGCGCAGTCAAAGGCAAAACCGGTTCTCTGACCGCATTGCCGGTGATCGAAACCGCTGCCGGCGACGTGTCAGCTTTCGTGCCGACCAACGTGATCTCCATTACCGACGGTCAGATCTTCCTGGAAACCGACTTGTTCAACGCCGGTATCCGTCCTGCGATCAACGCCGGTATTTCGGTGTCTCGCGTAGGCGGTGCAGCGCAGACCAAAGTCATCAAGAAGCTGGGCGGCGGTGTGCGTCTGGCATTGGCACAATACCGTGAACTGGCTGCATTCGCGCAGTTCGCTTCCGATCTGGATGAAACAACGCGCAAACAGCTGGAACGTGGTCGCATGGTGACCGAGCTGATGAAGCAAGTGCAGTATGCACCTATGAGTGTGGCTGCCATGGCAGTGACACTGCTGGCTGCCAATAAGGGTTATCTGGACGACGTACCAGTGCCTAAAGCACTGGCGTTCGAAGCCGCATTGCAGTCTTTCCTCAAAGCTAAATACAAGTCATTGATAGACAATATCGAGTCGACCAAAGACTTGTCCGGCGATGACGAAAAAGCATTGTGCGCCGCGATCGAAGACTTTAAAGCAAACAACGCCTACTAAGAGCCGGAGACGATCTCATGCCTGGTAGTAAAGAAATACGAACCAAGATCAAGAGCGTAGAAAATACGCGCAAGATCACCAAGGCCATGGAAATGGTGGCCGCATCCAAAATGCGTAAAGCGCAGGAACGGATGCGCGCTGCGCGGCCTTATGCGGAAAAGATCCGCAATGTGGCAGCACACCTTTCCCATGCCAATTCGGAATACAAGCACTCATTCCTGCAAGCGCGTAAAGCGACACAGAATGTAGGCATGATCGTGGTGACATCCGATAAAGGCCTGTGCGGTGGCTTGAATACCAACGTATTGCGTCTTGCGCTCTCCAATATGAAAACATGGGAAACCGAAGGTAAGGGCGTGTTTGTTACTCCTATCGGCAATAAGGGATTTGGCTTCATGAACCGTGTTGGCGGCAACGTCAAATCACATCTGGTAGGTATGGGCGATGTGCCGCATCTGGAAAAGCTGATCGGTCCGGTGAAGGTGTTACTGGATGCTTATGTAGCAGGTGAGATCGATGCCTTGTACATCACCTATACGCGCTTCATCAACACCATGAGGCAGGAGGCAGTGACCGAGCAATTGCTGCCCCTTTCCGGTGAAAAACTTGGCAGCCCGGAAGGTCAGTGGGATTATATCTACGAGCCGGAAGCCAATGTGGTGATCGATGATCTGCTGATGCGGTATATCGAATCTTTGGTCTACAGCGCGGTTTCGGAAAATATCGCTTCTGAACAAAGTTCGCGCATGGTGGCTATGAAGGCTGCTTCCGATAATGCCAAGAACGTGATCGGCGAATTGAAACTGATCTACAACAAGGCGCGTCAGGCAGCTATTACCAAGGAAATTTCTGAAATTGTAGGTGGCGCTGCTGCTGTGTAAGGGCACTTTTAAAATTGGGCGAGGCTAATGTGTAAACGTTATGACGAGACCAAATTTTCAAAGTGCCGCTACGAAGTAGCGGCCAAGTAAACGAATTAGGATAGACGGGGAATCAAGATGAGTTCTGGAAAAATCGTACAGTGTATCGGTGCCGTGGTTGACGTTGAGTTTCCACGCGAGGGAATGCCCAAGGTTTATGACGCCTTGGTGCTTGACGACAATAGCTCCGGCAGCTTTGCCGAAGCAGGACTGACGCTGGAAGTACAACAGCAATTGGGAGACGGCGTGGTACGTACCATCGCCATGGGTTCTTCCGACGGCTTGCGTCGCGGCATGTCGGTGAAGAACACCGGTTCGCAGATCATGGTGCCCGTGGGTCACGGTACACTGGGCCGTATCATGGACGTATTGGGCCGCCCGATCGATGACGTAGGCGAGGTAAAAACCGAAGAACGCCGTTCCATCCATCAGATCGCACCGAAATTCGATGAACTTTCCCCATCCGTTGACTTGCTGGAAACCGGCATCAAGGTGATCGACCTGGTTTGCCCGTTCGCCAAGGGCGGTAAAGTCGGCCTGTTCGGCGGCGCCGGTGTGGGCAAGACCGTGAACATGCTGGAATTGATCAACAACATCGCCAAGCAACAC
>DATBPY010000051.1:0-2279 GCA_036561085.1 Methylophilaceae bacterium | reverse complement strand
CAGCAGGGTGTAGGAGTCTTTGCCGCCGCTCAGGCACACCAGCAGGGTGTCGCCGTCTTCTATCATGTTGAAGTCGCTGATCGCCTTGCCGACGTTGGTTTGCAGCTTGTTGCGCAGTTTCAGCGCATTGCCGGAAAGTGTAGGTGTCATCATATTATTTATAGATTGATGGAGCGTCCGCCATCTACTGCGATCACTTGCCCCGTCACAAACGGCGCGTCGTTGATCAGAAAACGCACGGCGCGCGCCACATCCTCAGGTTCCCCGACCCGGTTCAGCAACGTTTGTGCAATGACTTTTTGCCGGTAATCTTCATCGAATTGCGGGTTATCGTCAGGCCATAGTACGGGGCCGGGGGCGACGGCATTCACTCTTACATCGGGTGCCAGATCCTTGGCCAAGGCGCGGGTCAGCGTGGCCAGTCCTGCCTTGGCAATGCTGTACACCATGTAGTCCTTCTTTGGCTGTTCCACATGCATGTCGGTGATATTGACGATGCAACCTTGGCGCTTCTTCAATTCAGGGGCTGCCGCCTGCGATAGGAACAATGGCGCGCGGAGATTGGTACCCAGCAGATTCTCCCAATCGTCAGCAGTAATGCTGCCGATCTCTGTGGCGTAATAGCTGGAAGCATTGTTGACCAGTACATCCAATCCGCCGAAGCGGCGCACAGTTTCTGCCACCAGTTCCGATAATGTTGCCAGATCAAGCAGATCGCCCTGAAAAATAGCTGCGGAATCAGGGCGAATGCCATTCAGCTCAGTTTGCAGTGCAGTCGCATCTGTTGCCGAGCTGCGATAATGGATCATCACTTTGCACCCACCCGCGTGCAGCAGGCGAGAGATCGCTGCGCCAACGCGTTTGGCCCCGCCGGTGATAAGGATGATTTTGTCTGCCATGATGTTGTGTCTGTGAAAACCTATGCGATGCCTCAGTGTATTTCGCGGGCTATAATGTAGCACAGCCATGAGTTCTCTACCTTCCCCATCGCCCGCCGCGCTCGTTCACAGTGAATTGCTTTGTAAGCTGATCTCTGCTGAAGTTCAGGAAAATAACGGCTGGATCAGCTTTGCACGTTTCATGCATCTGGCGCTATATGCTCCCGGCCTAGGTTACTACAGCGCGGGGTTACAGAAGTTCGGCGTGGATGGCGATTTTGTCACCGCACCCGAGATTTCTCCTTTATTCGGGAGGTGTTTGGCAAAGCAGGCCACACAGATACTTAATGCTGTAGGCGGCGACATTCTGGAGTTGGGTGCAGGTAGTGGCAAACTGGTCGTTGATCTGCTGTTAGAGTTGAGTGTCTTGGAATGCTTGCCCGAGCGTTATTTGATACTGGAGCCCAGCGCCAGCTTGCGTAAGACCCAGCAGCAAAGAGTGACGGACGCGTTACCAGCACATCTGGCGCAAAAAGTGGCTTGGCTCGATACCTTGCCCGAAAAGTTTACAGGGTTGGTGATAGGCAACGAAGTGCTGGATGCCATGCCGGTGCATCTGGTCGCACACACCAGGGAAGCGGTTGGCACCCTCTCCGAGCTTGGTATCGGCGTAGAGAACCGGCGCTTCGTGTGGCGCGACATGCCGCTGGCACAAGGAGATTTGCTGGATGCAGTCACTGCACTGAATCTGCCGGAAGGTTATCTGGCAGAGATCAATCTGGCGGCACCGGCCTTGGTCGCCAGTCTGGCTGGTGTGCTGGAGCAGGGGGCGATATTGTTGCTGGATTATGGTTTTCCGCAACGCGAGTATTATCATCCGCAGCGCGAACATGGCACATTGATGTGCCATTACCGGCATCATGCCCATAACGATCCGCTGTTTTATCCTGGTTTGCAGGACATCACGGCGCATGTCGATTTTACTGCCATCGCCATAGCCGCGCAGGGAAACGGGTTGAGCTTGCTGGGTTATACATCGCAGGCGCAATTTTTGATCGCATGCGGCATTACAGAGTTGCTGGCCGAAACCTCGCCGGATGATGTCGTCAACTACATGCAGCAAGTGGCGGCAGCACAAAAACTGTTATCACCGGCGGAGATGGGCGAGTTATTCAAGGTAATCGCGCTAGGAAAGAATATCGATGTGCCATTGCTGGGATTTACCCAAGGTAACCAGACTTATAAGTTATAGGCTATTAGTTATAAATCATGACCACTGAAGAATCCGAACATCACCGCAGTATCAAGAGCTTTGTCTTGCGCCAGGGGCGTATCTCCACGGCCCAGAAAAAAGCTTATGACGAGCTGTTACCGCGTTACGGCATCGCCTATAGCCAAGAG
>DATBPY010000050.1:0-4210 GCA_036561085.1 Methylophilaceae bacterium | reverse complement strand
TGGCCGGAGATCACCACCAGCGGAATGGAATCCATATACGCAGTGGCGATGCCGGTCACAGCATTGGTCGCACCGGGGCCGGAAGTCACCAGTGCTACGCCGACTTTACCGGTGGCACGCGAATATGCGTCGGCGGCATGTACCGCTGCTTGTTCATGGCGTACCAGGACGTGTTGGAACTTATCTTGTTTAAAGATTTCGTCGTAAATGTTAAGCACGGCTCCGCCAGGGTAGCCAAATACATATTTGACCCCTTCTTCTGCCAGACAGTGAATAACGATTTCTGCGCCAGTTAATTCCATAATGCCCCGTTTACTTCCTGATTACTTTTAATGCGTAATGATTTTATTGTCGAACCCAATAGAGTAGCGGTTCAGGCCGTTTTGGTCAAGGTCTGGAGGTGTTGCGGGGCAATATTTATACGACGATGCGCATGGAAAAATCTACGGCACGGATGTCTTTGGTCAAGCTGCCGACGGAAATGCGGTGTACTCCGGTTTCAGCCACAGCGCGGATATTGGCTAGGGTGATACCACCGGACGCCTCTAGTTGCGCGCGGTCTGCAGTCATTGCAACAGCTTTACGCAAACCGGGCAGATCGAAATTATCCAGTAATATGAGTTTTGCGCCGGATCGCAGTGCGATCTCCAATTGTTCCAGGCTTTCTACTTCGATCTGTACCGGCACATCATATTTGCCGGCTTCTGCCAGTGCTTTTTCAATGCTGCCCGCAGCAGCGATATGGTTCTCTTTGATAAGGATGCCATCGAACAGGCCGATGCGCTGGTTATCCCCGCCGCCGACGGTGACTGCGTATTTTTGCGCCAGCCGCATGCCCGGCAGGGTTTTGCGCGTATCCATGACCACAGCCTTCGTGCCTGCGATGGCTTCGGCATATTGGCGGGTGAGGGTGGCGGTGGCGGAAAGTGCTTGCAGGAAATTCAAGGCGCAGCGTTCGCCGCTGAGTATGGCACGCGCGTTACCGCGCAATTCACATATTTTCTGATTAGGCGTAATACCGTCGCCTTCATGAGCCGACCACTCGATTTTGATATCTTTATGCAGATGGTGAAAGCACGCCTCGAACCAGGCCGAACCGCATAACACTGCGCTTTCGCGGCATATCACCTGTGCGGTTGCCAGCTTGTCGGCAGCGATGAGTTGAGCGGTCAGATCCCCTGCGCCCATGTCTTCGGCAAGGGCGGCGGAAACTTGTTGAGAGATGGCAGTGGCGGCGGGAAGCATGAATTGCATTATAATCCGACTCTCTTCACGTTTTTAATTACTATAGAACCGCATGAAACTTTTCGTTACTCCGAATAGCCCCTACGCGCGTAAGGTACGTGTCGTATTGATTGAAAAACGCATCGAATGCGAACTGGTGGAAGTCGACCTGAGTTCTCCGGATTCTCCTTTGCTGTCACACAATCCGCTCGCTAAAGTCCCTACTTTGTTGCTGGATGACGGTACTGCTTTGTACGATTCTCCGGTGATCACCGAATATCTGGATAAAAAAACCCCGGTGATGCATTTGATCCCGGCTGCAAGACGTATAGAAGTGCGCCGCTGGGAAGCCTTGGCCGACGGCATCTGCGATGCGGCTGTGGCGGTGGTGATGGAAGGCCGTCGTGAAGAAAGCAAACGTGACGAACAGCTTATCGCACGCCAGCAGGCCAAGGTAAGTCGCGGTTTGCGTGTGTTGAGCGAAGACCTGGGCGGCGACAAGTGGTGCGTGGGTAACAGTTTCGGCCTGGCGGATATCGCCGTGGGCTGCGCACTGGCGTATCTCGGTGCGCGCATGCCTGCAACCGACTGGCGCGAAATGTATCCTAACCTGGCAGCGCTTTATGCAAGAGTGCAGGAACGTCCTTCTTTCGCTAGTACGACACCTCCCGGCTATTCTTAAAGACCAATGGCTACGGCCACGCTCACCGTACACGACCATAGCCGCGACAGCGCCGGTTTCACCTACGTTTACCCTGTAGTTTCGCGGCGCGCCGGCGGGGTCTCCATCGGCATCAATCTCAACCCCAACAACGCCTGCAACTGGGCCTGCATCTACTGCCAGGTGCCGGATCTGGTGCGCGGTGCGGCGCCTGTTATTGCTCTTGCCCAACTCGAAACTGAACTGCGCAGTTTTTTGACCCAAACTATCCACGGCGATTGGTTGCAACAGCATGCCCACGGCTTGCCGGTACAAGATATCGCTTTTTCCGGTAACGGTGAACCGACTAGCGCCAAGGAGTTCGGCGCGGTCGTTGCTGTTGTCGGAAAACTCCTGCAACAGTTCGATCTGACAAACAAGATAAAGGTGCGGTTGATCACCAACGGCAGTCTGATGCAGCAAAAGCAAGTGCAGCAAGCGATTACCGACATGGCCGCCATCAACGGCGAAGTATGGTTCAAAGTGGATAGGGCGACCAGCGAGGGCATGGCACAGATCAATCAGGTCAACGACAATATCGAAGCGGTGCGCCGCCGTTTGTTGCAATGCGCCGCGCTGTGCCCGACTTGGGTGCAAACCTGCTGGTTCGCCGTAGATGGATCACCGCCGGGTGAAGAAGAATTTTCCGCGTATCTGCGATTCATCAAGCAAGTGAAAGATCATATCGTAGGCGTACATTTCTACGGCATCGCCCGACCTTCCATGCAGCCCGCTGCGTTACATTTGTCGGCGCTGCCTGCAGAACAGTTAGCCGCGTATGCAGAAGCCATTCGCAAGCTTGGTATCGTGGTCAACGTAAGTCCCTGATTGAGGTTCGTTATGATAAGAAAAGTATTATTGATATTAGCGTTATCGTTGCCGTTGACAGCATATGCCGGCGGTGAGTTTGAAACCGGCGCGGACCTGTACAAACTTTGCCAGCAGGCCGCCGATCCTGCCAAGCGTAGCGAATTTTCTTTCGGTTTGTGCATGGGCTATATCGACGGCTACATCTCCGGCTACCTGTTCAAAAAAGAGATCAAGGATAGTCCGCCGATGTGCGACGACATTGAAAAACGCTCACGCCGACAGGTGCTTAATGCAGTGGTGGACTATCTGGCAACGCATCCCGAAAGCCAGGGCGAACTCAAGAGTGTCGCCATGTATCGGGCCATGCTGGATAAGATGACGTGTCCGGCTAACCCTAGCGGGAAAGCCGGGAAATAAAAAAATTATTTGTGCGCGGCTGCGGTGAGCATAGGATGGGATTTGAAATCGGTGATCTCTGCAAACCCTTCGATGTTGATGTTGGCATCGCGGTGTATGCATATCATGTTGACTGAGACCACGGTGGGGTACAGGTTCTCTTTCTCTGCATAATAATTATCCGGATTGAACAGGAACGGCATATCCCAGTACATGCGATAACCCAGGCCGCTGATCAGCTTCATCAATGCTTCGGATCTATCCACTCTGTCGTTCTCCACATACAGGAACGGTTTGAATCTTTGCAGCAATTGCAAACCGCCGGCGATGACCTCGGTCTCCATGCCTTCCACATCTATCTTGATCATCTTTACACGCGGTAAGCCAATGAACCTGTCCAAAGTCAGGCATTCCACTTGAACGCCTTGTTGGGCATTGATCAGAGAGATGCCGCCCAGATTGGTCTGTAGATTCGGGTCAGGTTCGGGGACGGTGATAGCGCCTTCCTTATCGCCTACTGCTGCCCAATAGCAATCCACGTTCTGCAGGCTGTTGAGTGCGACGTTGGCACACAGCGTCTGGAATACCAGGCGCTGCGGTTCGATCGCCAATATGCGGCCCTGGTTGCCGACGTGCTTGGCAAGGGAGACGGTATGCGTCCCGATATTGGCGCCGATCTCGATCACGATGTCGCCTGGTGCGCACAATTGCTTCAAGGTGTGCATTTCCAAGGCGCTATATTCGCCGTATTTCTCTATCGCTCCGCCGACGTATACATCATTGCGGTTATACAGATAATAGCCATCCCTGGCTTCTGCAAGCTGGTTAAAGCCCTGAGTTTCTAAAAGGCGCGAACGTGACATAAGTTATCCAGGAATAATTGAAATAAATACAGAATGGATTGCTATTTAAAGTGCTGTAATTGCTGATCTATTCTTGATTCTAAATCAAGCCGAGCTTGAATGTCAGCAACTATTACCCACCGGCGTTGCATGCTACACCTCCGTAGTTTCATTGTCGCCCCCATCCCTTTCAGGTAAAATTCACTCCCGTCTGCAATGTTCCCAAAGCACCTATTAT
>DATBPY010000049.1:0-6467 GCA_036561085.1 Methylophilaceae bacterium | reverse complement strand
ACCTGACTTCAAGACCTATCAGGAGCAAGTGTTGAAGAACGCGTCAACACTGGCAAGCACGCTGGCCGAACGCGGCTTGCGCATCATCTCCGGGCGTACCGAATCGCACATGTTCATGGTCGATCTGCGGCCTAAAGGTTTAACTGGAAAAGCGGCCGACGCTCTGCTGGGCGAAGCGCACATCACCGTTAACAAGAACGCGATCCCGAACGATCCGGAAAGCCCGTTCGTCACTTCGGGTATACGCATAGGTTCGCCAGCGATCACTACGCGCGGTTTCAAGGAAGCCGAGGCAGCTCAGGTGGCGAATCTGATCGCTGATATCCTGGATAAGCCGAACGATGCAGCGGTAACGGCGGCAACCAAGGCCAAGGTGCATGCTTTGACCGCTAAATTTCCGGTATATGGTGCTTGATTAAGGGTTGATTCCTAATTATGAAATGTCCATTCTGCGGTGCTGAAGATACACAAGTCATAGACTCCAGAGTCAACGACGAAGGTAACAGCATCCGCCGCCGCCGGCGTTGCGCCGCTTGCGACAAACGCTTCACCACCTATGAAACGGCAGACCTGCACCTGCCGCAAGTAGTGAAACAGAATGCGACACGCGAAGAATTCAACCGTAATAAACTGCGCCTGTCCTTCACTCGTGCTTTGCACAAACGCCCGGTACCTACCGAATATGTAGACCAGGCGATAGACCATATCGTGCAGAAGATACTGGGGCAAGGCGAGCGAGAGATCGCTTCGCGCGAACTGGGCGAGGCGGTGATGCATGAACTGCGCCGTCTGGATAAAGTCGCGTATATCCGCTTTGCGTCCATCTACCGTAGCTTCCAGGATGTGGAAGATTTCCGCGAAGCCATTCGCGACCTGAACAAACTCAAACGCCGCAGTACCGACCCGCTCGATCCCTAAATGGCATTCTCTGCTGCCGATCACCAGCACATGGCACAAGCCCTCAGGCTTGCAGATCGGGGTTTATATACCACCTCTCCCAATCCGCACGTAGGCTGCGTCATCGTCAACGACGGCAAAGTCGTGGGCGAGGGCTGGCATGAACGCGCCGGGCAGGCGCATGCAGAAGTCCATGCCTTGCAGCAAGCCGGAGACAAAGCCAAAGGCGCTACCGTATATGTCACTCTGGAACCGTGCAGCCACTATGGCCGTACGCCGCCGTGTGCTGAAGCATTAGTCCATGCCGGTGTCGCCAGGGTCGTGGCTGCCATGCAAGATCCTAATCCCAAAGTATCCGGTAGCGGCCTGACATTATTACAAGCACACGGCATAGAGATCGCAGTCGGTCTGATGCAAGCACAGGCACGCGAACTCAATATCGGCTTCGTGTCGCGCATGGAGCGCGGCCGCCCTTGGGTGCGCAGCAAGATGGCGAGCAGTCTGGACGGCAAGACCGCGCTTGCTAACGGCACCAGTCAATGGATCACGGGAGATGCTGCCAGACTGGATGTGCAACACTGGCGCGCGCGATCCTGTGCCATTCTCACCGGCGTCGGCACTGTGCTGGCTGATGATCCGCAGCTCAATGTGCGCGAACTGGATATAGGTCGTCAGCCTCTACGTATCATCCTCGATAGCCGTTGCCGGATGTCACCTGCCATGAGGATACTGCAAGGTGGGGCACTGGTAGTGTGTGCAGTCATAGACGAAAACAACGCAGCAGCTTTGCGCAAGGTCGGAGCTGAAGTCATCGCATTGCCCGATGCGCACGGGCGCGTGGACTTTGCCGCGCTGATGCAGGAACTCGCCAGACGAGAGATCAACGAACTACATGTGGAGGCCGGGTATAAACTGAGCGGGTCGTTACTGAACGCAGGCATGATAGACGAGCTGGTGTTATATATGGCTCCTACGTTGTTGGGCAATGCATCCATGGGCATGTTCGATCTGCCGGTATTCACAGAGATGGATCAGGCTGTTTCGCTTACCATTCAACAATTGGATTTTGTCGGTAAGGATATCCGCATCCGTGCACGGCCCAACACCAACTAACCGTTTGATCGACACCCACTGCCATCTGGATGCGGCAGAATTCGACACCGACCGCGATGCGGTTGCCCTGGCTGCGCAGAAAAACGGTGTGACTCGTATCGTGGTACCTGCCGTGGAGCGGGCGAATTTCGAGACCGTGGTCCAGCTCAGTCAGCGCTTGCCGGTTTGTGCCATGGCACTGGGCATACATCCTTTATATACCGGGCGCGCTGAGGATGGCGATCTTGATGCGTTAGGCCTGTTGCTGGATCGGTTTTCCGCAAGCAAACAAGTGGTCGCCGTAGGCGAAATAGGTTTGGATTTTTTTGTAGAAAACCAGGATGTTGAGCGACAGGAATCGTTCTTTTGCGGGCAATTGCGGTTGGCACGCGATCATGATCTTCCCGTGATCCTGCATGTCCGGCGTGCCGTGGATGCGGTGCTGAAGAACCTGCGGCGTTTCAAAGTGCGCAGCGGCATCGCCCATGCTTTTAACGGCAGCCGCCAGCAGGCGGATGAATTCATCAAGCTGGGTTTCAAGCTGGGGTTCGGCGGCGCCATGACTTTCGACCGGGCTTTGCGTATACGCCAACTGGCGACCGAATTGCCGCTGGAGAGTATCGTATTGGAGACCGACGCTCCCGACATTTCGCCGGAATGGATACGCAAGCAGCGTAACAGTCCTGCCGAGCTCGCACGCATCGCTCAAGTATTGGCAGATTTGCGTCAGATACCGCTGGAAGATGTGGCAAAAATCACTACTGAAAATGCGCAAACAGTATTACCGAATCTGCTTAATACAGCCGCGCAGTAAGGGTTTCTGGCGACAAGTCAAGCTCACTTGTGCACACTCGCTCAAGCTTTACTTTAAGAGTTGTGAAAAAACCCTTTGCCGCCAAGGATGTATCATAACTATATGAATTTTAATGATAATTTAATTAGCTTAAAATTTAGGCGATACGCAGAAATCGTTATGCCAGCAACACGTTACAGTATTAATACAGAGTTGTCCCCACAATTATCCACAGATTTTGTGGATAGCTTTTTTGAGATCGGAACATGAAAATCCAGGGCCGTTCGTGGCGCACCATATGGCCGGTAGAGGCTGCCGGTGCGATTGAGATTATCGACCAGACCAGATTGCCGCATGAGTTCGCAGTGCATAGATTGAATACCCTGCAAGAAGTGGTTCATGCCATCAAAACCATGCAAGTACGAGGCGCACCGCTGATAGGAGCAACTGCGGCTTATGGCATCGCATTGGCGGTGCAGCAAGATGCTGGCGATGCGTCATTGCATCGCGCAGGCACACTATTAACCGCATCCCGCCCCACTGCAGTCAATCTGCGTTGGGCGGTCGAGCGCATGTCGCAACTATTGCAGCCATTGCCTGTTGCTGAACGTGCCGTTGTTGCGTGGCGCGAAGCGGCTGCGATCTGTGACGAAGATGTGGCGTTGAATCAAGCCATAGGCAAACACGGCGCAGCATTGATCCAGCACATGCATAAAGAAAAGAAGCGTAGCTTGAACATCCTCACCCATTGCAATGCCGGTTGGCTGGCAACGGTGGATTGGGGCACTGCGCTGTCGCCTATCTATAACGCGTTCGATGCGGGTATCCCCATTCACGTATGGGTGGATGAGACCCGTCCGCGCAATCAGGGTGCCAGCCTCACCGCCTGGGAACTAGTCCAGCACGGAGTACCGCATACCGTGATCGCCGACAACGCAGGCGGCCATCTGATGCAGCACGGCGAGGTGGATATGGTGATCCTGGGGGCAGACCGCGTGACCGGTAACGGTGATGTATGCAACAAGATAGGCACTTATCTCAAGGCATTAGCAGCGTTCGATAACCAGGTGCCGTTCTACGCGGCGGTGCCTTCACCCACTATCGATTGGAATATGCGCGATGGTTTGAACGAGATACCGATAGAAGAGCGCAGTGCCGATGAAGTCGCCTGGATACAGGGGCGTACTGCGGAGGGCAAGCTCGTCAGCGTCAATGTATTGCCGGAAGGCAGTGTTGCGGCGAATCCGGCGTTCGATGTTACCCCTGCCAGATTGGTTAGCGGTATCATTACCGAACGCGGCGTATGCCGCCCGGATCAGTTAAGGAGTCTATTCCCATGACCAGCCTGCACCCGGTACGTGAAAAACTGTTGGCGATCACACGCCAGCTTTCTGTGTTAGGTCTTAATCGCGGCACTTCCGGTAATGTCAGCGTGCGCGATGGTGACGGTTTTCTGGTGACGCCCTCGGGCATGGCGGTCGAAGCCATGACCCCGCACGATATGGTACAGATGGAATTCGACGGCAAACACCACGGCAACCGCGACCCCTCCAGCGAATGGCGTTTCCACCGCGATATCCTGGCCGGGCGCAAAGAAGTGGGGGCGATCATCCATACCCATTCCATGTTCGCCACTACTGTCGCCTGTCTGCGTCATGACGTGCCGCCGTTGCATTACATGATGGCGCTGGTGGGCGGTACGCATATCCGTTGCGCGCCGTATGCCTTGTTCGGAAGCCAGGAGTTATCCGACGCTGCATTGGTTGCACTGCAGGGCCAAAAGGCGTGCCTGCTGGCGAATCACGGCATGATCGCGCTGGGTAGCGATCTGGATGATGCGCTGGCAGTGACAGTGGAAGTGGAAACGTTATGTGAACAGTATTGGCGGACCTTGCAGGTCGGCGGGCCGGTGTTGCTGAGCGAGCAGCAAATGGCGGAAGCGATAGAACGCTTCAAGGATTACGGGCGCTGGAAGAAAACCTAAGTCTGCGACTCGGGTTTATAACTCAATCTGGGGATCAGTAGCAGCGCAACCAGTGAAGCCACAGCAACACTGCCCGTCAGCCAGACGATAGCGGGATTGGCGGCGATGCGCTCCGGATATATCTTGATGACTGCGCCCAAACCTATGCTATTCCCACCCGCGACCAATACCGCCGCCGCAAAAATGTGGAAGCGACGCGCCTTGTTGGCGGCTTGCGTCCACACCGGGTCTACATGGTAGCTGGGCAAGACTTCGTGAGCGTCATCCAGCCGCTCCAGCGTGCCTAGAAAATGGCGCAGGTTGGTCATGGAACGTTCGGCCATGTAATTCAGGAAAACCAGGCACACCGATGCCACGGGGAAACCCATCACCAGCCATTCGATCGGCAACTTGCCGCTGCTTTCGCCCGGTTTTAACGCTACCAGTGCTGCCAGCAAGCTGACCGTCAGCGTTACATACAATGTCAACGCCTGCTGGCGCTGCGCGATACGTACATTGACTTCCTGATATGCGCCGATAAAGCGGTAATTAGCATCTACATTAGATTTCATAGCTGCTATTTTACCAGCCTATTAGCACCTTATTCTTTCAACGCATCTCCACCTGCACCAGATTATCCGAGAACGTCGTCGAATGCCCCATGTCGCCGAACTCGGCTGAGCTGATGCAGTTCACCGTACCGTTGTTGAGTTGCCGCCAATAACCCAGCGTGGCGACGATGATGCCCGGATTCACGTCCTTGGTGATGCGGGCATCGCCCTCGAATGCGCCACGGTCGTTGAATACGCGTACCGTCATGCCTTCCTCGATGCCGCGCATGACTGCGTCGGCAGGGTGGATCATCACGAACTGCTCGCCCTGGCCTTTGATCTTGTTGTCGATATTGGCATAGCAGGAATTAAGGAAGCCGTGACTCTTGGGCGAAATGATATTGAGCGGGTACTTCGCTGCCAGTGCCGGGCTGTTTTGCGTCGACTCCCGGTTCGCAACGTATCCCGGCAACGGATCCAAGTCTTCCAACGGCTGGAAGCCTTCGTACATCTGGCGGAACGGACCGGCGACGAAGTTCTTCGCGCCTTCGACCATGAGCATGCATTTACCGGTAGGCGTAGGGAAGTTGCCGTTCTTGTGCGGGGCACGGTCATCCTTGGTGCCTACGTTCAGACGCGCAAAGCCATGCTCGCGCATATATTCCAGGTCTATGCCTTCGCAGGCCGGGGAATCCCAGGCCACGTAATTCTCCAGACATTCGCTATCCGACCATTTGAAGTTGTCTTCCTCGAAACCTAGACGTTTTGCTAGTCGGCGGAATATCTCGTTGTTGGGGAGGGCTTCGCCGGGCGGGTCTATGCATTTGGTGTTGTAGGTCAGGTACAGATGGCCCCAAGACAGGATCATGTCCTCCATCTCTGCACCCATGGCGGCAGGCAACACGATGTCTGCATAGGCTGCGGTGTCCGAGATGAAGTGGTCGGCGACGATGGTGAACAGGTCTTCGCGCTGCAAGCCGGCGACGATCTTGTCGGTTTCCGGTGATTGTGTCACTGGGTTGGTGTTCCACACCATGATCGACTTGATCGGTGTCTCTAATTTGATTTCGCCTAGCAGCGCACGCCCCAGTTGCAGGATATTCACCACCGGCGTGCCTTCCGGGATCAGGTCAGGACGACAGATGACATCGAAACGGTAAGGGTGCTCCCA
>DATBPY010000048.1:0-28658 GCA_036561085.1 Methylophilaceae bacterium | reverse complement strand
CCCAATATCAATGTGAACGCGGCATGGGTACTGGACAGGTTGGGCATCCGTTTGATCCCGGTTTCCGGTTGTTGCGGTGCGATCAGCCAGCACTTAGCTGCCGCGGAAGAAGCCATAGCCATGGTGCGGCGCAACATTGATGTCTGGTGGCCGCATGTTGAGATGGGGGCCGAAGCGATTGTGACGACTGCCAGCGGTTGCGGCGTGCAGGTCAAAGACTACGGTTATCTGTTACGTGACGATGCGGTATACGCTATCAAGGCCGCACGGATATCGGCGCTGACCAAAGACATTGCCGAAGTACTGCAACAGGAAGACTTGCAAGCGCTAGTGTTCAGCGCGGAAGACCGCAAACGCAAGATCGCCTACCACCCCCCTTGTACTTTGCAACATGGGCAAAAACTGCCTGGGCTGGTGGAAGGCGTATTGCGGCGTTTAGGTTTGGAGCTGCTGCCTGTGGCCGATGCTCACTTATGCTGCGGTTCTGCGGGTACTTATTCGTTACTGCAACCGGACATTTCCGTCGAACTTCGCAATCAGAAGCTGACAGCGCTAAACGCTCATGAGCCGGAAATGATAGTCACCGCTAACATCGGCTGTCAGTGTCATTTACAATCAGCCAGCCACAAGCCTGTGGTGCATTGGCTGGAACTATTGCTGTGAGTGATTTCTATCAAGCAAAAAAGCCTAATAACGCCAACGACACTCCGCCGATAGCTGCAATGCATGCACAGGCAAACAGCCAGCGCTTGTGAGTAAGAGCCGTGATCGATGCGAGAGAGATTGCAATTTGCAGCAGCGTCATCGCTTGGGCCAGGCGGTGGTGCGGATGCATGGCTGCTTCGCTCATGTCGTCGGCGTGTTTGGAAGCGGCATCCAGGCTTTCTGCCTTTTGTTTAACCTCTTCCTTTTCCTTTTCATATTTAGCAACTTGAGCACGGTAGTAATCCACCTTGTCTTTCGGCGCCAGATCCACCGCTAAAGACATTAGATGGCCTTTCGAGCTTTTTGCCTGGTAGTAACCCCATTGATCGGTTGCTTGCGCTTTTATAAGCACCGCTTCGTTCTTATACAACATGGCTTCGTTTTGCGAAGCACCGCCCTGGTAGCTGACGATGGCGCCCATAGTAGATAACACCGCGGTAAAAATGGCGATTTGTTGTGCCAGACCGCCGCCGTGTGCTGCATGTTCCAGCTCATGTTCGTGGGCGCTAGGGACTTCAAACTCTTCTTCACTCATAAACTCTGATTCTCCAAAAAATCGCTTTTAAAAATATCTTATTCGGGACATCGCGTCGAAAGACCATTCAGGTTCTGATGATCGACGCGGAATGATGCATGTTTATTGCCGTTGTTATCTTGCGTGATATCGATGACATAAATGCTATCGAAGTCTTTGCTCTCCCAAGTAGGTACGCCTGCAGCATCGGCATCCAGCTGCCTTAATATATCTCGCGCCAGTTGTTCCAGTAGCTGATGTTCCCAAGCTACAAACACCGTCTTATTTTGCAGTTCCTTGTTCAATAGTGCAGTTTTTAAAGCCCCGATATCTGTAAACCCCCACTGCGTATTTACCGGCAGACCGGCGCGTATGGCGGTGGGTTCAATGGTAGCAAGAGGGCGGATATAGTTGTACTTCTGTCCCTGATCGTTTTTCTGTACTCCAGGGTCCGGAGCGAAAATGGCAAAAGGTTTTCCAAACTTGCCGAATAAGACATTGGGCAATGCTAAAGAACGGTTCAGTCCTTGGCAGCTAAGTTGCCCCAACCCGCCTTCTGGTTTTTCCCCATGACGTACCATGACGATGGTTTCTGCCGTACTGCAGGTGCTCACAATTGCAAGCAAAAGCCCACATAAAAGGTTTACAACTCTCTTGGATACCTGCATCTGGGTATGCTCTCTAAATCAAGCCGGCAGCGATATTGATGGTCAATGCCAGCACCGTGGTATTGAAGAAGAACGCCAGTATGCAATGGACCAGGCCGACACGACGCATGGATTTGGAGATGAAGGAGACATCGGCGGTCTGCCCGGACGTGCCTATGACGGCAGAGAAATAGAGGAAGTCCACATAGTCCGGCGCAGGATCGTCGGGGAAGGATAGTCCCGGGCAGCGTCCCTGGGTTTCCGCAAGATAGAAGTCGTGCGCATAGTGCATGGCGAACATCATATGGGTGAAAAGCCAGGAAGAAATAATGGTGAACGCAGCCAGCCCGATGTGCTCTGCTTTGAGCGCGCCATGCAGATCTTTTGCTACCGCCAATTCACCCAGGATAGCCACCAGGCTGGTGATCGCGGATAGTATCACCAGAGTCAGGATCACAAATTGCCCTTCATCCTGCAGGCAGGCTCTTTTGCGGATATCTTCCTGCGATGAATGCAGAATCGTATCTGCGCAAAGACCCAAATATAGGCAAACCCCGGTATTCCAGGCGATGATCACACGGGTGACTTCATGTAAAGCCAGCCCATTAGGTAGCAGCCAAAATATCAATACTCCGCTTAGGACAGATATGAAAAGCCTAGGTCTGGCCTTTAGCTGACGGCGGAGCACATGATGGGGTAAACGCATGAATCAGATTCTAATTGAATACAGCAATAAAATGTCGCTGCATGGGCTGGGTTTATAACTAGGATTTAATTCAGAGTTCGATCTGACCTTAATCTGGCGGCGATCATATCCACAAACGACCTGATCTTTGCTGATGCATAACGCCCTTCCCTATGTAGCACGTGGATCGGTATGGGTTCCGGTTCGAACTCTTGCAATAGCAATTGCAGTTGCCCTGATGCAATGTAAGGCGCAGCCTGGTAAGACATCAGCCGTGTGATGCCGAACCCCTGTGTGGCCGCCTCAATGGCTGCGTCATTGGTGGTTACGGTGAGTCTAGGTTTGATCCTGATATTGATGCCATCTGAGTGATGGCCGAATCTCCATTCGTGGGTAGCGCTGACTGCGCTGGATGAGATCAGATTATGCGACGATATATCGGCTGGTTTCATCGGTACGCCATGTTTCTCTATGTAATCCGTCGACGCGCATAGAACGCGGTGTACCTGGCCTACGCGCAAAGCTTTCATGCTGGAGTCGGGCAACTCCCCTATACGTATCCCGACATCCTGTCCTTCTTCCAATAGATTGACCACGCGGTCTAGAAACATGGTCGATACCTCCATCTCGGGATAGCGTTGCAGGTATTCCACGATACCCGGCAGGATAAACATCTTGCCGAATAAGGCAGGTGCCGTGACCGCCAGAAGTCCGCGCGGTTCGGCGTTGATGCCTGCTGCGGCTTCATCGGCTTCGTCGGCCTCGGCAATGATGCGGCGCGCATCATCCAGATAGCGTTGCCCCGCGTCCGTGGCACGTACATAACGTGTAGTGCGGTTGAGCAACTTGACCCCCAGTCGGTCTTCCAGTGCAGCTACTGCTCTGGTCACGGCTGGCGGCGACATTTGCAAACGCCGCGCGCCGCCGGCGAAGCTCTCTTCTTCGGCCACTGCCACAAACACGGTCATCAGATGCAGTCTGTCCATTTATGCTCCCGAACATTGTTCCTAATATTGGAATAATAAATTGTAATTTTTATGTATTCTTAATTCAATAGGAATTTATTAAAGTGCCCTTATTCGCAAAAGGAGTTGTATTGCGAAATAAACCCAATCACTTTTTATCAGGAGAATCATCATGAACAGAATCGCTATCCCTACCGTAGAACACACCCCTGCAGCAACCCTGCCGTTACTGGCAGCCGTTCAGAAGCAATTAGGTGTGGTACCTAATTTGATGAAGCTGGTGGGCAATAGCCCGGCGGCGCTTGAAGGCTATTTGAGTCTTAACGGTGCGCTGGCTAAAGGCAGCATAGGAGTTAAAACAACCGAACGTATCGCACTTGCCATTTCCGAGATCAACGCATGCGGGTACTGCTTGTCTGCACATACTTATCTCGGTAAGAACCTGGCCAAGCTGGACGATGCCGAGATCGAAGCGAACCGTAGCGGCAAATCTTCCGATGCCAAGGCTGATGCTGCGGTGCATTTTGCTACCCGTGTGGCAACTGCACGCGGTCATGTTTCGGACGACGAAGTGAAAGCGGTTAAAGCAGCGGGCTTTAGCGATGCTGAAGTGGTTGAGATCGTATTGCATGTGGCACTCACTACCTTGACCAATTATGTCAACGAAGTCGCCCTGACCGAGATCGACTTTCCGCAAGTTCGAGCAAGCACACACCTTAACTCTCAAGCATAAGACATCAGGTATTAGAAGAATAGGAAGGAGCGGATCATGACACGCGCATTCGAAGATATCGCCTTCACCGATTCGGTGAAGGCGGCACAGCAGCGTTATGGCAGTCGCTATAACGGTCTGGATAGAGGCGAAGTGCGAGGTGATCGTCTGACAGAATACGAGATCGATTTTCTCGCCGAACGCGATAGCTTCTACATGGCTTCTGTAGGTAAAAACAGTGGTGAGAGCGCTGGTGAGAATGGTTGGCCTTATATACAGCATCGCGGCGGTCCCAAGGGTTTTCTCAAGGTACTGGACGACAAAACCATAGGATTTGCCGATTTTAGGGGTAACAGGCAATATATCAGCGTAGGCAATTTGAACGCAGATGATAAAGTCACTCTGTTCATCATGGATTACCCGAACCGGCAGCGTCTGAAGATATGGGCGCGGGCACGCATAGTCGATATGGAAACGGATGCCGATATGGTCGCCCGATTGAGCGTTCCCGGTTATCCTGCCCGTGTTGAGCGTGGAGTAATATTGACCGTGGAGGCGCTGGATTGGAATTGCCCGCAACATATCACGCCGCGTTTTTCCGAGGAAGAAGTACGCAAGATCGTTATACCTTTGCTCGAAGAGAACCGGGAATTGAAAGAGAAATTGGCGCATATGACGGCGCATATTGATTAAGGAATTAGTTATGAGCCAGAGCAATGAAGCCAAACCGCCGTTTCCTCCATTCACGCGGGAAACCGCGATGCAGAAAGTCAGGATGGCGGAAGACGGCTGGAATAGCCGGGACGCGGTACGAGTTTCCCTGGCGTATACGGTAGATAGCCAATGGCGCAATCGCGCTGAGTTTCCGCGTGGGCGCGAGGAGATCGTACAATTCCTTACCCGCAAATGGGAAAAAGAGATGGAGTACCGCCTGATCAAGGAGCTATGGGCTTTTGAAGGCAACCGTATCGCGGTACGGTTCGCCTATGAATGGCATGACGCTGCGGGCAACTGGTTCCGGTCTTACGGCAACGAGAATTGGGAGTTCGATGAGAACGGCCTGATGCAGCGTCGTTTTGCCAGTATCAATGACTTGCCGATCATGGAATCGGAACGCAAATATCACTGGGCACAGGGCCGTCGTCCGGACGATCATCCCGGACTCAGCGATTTGGGGCTATAGCATTTTACGAAAGTATTTTTACGAACGATCAATGAACCAATCACATGCCGCAATGGTATAAGAGAGTTACTTTTTATTCGGTTCGAGATATTTTATGTACGGCTGGTTTGAAAAACTCCTCACTCCTTTTCCCGATTCTCCGCTGACAACGCCGCCGCGCGGTTTCTGGGCGTTCGTGTGGGCCTGTACCAGAGGCTTGCGCGTATTCATGCTCTCCATGACGCTACTCACTGCAGTCATAGGCGCATTTGAAGCACTGCTATTCGCCATGATGGGCAGGGTAGTGGACTTGCTGAGCCACGTGCCGCCTGCCCAATTATGGGCACAGCAACGAGGTCATCTGCTGTTGTTGGCCGCCATTCTGGTCGGTAGCATCGCTTTTGTCGCGTTGCAGACTATCATCAAACATCAGGTGCTGGCCGGTAATTTTCCTATGCGGCTACGCTGGAATTTCCATCGTTTGATGCTGGGGCAGAGCATGTCGTTCTATCAGGACGAATTCGCCGGGCGTGTCGCTGCCAAAGTGATGCAGACCTCGCTGGCAGTGCGCGATATGTGGTTCATCCTGGCCGATATCCTGGTGTTCGTGGTGATCTACTTCGTAACCCTGCTGGCAGTGGTCGAGCATTTCCATAAATCGCTTATGCTGCCCTTTTTCGGCTGGCTTGCACTTTATCTCAGCGCATTACTTTATTTTGTGCCGCGCTTGAGCCGGGTTTCGCAAGCACAGGCGGATGCGCGTTCCATCATGACCGGGCGCATCACCGATGCCTATACCAACATTGCCACTGTCAAATTGTTCTCTCATGCCGGGCGCGAGGCAGGCTATGCCAAAGCTGCGATGCAGGAATTCGTAACAGCGGTGCATAGGCAGATGCGGTTGGTGAGTAGCGTGGAGATATTGAACCACGTGTTGATCATGATCCTCATCATGTTCAGTGCAGGTATCGCTTTATGGCTATGGACGAAAGGTGAGGTCGGCGTGGGCGGCGTTGCGGCAGTGACCGCGATGGTGCTGCGTCTGCACGGTATGTCGCACTGGATCATGTGGGAAATGACTTCGTTGTTCGAACAGGTAGGCACGGTGCAGGATGGTATCAATACCCTGGCGACCGCTCATCTGGTGAATGATGCGGCCGATGCGGTTCCGCTGGAAGTGTCGCGCGGCGAGATACGCTTCGAGCAGGTGGATTTTGCCTATGGCGGCAAGCGCAAAGTGCTGGATAACTTCACCCTGAATATTCGCCCCGGCGAAAAAGTAGGGCTGGTAGGGCGCTCCGGTGCAGGAAAATCCACAATCGTTAATTTGCTATTGCGGTTCTACGATGTGGAAGCAGGTAAGGTGCTGATCGATGGACAGGATATTTCCAAAGTCACGCAAAATAGCCTACGTGCCAGCATCGGCATGGTGACACAAGATACTTCATTGCTGCATCGTTCCGTCAGTGAGAATATTCTGTATGGCCGCCCGGATGCCGGCGAAGCGGAAATGATGTCTGCCGCGCAGCGTGCAGAAGCGCATGATTTTATCCAGACTTTGCACGATCCTATGGGCAGGATAGGCTACGACGCTCATGTCGGTGAGCGTGGCGTGAAGCTCTCGGGCGGTCAGCGCCAACGTATCGCCATTGCTCGAGTGATGCTGAAAGATGCGCCTATACTGCTACTGGATGAAGCGACCAGCGCGCTGGATTCGGAAGTGGAATCCGCCATCCAGAGCAGTTTATATCGCTTGATGGAAGGAAAGACTGTGGTCGCCATCGCGCACCGTCTTTCCACCATCGCTGCCATGGACCGGTTGATCGTATTGGATCAAGGGCGCATCATCGAGGAAGGCGACCATCAGAGTTTGCTCAACAACGGCGGATTATATGCATCGCTGTGGGCGCACCAGAGCGGTGGATTCCTGGCTGAAGATGTGGTCGACGAAGTTGCGGCGAGTGCCTATTAGGCCTTTTTATTAGTACCTTTTAGGTCCGCCGTAACCATCATCGAACAACGAGAACGGCGTGACGCGGCCTACCAGGGTCTCGATCAGCATCAATTCTTCATCAGTATGGTTGATGAAAGGCGCAACTTGTATCTCGCCTGCCGCGGTAATGTATCGCGGGTCATCATGGTGCTTGGAGCTGATGGATTCTTTATTCTCCGGCATGTTGCTGGAGGCGATCTCCGTCATACCGTAACAGGTGCAGATATACGACACATCCGCTGCAGCTTCCGCATAAACGCCTGTGCCGCGAATACCGATGGTGGCTGTCGGTGTCACCAGTAGATGGCGGCTTTTACCGAAAACCGATAGTAATGCACCGCTCACCAGCCTTAACTCGCCTACCAGCGATCCGTCATTGCTCAATCTGAGCTCGCTGTTCTCGCGCAATATGAACGCGTCATGCCCCACGGCGAAGATCGCCTGGCTATTGGATTCTGTATGTAGAGTATCGTTGGCCGTGATGATGGTATCTTCACGGGCAATCGTTCCATTCACCCGTAAAGTACCGTTTAGGCTATAAATGGATTTTCCGGGCGGTAACGGCCGCGGCGCCTTTCCCAATACTTCGGCTTGAACTCTGGGTGCAGCCGCAAATAATCCCGCAGCCAGTGCGCGCAACAGGAATTGTCGCCTCGTTTCATCGGTGTGTCGCAATTTCGCTTACCCCCAATGCAGAAAGATTGTAATAAAGCTTACAATAAGAACTATGAAAAATGTCATATTTTTTATAAGCTTAATATTGGCACACAATGTTTTTGCGGCAACGCTAATAGATATGGAGCTATCCGCCAGTCGTGATGACAATGTCAGCCGCGCCGAAGCGGGGGCGGATATCAAAAGCGACAACATCCTCGGTTTGGGTATCAATATACAACGCGCTTGGCTGCTCAATCCTGACAGCGGTATCGTATTGCGTAGTCATATGCAATTCGATCAATACCAACACTATGACGATCTCAGTCATATCACTGCAAATGCCGGCGCGGACTATCGTTTTCAGCCTATGGTGGGATATTCGGCACCGGTATTCAATATTGGGGCTACGCTGGAGAGGTACGCATACAGTAACAGCGATATACGCGATGGTACGGCGCTACAAGCGGATTTTTCAGTCAGCAGTCATATCACCGACAGGATAAAACTGCTAGGCGGGGTCGGGACGGAAAAACGCTGGGCGGACCAAGGCGACATATACGCCTGGCAGCGTGACCGCATCTATGCCGGCGGCCATTACCGATTCAGTCCCAAAGCTACGTTGTACGCCAACATATCGCGTAGCGATGGCGACCAGGTATTTACCTCTTCTCCCAATACCACGTTATTCCTGGAATCCAATGCCGTTGCTAATGATCCTGTGTTCGGTGCCCGCAGAGCCTATCGAGTGGACGCGACCGCCGATGTATTCGAACTTGGAGGCAGCATTGCGATGTCCGGCGATACCACGCTGGATATCGGAGTGCGGCGCTTTGATATCTCGACTAGCGACGATTGGTATGGGGCTACTGAGTTACGCGCAAGCCTGCTTTATCGCTTCAAGTAAACCCTGGTTGATTTTTAGCTATCCTTTTGTCCCAGATACTGGTCAGTGCCTGCTCCAGATGTCGTGCAAAGCGTGGCGCGTCAAACAACGGCGAATCTTGGACTTGTTGCCGCAAATTATTTCTTAAAGCCGCCAGCGCCTGCAAATCGTTCGATCTGTTTATCGCTTTGTTCACATAATCGTGTTCGTCCGTCGCTACCCAATCCGATAGTCCTGCGCAACTCAGCATGCTGGCGCCTTGGCGCGATATCAATGTTTCTCCGGCGAGTGTAATGGTAGGCACGCCCATCCATAAAGCTTCACAGGTGGTGGTTCCTCCGGGGTAGGGGAACGTATCGAGTATCACGTCTACTTCGGCGTGAGCCGCGAGGTACGATTCGCGCGAACCTGGCTCTACCAGGATAACGCGCTCCCCTGGTATGCCTTGTCGTTGTAATCTTTCCATTAGCAACTGGCGTATCGCAGTCGTTTTTAATTGGTGGGTTTGCAGCCTCAGCATGGCGTTGGGCGACTCCTGCAATATTCGCGCCCAGGCTGCCAATACCGCATCGTCCAGTTTGGCTAGATTCTGAAAGCAGCCGAACGTGATATAGCCGTTACGGAGCGCCGGGAGCGGCGCGATTTCCCGCGCGGAAGGCGCAGTGAAACATAGGCGCGTATCGGGTAGATAACAGATGGTTTCGGTGAAATGCGCTTGTTGCGACTGCGGTATCGAGACCGGGTCGGCGAGTACGTAATCCATCTCTGCCAAACCGGTAGAAGCAAAATAGCCTAACCAGCTTATCTGTACCGGCGCCGGTTTCCACGCAAAGATCGGCAGGCGGTTATGCGCGGTATGCCCGGCAAGGTCTATCAGAATCTGAATGCCGTCATTATGTATCTTGTGTGCTGCCGTTTGGTCGCTCAAGCCGACCAAGGAATGCCAGGCAGTGAAGTAAGGTTTGATACGCGCAGTCAGTGCATCTTCCTGCGGCTTGGTGCTATAAGCGACAAGCTCGATCATGCCGCTATTCAAATGGGCAAGTATGCTTTCCAGAAAGAAACCGACAGGGTGGGTACGTAGATCGCCGGATACGAGCCCGATCTTGAGTGGCGATTCTTTGGCAGAATCCATAAGAGCGAACCATTCCAGATAGGGCGTGGCTAGTCTACTGACGATGTCGGCATAATGGCGCGCGTTTTCCAAATATTGCGATGGTGAGCATTTGGGATGAATGCTTAATACGAATAGGTAGTTACTTAAAGTCTCGACATGGCCCGGATTTAATTCTAGCGCTTTCTGGTAAGCGATGACTGCCTGGTCAAGTAAGCCGATCTCTTTGTAGGCATTGGCCAGATTGTTATAGGCTTTAAAGTGCTGAGGATCGAGTTGCAATGAACGCTGGTAATGCTGGATAGCCTCATCCAGGCGGCCCTGATCCTTAAGCACGATGCCCAGATTGTTAAGTATTTCGACGTGATCCGGCTTAAGCGCCAAGGCCTGCAGATAACTATTTTCAGCCGCTTGCAGTTCCCCTCGCACATGGAACGCCTCGCCCATGTTCTGCAGTGCCTCGATCAATCCAGGTTTTAATTCGAGCGCATGCCGGTATGCAGTGATGGCCGGTTCCAGCTTACCCTGATGTTGCAGCGCCAGCCCATGGTTATAAAACACTTCGGCATTCTTGGGGTCGTATCTGAGATACGTTTGATAGAGTATCTCGGCTTCTGCGAATTGGCCTGTTTGCAAGTGAGACATCGCAGTTTGCAGCAACACATTGCCGTCCATGGCCGATACCGCCGCTTGCGAAATCTGGCAACATTGTTTGTATTTCTTACCGCTGCCACACGGGCAGGGATCGTTGCGGCCTACTTTGATGATTGTGCTCCCCGCTTTTCTTTGTTCAAAGATTACAATAACTCATATGCAATATGTCGCGAATTTTATAATGGCGGATGATATAGAAAATGGATCTATTAAAGCATGTTGCCCTACTACGCTTTAGTTTTCAGCGTCAGACCGGACGCGAATTGTTGAGGACGATTGTTGCTCCCGAATCGGCTGTTCTGCAGTTACAGCAAGCGCCTTTTGCCGTGGTATCGCACGGAATGGAAGCAGACCCTATCTTTAACTATGCCAATCAAACCGCGCTGGGGCTGTTCGAAATGGAATGGGAAGAGTTTATCCGGCTACCATCCCGGCTCTCGGCCGAAGCGATGGAAAGAAACGAGCGCGAACGGTTATTGCAACGCGTGACTGAACATGGCTTCGTGGATGACTATTCCGGCATCCGTATTTCAAGTTGCGGCCGCCGTTTTTTGGTGAAAGATGCGACGGTATGGAATCTGGTGGACGAAAACGGCTTGTATCAAGGGCAGGCCGCCTTGTTAAAGCATTGGCAGTTTCTTTAATTCCGCTTATCCAGTAACTCCAGGATCAGAGGGGTCAGGATGATCTCCATCGCCATCCCCATCTTGCCGCCGGGTACGACTATGGTATTGGCGCGCGACATGAATGAGCCTTGGATCATGGTAAGCAGATGCGGGAAATTCGCCAGCGATGGAACGCGAAAACGAATGATGACGAAGCTCTCATCCAGTGTTGGGATATCGCGTGTGATGAAAGGGTTGGAGGTGTCCACCGTCGCCACGCGTTGAAAATTGATGTGGGTTTGCGAGAATTGCGGCGTGATGTAGCTCACATAATCCGGCATGCGACGCATGATGGTATCTACCGTGGCTTCCGCTGAGTAACCGCGTTCAGCGGAATCGCGATGGATCTTCTGTATCCATTCCAGATTAACCACCGGTACCACCCCCACTCCCAGATCGACATATTGGGGCATGGATACCGTATCTGTTTTTACCAGCCCATGCAGTCCTTCATAGAACAATACATCGGTGTCTGGAGGCAGAGTTTCCCAAGGGGTGAATTCACCCTCTCTGAAGTCTGTCCCTAGTCTATTATTCTGCTCGGCAGCTTCTTTATCGCTATGCAGGTAGTAACGGAATTTTCCGCTGCCGGTCTCGCCATAGGTCTTGAATAGCTCTTCCAGCTTTTCAAAATGGTTGGAATTGGGGCCGAAATGACTGAAGAAGCGATCTCCGTTTTCCTCCGCTTTTCGCATGGCATCGCGAAACTGATAGCGGTTCAGCGAATGAAAGCTGTCGCCTTCGATCACGGCCGGGTTGATATTGCCGCGTCGAAAAATATGTTCGAAAGACCGTTTGACGGTAGTAGTACCCGCGCCAGACGACCCCGTGACTGCAATGACAGGGTGTTTCTTGGACATCTTCTCTCTCCCAAATTCTCTTCTTCAGAGTAATTGCGTTTTTGTTTTTTTAAACGCTGTTTTGAATCGATTCTACGTAACTTGGCGGAAATAAGGAAGCTTCGAGGAAGTCTCCGTCAAGTAGGTGTCCGCAATGTATAATTTGCGATTCTCAATGATTTGAACGATACGGATATTTCATGCAACCGCAGTACCTTTTTACTGAAATAGAACAGCGGGCTCAGCAATACTGGGCAGAAAAAAATGCTTTTGCAGCCAAGCTGGACGGCAAAAAACCTAAATATTATTGCTTGTCCATGTTTCCCTATCCTAGCGGCAAGTTGCATATGGGGCATGTACGTAACTACACCATAGGCGATGTGCTGTCGCGCTATCACCGCATGCAAGGCTATGACGTGTTGCAGCCCATGGGCTGGGATGCATTCGGCCTGCCTGCCGAGAATGCTGCGATCCAGAATAAAGTACCGCCAGCGAAATGGACATACGACAATATCGCGTACATGAAAAAGCAATTGCAAAGCTTGGGTTTTGCAATCGATTGGAGCCGCGAGCTGGCGACTTGCAAGCCGGAGTACTACAAATGGAATCAGTGGCTGTTCTTGCGCATGTTGGAGAAAGGCATCGCCTACAAAAAGACCCAGACCGTGAACTGGGATCCAGTAGACCAGACCGTGCTGGCGAATGAGCAAGTGATAGACGGTCGCGGTTGGCGTACCGGTGCGGTGGTGGAAAAACGCGAGATTCCGGGCTACTACCTGGGCATTACCCAATATGCCGAACAATTGCTCGCCGACCTGGACAAGCTACCCGGTTGGCCGGAACGCGTGAAAACCATGCAAGCCAACTGGATAGGCAAAAGCATAGGCGTGCGCTTCGCATTTATCCACGATATTCGCGACACTATGGGCAATCTGATCGACGACGGCAAGCTGTGGGTATTCACCACGCGTGCCGATACCATCATGGGCGTGACTTTCTGCGCGGTGGCTGCCGAACATCCTTTAGCGACATTGGCAGCACAAAACCAGCCTGAACTGGCTGCCTTCATTGAAAAATGCAAACAAGGCTCGGTGATGGAAGCCGACATGGCGACCATGGAAAAAGAAGGCATGGATACGGGGCTGAAAGTCCTCCATCCCCTCAGCGGTGAACAAGTGCCGGTATGGGTAGGAAACTACGTACTGATGAGTTATGGCGAAGGTGCGGTGATGGCAGTACCTGCGCATGACGAGCGGGATTTCGGTTTCGCCAAAAAGTATGACTTACCTATCAGGCAAAGTATCGCGATCGAAGGCGCAGCGTTTTTTAGCGACGCCTGGGTTGAGTCGTATGGCGACAAGAGCAAAGGCGTTTGTATCAATTCGGGTAAGTACGATGGTCTCAGATATGAAGCGGCCGTCGATGCTATCGCCGCCGACCTCGCGGCAAAGACCCTGGGTGAGAAGAAAACGCAATGGCGTTTGCGTGACTGGGGTGTATCGCGGCAGAGATATTGGGGCTGCCCTATCCCTATTATTCATTGCGATGCTTGCGGCGATGTGCCCGTGCCTGATGAGCAGTTGCCGGTGAAATTGCCGGAAGATTGCGTGCCGGACGGTTCCGGCAACCCGCTCAACAAGCTAGCTGCGTTCATCAACTGCGATTGCCCCAAGTGCGGCAAACCGGCCAAGCGCGAAACCGATACCATGGATACGTTTGTAGATTCCAGTTGGTATTACGCACGCTATGCCAGTAGATTCAGTGCGGATGCGATGGTGGACGCTGAGACCAGCCAGTGGATGCCGGTAGATCAATATATAGGCGGTATCGAACACGCGATCCTGCACCTTTTATATTCGCGTTTTTGGAGCAAGGTGATGCGCGATATGGCTTTGGTCAGTTACGACGAACCTTTCGCCAATCTACTAACGCAGGGCATGGTGCTTAATCACATCTTTTCACGCCGCACCGACAAGGGCGGTATCGAGTATTTTGCGCCGGAAGAGATCGGGCTGATCTATGATGCGAACGGCAAGATAGAGGGTGCCAAGGCGCTTGCCGATGGTCAACCGGTGGATTTCCAGGGCATGGGCACCATGTCCAAGTCCAAGCGTAACGGGGTTGATCCTCAATCCTTGATCGAACAATACGGGGCGGATACCGCGCGCTTTTTCATGATGTTCGCAGCGCCCCCCGAGCAAACACTGGAATGGTCCGACAGCGGCGTGGAAGGCAGCCACCGCTTCCTCAGGCGCGTATGGAATTTTGCGCATACGCACAAGCCGCACAGTGCCAGCCTGCATTTGGCTGTCGATTGGGCCAGTGTTACACGAGTCATTAAGACGCAGCGTCGGGAAATCCATTTGGCACTGAAACAAGCCAATTACGACTTGGGTAAGCAGCAATTCAATACCGTAGCCTCTGCCTGCATGAAGATGTTGAATGCATTGGAAACCTCTATTGATGTAGCTGATACTGCTGGGGATAACAATACATTTGCGTCCATGTTTGTCATCGCAGAAGGATTTTCCATGCTTCTACGTTTACTTTCTCCTATCTGCCCACATATTACTCATACGATGTGGCGTGAACTTGGCTATGGCGACGATATTCTCACCGCTTTCTGGCCCGTGCCGCTGGAAGCTGCATTAGTACAAGATGAGATAGAGATGATGATACAAGTGAACGGCAAGCTACGTGCCAGCATGACGGTAGCAAAAGACGCCGACAAGGCTAATATAGAGCAATTGGCACTTTCTCACGCAGGTGTGCAAAAATACCTGGAAGGCGTGAGCGTGAAGAAAGTCATCGTGGTGCCGGGTAAACTGGTCAATGTGGTAGTAGGTTAGCGGAGTAAATGTAATGCAAAAAATCACCGGGTTTCGTCATCTGTTAGTGGCAATGTTGTTATTGGTTACGACGGCATGTGGATTCCATCTGCGGGGAGCGGAAAATCTGCCGTTCCAGAACCTTTATTTGCAGGACTCCGGTGCGCCTTCCATTTCGCGCGATCTGAAACGTTCGCTCAAAAATAGCGGTGTCAAATTGACGGCAACCCCGGCAGAAGCGCAAGCCTCACTGGAACTGATGTCTGAGCAGTACGACAAACGCATTTTGTCTCTCTCCGGTACGGGGCGCGTCAAGGAATATCTGCTTGTTTACGACGTTACTTTCCGGTTACGTTCGTCGGGAACCGAGCTCTGGGGGCCAGCGCAAACCACAGAAATGCGCCGCGATTTTACCTATGACGACTCGCAAGCACTGGCTAAGACGGTAGAAGAAGCCAGACTGGCAGCGGATATGCGAACTGAGGCGATCCGTGAAGTGTTGCGTCGCGTGAGCAGTCTGAGCAAGAGCATGCCCGTTACGACAGAGAAGACCGAGCCCGCAGTGATAGAAAAGAGCGTGCCTGCTGCAACTCCGGCCCCGGCGCCGTGATGCGGGAGAATCACTCCGGAGATTATCACGTGAGATCATCTAAGTGAGGTCACTCGGGTGAGGTTAGCCGCAGAGCAACTTGCTCAGCATCTGGAGTCGCCGCTTCGTGCGTTGTATGTAGTTCATGGCGATGAACCGCTCGGTTTGATGGAAGCGACAGATGCGATTCGCGCCTCAGCTAGAAAGAACGGTTATAGCGAGCGCGAGTCGTACACGGTAGAGCGTGGTTTTAACTGGCAGAGATTGCAAGCCAATAGTCAAAGCCTGTCTTTGTTCTCTACGCTCAAGATCATTGAGATACACATCCCCAGCGGCAAGCCAGGTACGGAAGGCAGCAAGGCATTGCAAGCCTATGTCAGTGACCTCCCGCCGGATACGCTGACACTGATCACGCTGCCGCGCATAGAAAAGAAAGAGCAGGGCGTGTGGTATCAAAAGCTGGAACAGGCGGCGATGATGGTGGCGGTAGAGTCTGTAGAAATAGACCGGCTGCCGGCATGGATAGGTCGGCGTCTTAGTGCTCAAGGTCAGCAGGGAGATACCGAGACACTGGAATTCATTGCCAACCAGGTGGAAGGCAATCTGCTGGCCGCGCATCAGGAGATACAAAAGCTCGGCCTGCTATTTCCTCAGGGGCGACTATCCATTGAGGAAGTACGCGATGCGGTATTGAACGTTTCCCGCTTCGATGCTTTCCAATTGGGCGATGCGATGTTGGCGGGCGATGCCAGCAGAACAGCGAAAGTGCTGGATGGTTTGCAGGCCGAAGGTGTACAGGCGGTGGCTTTGCTCGGTTTGTTGATATGGTTATTGAGAGGCGCGCTCAAAGTGAAAACCGCACAGGCGCAGGGTGCGGATTTGGCCAGTGCTTTCGGCCAGGCCAAGATATGGGGCGAGAGACAGAATGTAATGCGACAGGCATTAAACCGACTATCTCTTAAACAGTTGCAAGCAACGCTGCTAAAAGCCGCAGAAATTGATAAAATAAACAAAGGCTTGGAATATGGCTCTTCGTGGCTGGAATTATCACGATTATGTCTGGGGGTGGCGAAGATGCGCCCTTCGAGAAAATAGCTGGAGACAGTAGTGGAAATAAAAACCTATATGCAACAACTGGGGCAAAACGCCAGAGCCGCTTCGCGTTTGATGGCGAAGGCGGATAGTAACGCCAAGAATCTGGCGCTGCTGGCGATCGCCCGTACCATAAAACGCGATCAGGCTTTGATTCTGGCTGCCAATCAAGCCGACGTTGCGGCTGCACAAAGTGCCGGAATGGATGCCGCTATGCTGGATAGATTGATGCTCTCCGAGAAATCAGTGGGGCAGATGGCGCAGGGACTGGAACAGATCGCTGCGCTGACCGATCCTATTGGCGAGATCACCGATCTTAAATATCGCCCTACCGGCATACAGGTGGGCAGGATGCGCGTGCCGCTCGGGGTCATTGGCATCATCTATGAGGCTCGTCCTAACGTGACGGTGGATGCTGCCGGCCTGTGCATCAAATCGGGCAATGCCTGCATACTGCGCGGTGGGTCTGAAGCGATACAGTGCAATCAGGTATTGGCTAAGATCGTGCACGAAGGCTTGGCTGCTGCGGGGCTGCCAGGTGCTGCCGTGCAAGTGGTTGAAACCACCGATCGCGCAGCCGTAGGTGAGCTGATCACCATGAAAGAATTCGTGGATGTGATCGTGCCGCGCGGCGGCAAAGGGTTGATAGAACGCATCTCCAGCGAAGCTCGCATTCCTGTCATTAAGCATCTGGACGGCAACTGCCATGTGTATGTGGATGAGGGTGCCGACCTGTCCAAGGCCATCGCTATCGTGGAAAACTCCAAGACCCAGCGTCTGGGGACTTGCAATACCGCAGAGTCGCTGCTGGTGGCTAGAGCGGTCGCGGCCGAGATGTTGCCTCCTATCGCCGATATGTTGACGAAACAGGGTATAGAAATACGCGGTTGTGCCGAGACGCAGGCCTTGGTGCCTAATGCCAAGGCTGCAACTGAAGAAGATCATTACACTGAATACCTGGACGCGATCATCTCGGTGAAGATCGTGGCGGATACCGATGAAGCTATCGCTCATATCAACCAGCATTCTTCGCAGCACACCGACGCCATCGTCACCGAGAACTATACTTCGGCGAGAAAGTTTTTGCGCGAAGTAGATTCCAGTTCAGTATTGGTGAATGCTTCCACCCGGTTTGCAGACGGTTTTGAATATGGTTTAGGGGCAGAGATCGGGATTTCTACCGACAAGCTTCATGCGCGCGGCCCAGTTGGTCTGGAAGGATTGACCAGCGTGAAATTCATTGTGCTGGGGAATGGTCAGGTACGAGGCTAATGGCGGAAATGAACATCCGCCCGACCTGTCTGGTCATCGCCGACATCAGCGGCTATACGAAGTTTATCCGCGATAAGCAGCTGAGTCTGCTACATGCCGAGCAGATCATCACCGACTTGCTGGATGCGGTGATCGATGGTGCTCAACATCCACTCACGCTGAACAAGCTGGAGGGCGACGCGGCTCTGATGTATGCCACCTGCGGCGATGACGTGGCGGCTACGGTAGTGGATGTCGCAACTCAGATAAAGAAATTCTTCGCTCTTTTTAGGGAACGCCAGAATCAGTTGATTATCACCGGAGACGGCGGTTGCGGTTGCGATGCCTGTACCGGTACCGGTACCTTACAGTTAAAAGTGATCGCTCACTTGGGCGATGTGCTGATCAAACGCGTGCGGCAATTCGAGGAGTTGGCTGGTGAGCCGGTCATCGTGGTGCATCGCTTGCTTAAGAATTCGGTGGATAGCCATGAGTATTTGATGATGACTGAGGCGTTTCACGCAGTCTCCAACCAGGAAGCAGGCGATACGCGCAAAGAGGAATGTGACGGGTTCGAACAACAAACGGTGCATGTGTACTATCCGCAAACCGAGCCTATCGTGCAGGCATGCAATCTTCCCGGTACCAAGATGGTGCCGCATGTACACGCGTATGTGCTTTCGGCGCGCGGTCATTTGTCTCGCCTAACCAAACCGAAACGCAAATTCACCCATCTGCCAAGCGCATGAAGCGCACGATGATAGGCATACTGGGCGGCACTTTCGATCCCATACACAACGGCCATCTGCGAATGGCACGAGATACATTCGATCAACGGTTGCTGAGTAAGGTGTTGTTTATTCCTACCGGCCACCCGCCCCATCGGGAGGAGCCGCAAACTCCAGTTGCCGACAGGCTGGAAATGGTGCGTCTGGCGGTGGAATACAAGCCGGGTTTTGAACTGGACGACCGTGAAATAAAACGTGGCGGAGTGAGTTACACGGTAGATACGCTGACCGAATTGCGTGCCGAATTGGGTAAAGAAACCGGCTTGTGTTTATTGCTGGGAGTGGATGCTTTCCTTGGTTTGCCTACATGGCATCAATGGCAGCGCTTGTTCGATCTGGCGCATATCCTGGTTGCCCGTCGCGCGGGGAAAATGCTGAAAACCGCAGATATGAGCGCGGAGTTGGTTGAGCAATGGCAACAGCGCAAGGTAAAAAAGCTACCGGCTACCCCTGCGGGCAGTATTTTGGAATTTGCCATGACGCCTGTCGATGTCTCTGCCACTGAGATCAGAGAGCTTTTGCATCAGAGGCGAAGCGTAGAAGGGATGCTGCCCTACAGCGTGCTTAATTATATTTTGCAAAACCATTTGTACGAATGACTTACACCCATACTCTAAATGAACATCCTAAATGAAAGAACTGCATGAAAGCCGAATCGACCCCAATGAAGTCACTTGACCTAGAAACCATGAAAAGCGCCGTCGTAGACGCGTTGGAGGATGTAAAAGCCATTGATATCAAAGTCATGGACGTCACTAAGCTCACCGCCATCACTTCTTACATGATCATTGCCAGCGGTAGTTCCAATCGACAAACCAAATCGTTGGCACACAACGTGGTGGTCAAGATAAAAGAACTGGGCGGCGAAGTCTACGGTATCGAAGGAGAGAAAGAGGGTGAGTGGGTGCTGGTGGATCTGGGCGATATCCTGGTGCATGTGATGCAACCGAGCGTCCGCGATTATTACAACCTGGAACAACTATGGGGCGCGGCGGAAAGTCGACGCACTAAAGCAGAGAGCAAAACTGCCTAGAGCTCGGCTCCGATCCCATTAATGAAGTTAAAAATCATCGCTGTGGGCCACAAGATGCCTGCTTGGGTCACAACAGGGTTCGGGGAGTATGCCAAGCGCATGCCACGCGAGGCAATTGTTACTCTGGTAGAACTCAAACCGGATAAACGTGCCGCGGGAAAAGGCGGCGAGCAGGTACGTGAGGCGGAAGCGGCACGCATATTGGAAGCTGCGGGCAAGGATTACCTGATCGCGCTGGATGAACATGGCCAGGAAGTCACCACGCTTAAGCTCGCAGACAGATTCAAGACTTGGTTATCGGGCGGTCGGGATGTCAGTCTGGTAATAGGGGGTGCCGATGGGTTGCATCCAAGTGTGCTGCAAAAGGCTGACTGGACATGGAGCCTATCGCCCCTTACTTTGCCGCATGCCATGGTGCGTGTGGTGCTGGCGGAACAGTTGTATCGCGCCTGGAGTGTGCTGAATAATCATCCCTATCATCGCGGAGAAGAAGCTTGATCTGTTCTACTGTGCTGGCTTCTTAGGCCGTTTTCCGCCAAAATTGCGCCTTACCGGCAACGACTTCATCATTCAACCGTCATCATGAATCTGCACGAATACCAAGCCAAGCAATTATTACAGGATTACGGGATACCCGTGCCGCGCGGCGCCGTGGCCGACAGTCCGTCCGCTGCGTTGGAAGCGGCGAAAAACCTGGGCGGCGAAATGTGCGTGGCGAAAGCACAGATACATGCCGGTGGTCGCGGTAAAGCCGGTGGCGTGAAAGTATTGAAATCGTTGGCTGAGGTCGAGCCGTTCGCGCGCACTTTGCTGGGCAACAGGCTGGTCACTATCCAGAACGCGCCGGACGGGCAGTTAGTGAGCCGCTTGCTGATTGAAGAGACCTTGCCGATCGCCCGTGAATTATATTTAAGCCTACTCGTCGATCGCAGCTTGGAGCGGGTCGTGGTAGTGGCATCCAGTGCCGGCGGCATGGAGATCGAAGAGATCGCCCTTCACAACCCTGAAAAGATCTTGCGCGAAGTATGCGATCCGTTGCTGGGTCTTGTGGATTATCAGGCGCGCAATCTGGCATTCGGGCTAGGGCTGAATGGGGAGCAGATATCGGCATTCACCAAACTATTGAAAGGCCTGTACCGGCTGTTCAAAGAAAATGATTTAAGCCTGCTTGAGATCAATCCTTTGGTTGTGACGACCGAAGGGGCATTGGTGGCCCTGGATTGCAAGATGAGCGTGGACGACAATGCGTTGTACCGCCAGAAACCTCTCGCGGCGCAACGCGACTGGAGCCAGGAAGATGTGAAGGAAGCCAATGCCCACGAAGCCGGATTGAATTACATCGCGCTCAACGGCAATATCGGCTGCATGGTGAACGGTGCGGGGTTGGCCATGGCGACTATGGATATCATCAAGCTGCATGGCGGACAGCCGGCGAATTTTCTCGATGTAGGCGGCGGCGCGAGCGCTGAGACCGTATCCGAAGCTTTCAAGATCATTCTCGCCGACCCCAATGTTAAATCGGTGCTGGTCAACATATTTGGCGGCATCATGCGTTGCGACATCATCGCGGAAGGCATCATCACGGCAGTGAAGGATGTGGGTGTGCAAGTGCCGGTGATCGTGCGGCTTGAAGGAACCAATGTGGATCTGGGCAGGAAGATGCTAAGCGAGAGCGGTCTGGCGATCATTTCTGCTGAAGGTTTGACCGATGCCGCGAAAAGAGCGGTCGCTTCGGTAGGGCAGGTACAAGCATGAGCATACTAGTCAATAAGAACACCAAAGTACTGTGCCAGGGATTCACCGGCAAGCAAGGTACTTTTCATTCCGAACAGGCACTGGCTTACGGCACGCAAATGGTGGGTGGAGTCACGCCGGGTAAAGGCGGTCAGATGCATCTTGACCTGCCGGTGTTCAATACCATGCGTGATGCGGTACGTACTACTCAGGCCAATGCCAGTGTGATCTATGTCCCACCGCCCTTTGCGGCGGATTCCATCATCGAAGCAGCAGACGCCGGGATTGAGTTGATCATTTGCATCACCGAGGGCATCCCGGTACTGGATATGTTGAATGTAAAGGCTGCTCTCAAGGCGAATGGCACTCATCTTATCGGACCTAATTGCCCCGGTATCATCACGCCGGATGAATGCAAGATAGGCATCATGCCCGGTTTCATCCATCAGCGTGGTAAGGTGGGTATCGTTTCGCGCTCCGGTACGCTGACTTACGAAGCGGTGCATCAAACGACCAAGTTGGGTTTAGGCCAAACCACTTGTGTGGGCATAGGTGGTGATCCGATCAAGGGACTGAATTTTATCGAGTGCTTGCAAATGTTCGAAGCTGATGCCGAAACTCAGGCCATCATTATGGTGGGTGAGATCGGCGGAACAGACGAAGAGGCAGCAGCGGAATTCATCAAGTCGCATGTCACCAAGCCTGTGGCAGGTTATATTGCAGGCCAGACAGCGCCTCCGGGTAAACGCATGGGCCATGCAGGAGCGATTATTTCAGGTGGTAGCGGCAAGGCGGCTGATAAAGTGCGCGCCTTGGAGCAAGCCGGGGTGGTGGTTGCAAATTCGCCGGCGCAGCTTGGCGAAGCCATGTTGGCAGCCATCAAGGCACGTGCGAATTAAAGGAGTCAGGATGTTTAAAATGGTAAGAACAGTGATTAATTTGCTACTTGCAACGGCTTTGATTATGCCGTTGGGGGTTAGTGCCGATGAAGCGATCCCCTATTTATTGACCGCGTCCGCCAGGGGCGATCTAGCCACCGTGCAGGCCATGCTTGCCAGCGGAGTGAGTGCCAACACTAAAGATCAGGATGGCATCACTGCGCTGATGTATGCGGCACGCAAAGGCAATGCATTGGTGGTAAGTGCTTTGCTGGACAAGGGTGCGGAAGTGAATGCCAAAGATTCGGGCGGCTGGACGGCATTGATGTTCGCGGCCAAGAAAAACTATATTTCCACCGTGCAAATATTGCTGGATAGAAATGCCGATGTGAGCGTGCGCGATGATGCCGGTTGGAGCGCCATGGGGCTGGCGGCAAGTTCAGGATTCGATAAGATCGTCGATCTATTGATACAGCACGGTGTAAGTGCGAACGCAAAAACAGACGATGGGCGTAGTGTGTTGATGTTTGCAGCCAAGAAAGGTGATGTGCCCACCATACAGACCTTGCTCAAGAACAAGGCTGATGTGGCAGTGCAGGATAGGTTCGGTACTACCGCTTTGATGATCGCCGCGCGCGAAGGTGAAGTGGGCGCAGTGCAAGCTTTGCTGGATGGCGGTGCGAAAGTCGACGTAAAAGACAAAACGGACTGGACGGCCCTGAGCTGGGCGGTAAAGCGCGGCAAAACCGATGCTGCGAAAGTGTTGCTGGATGCAGGCGCCGATGTGAATCGTGAAGATTCAGAGGGTACGCCGTTACTGCATTTTGCGGTAGATAGCCATTCTGTGCCTATGGTGCAGTTGATGCTCGATCACCATGTCAATGTGAAAGCAAAAGATCAATACGGGTTGACTGCTCTGGTGTATGCCATGAAGAAGCAGCAACATGAGATCGTTAAATTGCTGAAGGATGCAGGTGGCAGCTACTAACCTCGTGAAGTTGGCTTTATGAAGCTAGCGATAGCCCAGTTCAATTTTACCGTAGGTGATTTCGCCGGTAACGCTGAGATCATATTGATTGCGGCAAGAGAGGCGATAGCTGGTGGTGCCAAATTACTGATCACGCCGGAGCTTGCCCTGGCAGGTTATCCTCCCGAAGATTTGTTGTTGCGTGATGATTTCTACCAAGCAAGCAACTTTGCGTTGCAGCATATCGCCAATCAAAGATTAGATATCGCCTTGTTGGTCGGGCATCCGCACCAGATCGGCGACAAGCGTTACAACGCTGCTTCGTTATTAAGAGACGGCAAGATCGAAGCCACCTATCTCAAGCATATCCTGCCGAATCACAGTGTATTCGATGAAGTACGCTATTTTTCCCAAGGCACTGCACCGCTGGTATTCGACCTGGAAGGCATCAATTTCGGCGTAGTCATCTGCGCCGACGTATGGGAGCCGGAACCGGCGATGCTGGCCAGAAATGCAGGTGCCGACGTGTTGCTGGCATTGAACGCCTCGCCTTATCACATGGAAAAGCAGCATACCCGTCATCACGTGATGCGCGAGCGCAATGCTGAAACCGGCATGCCTTCCATTTACGTCAATCTGGTGGGCGGTCAGGATGAATTAGTGTTCGATGGTGCCAGTTTCGTTACTGATCGACAGGGACGAGTGGTGCATCAACTACCTGCGTTTACTGAGACTCTAAGTCTTATTGAATTGGACAAAGATGCTATCAACCCTGGAAGTATCGCGCCGCAGTTGGCGCTTGAGCCCAGTGTGTACGGCGCGCTATGTCTGGGGGTGAAAGACTACATAGACAAAAATCACTTTCCCGGCGTGGTGCTGGGGCTTTCAGGGGGCATAGATTCCGCGCTTACTCTCGCCATTGCCGTGGATGCATTAGGTGCCGAGAGAGTGCGGGCGGTCATGATGCCGTCACCCTATACTGCAGAGATCAGCCTGCAAGATGCACGAAAAATGGCGGCTATTCTCAATGTGGACTATAGCGAAATCCCCATTCAAGCTACGTTCGACGGCTTTATGCAGGCGCTAAGTTCCGATTTCAAAGGTATGCCGTTCGATCTGGCTGAAGAGAATCTTCAGGCGCGCATACGCGGTACTTTGCTCATGGCTTTATCCAACAAATTCGGCAGCTTGGTGCTGACCACCGGTAACAAAAGTGAGATGGGCGTGGGATATTCCACGCTGTACGGCGACATGGCCGGTGGTTTCGCGGTGCTGAAGGATGTTCCCAAGACATTGGTATACCGGCTAGCCGATTATCGCAATAAGCTATCTCCCGTCATTCCCGAGCGTATCATCACCAGGCCTCCGTCAGCCGAGTTGCGGGCCGATCAGACCGATCAGGATTCATTGCCGCCTTATGCGATACTGGATGCCATCATGGAAATGTATGTGGAATACGATCAAAGTCCTGCGGATATCATAGCTGCCGGTTTCAATACCGAACATGTTCGACGCGTCGTTACTTTGATAGACCGCAATGAATACAAGCGCCGACAAGCGCCGGTAGGAGTGCGCATCACTCACAGAGGTTTCGGCAAAGATAGGCGTTACCCCATTACTTCGGGCTATCGGCCTGATTTTGATGACGGCGGAAAAGTATAATCATGCTGTGGATCAAAGCCTTACATATCGTATTCGTGATCAGCTGGTTCGCCGGGTTGTTCTACCTACCCCGGTTGTTCGTCAATCACGCCATGGTGGATCACCCGGCTACCATAGACAGGTTGGAGATGATGGAACGCAAACTCTATCGCTTCATGACGCCCCTGGCGTTGCTGGCGGTAATGTTCGGTCTCTGGCTATGGCTGGGTTACGGCATCACAGGCGGTTGGTTGCATGCCAAACTGGTATTAGTGGCTGGATTGATAGGCTATCATCTCTATTGCGGCAAGCTGATCCGGGATTTTGCTGCCCGGCGTAATACGCATAGTCATATTTGGTTTCGCTGGTTTAACGAGTTGCCGGTGATCATCTTGTTTCTGGTCGTGATCTTAGTGGTGGTAAAGCCCTTTTGATAATGCATAAGCGTTCCTATTGGACATTACTTCTATTTATCCTGATCGTGGCTGGAGTCGCGGCCTCGGGTGTGCATTTTCAGCCGGGCGCTTGGTATGAACAGCTGGCGAAGCCTTTCTGGACGCCGCCTAATTGGTTGTTTCCGCCGGTATGGAGCATTTTGTATGTCATGATCGCGGTGGCAGGATGGCTGATATTTTCCACAACCAATCAAAAACTAAAAGCGCTGTGGGTGGCACAGCTGGCGTTGAATGGACTTTGGTCCTGGTTGTTTTTTGGATTGCATAACACCCGGCTGGGGCTGATAGACATCACCCTGTTGCTTATCTGCATCGCTATGCTTTTAGTGCTGTCTCGCAAGACCTTGACCGCTGTAACCTGGTTAATGAGCCCATACCTTATCTGGGTTGCTTATGCTTTCAGCCTGAATGCCGCGATTCTTGTGCTTAATCCGGCTTAGATTCAGTTGCGCAATCGCTGAATTGGCGGGTGACAGGTGAGATGCCGTGAGGCATACTTCACCCCCATTACAGCACATCCTCAATAATTATTAAAAATGCACACACTCATTTGCGGTTCCATGGCGTACGACACCATCATGGTGTTTCCGGATCAATTTAAAAACCACATCCTGCCCGATAAGATACATATTTTGAATGTGGCGTTTTTGGTGCCGGAGATGCGTCGCGAGTTTGGAGGCACCGCCGGTAATATCGCTTATAACCTGAACTTGCTGGGCGGCAGCCCGCGCATCATGGCGACGGTAGGGGATGACTTTGCGAGTTATTCCGACTGGCTGCAAAAGAATGCGATCAGTGATGAACACATTCGCCAGGTTGCAGGCAGCTTCACTGCGCAGGCATTTATCACCACGGATAGGGATGATAACCAGATCACGGCTTTCCACCCTGGCGCGATGAATTTTTCGCACCAGAATAAAGTGGCGGATACTAAGGGAGTCACATTAGGCATTATTGCACCGGATGGGCGGGACGGTATGTTCCAGCACGCAGACGAATTTAAAAAGCTAGGTATTCCCTTCATGTTCGATCCCGGCCAGGGCTTGCCCATGTTCAATGGCGAAGAACTGCTGCATTTTATCGAGTTGGCCGACTATATGGCATTCAACGACTATGAAGCGCAGCTGATGCAAGATAAAACCGGGCTCAATCTTGAGGCATTGGCGAGCAAGGTAAAAACGTTGGTGGTGACCTTGGGGGTGCAAGGTTCTCATATTTATACCGACGGCCAGCGCATCGAGATACCCTGTGTTAAAGCCGAAGAGGTGGTTGACCCGACGGGGTGTGGCGACGCCTATCGTTCTGGTTTGCTTTACGGCATGGCGAAGGGTTGGGATTGGAAAACCAGCGGCCAGCTGGCTGCAGTGATGGGTTCCATCAAGATCGCCAGCCGCGGAGGGCAGAATCACCGGCCAACCAAACAGGACATTGCACATCGTTATCAGGTAGCATTCGATGAAAATATAGTTCTGTAAGGGGTTTATAGCTCAATTGAATCCAAGGGGGAAAATAATGAAATATCTAAGTCTATTGTTCGCAATAGTGCTCGTTGGCTGCGCAAGCAGTAATGCGGGGGATGTCTATAGCCGCGACGAGACGCGCCAGATCCAGCATATCAAGATGGGAGTAGTAGAAAGCGTACGCCAAGTGAAAATCGAGGGCACCGATAGCAAGATGGGTGCTGTTGCCGGTGGTGTGGTGGGTGGTGTTGCAGGTAGTAGCATGGGTAAAGGTAGGGGAGAGATCATTACCGGCGTGCTTGGCGCTGTAGCAGGCGCATTAGTAGGTTCCGCGGCTGAAGAGGCCATGACCAAAAAAGATGGTCTCGAAATCACTGTGAAATTGGATAGCGGAGATCTGGTTGCCATCGTGCAGGAAGCAACGGAAGAATTCCATCCCGGTGAAAAAGTCAGGTTGCTGGAAAGTGGCGGCATTACACGGGTGAGCCATTAAGAACTTCTATGTGAGTAGCGCCCAATCGCATGGGAGGATCAATTGCAAGTAAGTTATAAAATAGGGACAGTCCACTGAAAAATACTCAAGCCATAAGTGGTCCGTCCCTTTTTTATCGCAGAGTTCGGTTTTTTTCTTATTTGCTATGGGCGTTGCTATTAGCTGCTTTTTGTTTGCCTTGGTTGCGAGGGGATAATCGCCGGCAACTGATACGCCGCTGGTGTATAAGAGTGCTGCCCAAGTTGCGGATCAGCATCACGCTTTCGGGGGAGTTGCCGGAGCGCACTGTCATGCTGGTCGCTAACCATATTTCCTGGGTGGATGCCTGGGTCATCAATTCCGTGCATCCCGTGCGTTTTGTCGCAAAATCGGAAGTTCGCCATTATCCTATCGTGGGGTGGTTGACTAAGCAATGTGGCGTGGTTTTCATCGAGCGGGCACGGCGCCGAGATACTGCTCGAGTTGCCAGTGAAGCAGCCAAAGCATTACAGCATGGCGACTGTTTGTGCGTTTTCCCGGAAGGCACCACCACAGAAGGCACCTATATATTGCCATTTAAAAGTAGCTTGTTGCAGGCTGCAGTGGAAACCGGAGTCGATATTATTCCCATCGCGTTGCGTTACTCGTCCCCGGACGGCAGCCCTAATACCGACGTCGCGTTCATCGGTGAGATGAACCTGTGGGAATCTTTAACGCTCATTCTCTCGCAGTCGCAAATACAAGCGCAGGTCCGCTTTCTTCAGCCCATTGCGACCCCGGGTCAGGACAGGCAGCTATTGGCAAAAGCTGCGCAGGCGCAGATCATTGAGCGACTGCATCTTCCGCTGCGCGAGGCACCTGGAACAGCTGTCGATCCTCCAGGCGAAGGGCGGTAAGGCTACCTCCCCATAGACATCCGGTATCCAACGCGATCACATTGTTCTTCAGCATCAACCCCAGCGCTGACCAGTGCCCGAAAATAATAGTATTGTCTGTGCTCGCTCTTGCGGGTAGATCGAACCAAGGCTGGTAACCGGGCGGTGCATCGACCGGCTTTCCCTTGAATTTTAACTCCATCTCGCCGTCCGGTGTGCATACCCGCAAGCGCGTGAGTGCATTGGTGATGGTTCTTAGCCTATCCATGCCCGATAAATCATCGTTCCAGGAATTAGGTTGATCTCCATACATTTGTCGCAGAAATTCGCGATAATTCGGGCTGCTGAGAGCCGATTCGACTTCTCCGGCTAATTGCATCGCCTGCTCTGAATTCCACTG
>DATBPY010000047.1:0-11692 GCA_036561085.1 Methylophilaceae bacterium | reverse complement strand
ACACTTTCCGGCAATGCGCTGAAACTGCGCAACAAGCTGCAAACCAACGTCGGCAAGGCGATCAGCGACTTCAACATGATAGAAGACGGCGACACCCTGCTGGTGTGCCTGAGCGGCGGCAAAGACTCCTACACCCTGCTGACCATTCTGATGGCCTTGCAGGAACGCGCACCTATAGATTTCAAGCTCATCGCCATGAATCTGGATCAGAAACAGCCCGGGTTTCCTGCACACATCCTGCCGGAATACCTTGCCTCGCTGGGCGTGGATTTCCGCATCGTGGAAGCTGACACCTATTCCATCGTCAAAGAGAAGATCCCCGAAGGCAAGACCACCTGTTCACTATGTTCGCGCTTGCGGCGTGGCGTGATCTACCGCGTAGCCAAAGAACTGGGTGCGCACAAGATCGTGCTTGGGCATCATCGGGACGATATCGTGGAGACCTTATTCCTTAATATGTTCTTCGGTGCCAAGCTCAAGGCCATGCCGCCCAAGCTCGCCACCAACGACGGTGCGCACATCGTGATTCGCCCGCTAGCTTACTGCTCTGAAAAAGACATCGCCAAGTTCGCGCAACATATGCAATATCCCATCATCCCTTGCGACTTATGTGGCTCGCAGGAAAACCTGCAACGTCAGAACATCAAGAATATGCTTTCTTCCTGGGAACAAGAATATCCGGGACGTATAGAAAAGATCTTTCGCTCTATCACCAACGTTGCGCCGTCACACTTGGCTGATACCGAGTTGTTTGATTTCAAAGGCTTGGCCTCGTTACAGCCCACAGAGGAAGACTTATTGTTCGATCAGGATTTTGACCAACTCCATGCGCCTATGGCATTGACATTATCTGAAATAAACGGAGACCGGATTCAATTTTTACGTCAAACTTCTTGATTATCTCAAGGCTTTGCTCTTATTATCTGCCGCTCCTCAACCCAAGAATAACTCTCCCATGCCCAAACTGCTCATCGTCGAATCGCCGTCCAAGGCCAAGACCCTGAACAAATACCTGGGCAAGGACTATGTCATTCTTGCTTCGTACGGCCATGTTCGCGACCTGATCCCCAAGAATGGTGCAGTGGATACCGAGCACGGCTATACCATGCAATACGAGATCATCGACCGCAACTCGAAACACGTAGATGCGATCGCCAAAGCAGTAAAGACCGCCGATGAGATATTGCTGGCGACGGACCCGGACCGTGAAGGCGAAGCCATCGCCTGGCATATTGCAGAAATCCTGGAAAAGAAAAAACTGCTCAAGGGCAAGCCGTTACAACGCGTAGTATTTAACGAGATCACCAAATCCGCGGTGCAGAACGCCGTGGATAATCCGCGCGCCATCGCCATGCCGCTGGTGAATGCGCAACAAGCACGCAGAGCGCTCGATTACTTGGTAGGTTTCAACCTATCGCCGTTGCTATGGAAGAAAGTACGTCGCGGGCTTTCCGCAGGCCGGGTGCAAAGCCCTGCGTTAAGACTGATCGTCGAACGCGAGCTGGAGATCGAGGCGTTCCAGCAACGCGAGTACTGGACCATACACCTCGATGCGCGTAAGCAAGCCAAACTGATCAATGCCAAACTGGTGCAGTACCAGGGCAAGAAACTGGAACAGTTCGATATCAATAGTGAAACCGGACAACAGGAAGTAGTCGGAAAACTGCTCGCGGCCAGCGCCGGCAAAGCCCAAGTGACGCGCGTGGAAAAAAAGCAAAGGCAACGCAGCCCGGCTGCGCCTTTTACCACCTCCACATTGCAACAGGAAGCTGTGCGCAAATTGGGGTTCACCACCAGCCGCGCCATGCGTATCGCCCAACAACTCTATGAAGGTATCGCCATCGGCAGCGGTACGGTAGGTCTGATCACCTATATGCGTACCGACTCGTTCAGCCTGGCGGCAGAAGCCGTGATGCAGATACGCCAGTACATCAAAGGCAATTTCGAGGCAGACTACCTGCCGAAATCGCCCATCATGTACAAGACTAAATCCAAGAATGCGCAAGAAGCGCACGAAGCGATACGCCCCACCGATATCAATCGTTCGCCCGACAGCCTGCGCACCTTCTTAACGCCGGAGCAGTTCAAGCTATATCAAATGATATGGAAACGCGCACTGGCCTGCCAGATGTCGCCTGCAAGATTTGATGCAGTGAGTATAGATATCGCCGTGGGCGGTGACGCCAATCTGTTCCGTGCCACCGGCCAGACCATGATATTCCCCGGCTTTATCGCAGTGTACATGGAAGGCACGGACGATGAAGATGAAGAAGACGAGCTGAAATTACCGCCTATGGAAGTAGGCGAAGCACTCGATATAGACAAGATATTCGGCGAGCAGCATTTTACCGAACCGCCACCGCGTTACTCGGAAGCCAGCCTGGTGAAAACGCTGGAAGAGTACGGCATCGGACGGCCGTCCACGTATGCGAGCATCATCTCCACCCTGCAAGACCGCGAGTATGTGGTGCTCGACCAGAAGCGTTTCACGCCTACCGATGTAGGCCGCGTGGTCAATAAATTCTTGACCGAACACTTCACCAAGTACGTGGATTACGACTTTACCGCCAAACTGGAAAGCGAGCTGGATGACATTGCTGACGGCGTGCGCGAGTGGATCCCGGTACTGGACAATTTCTGGCAAGGCTTTAACCAGCAACTCGCAAGCAAGCAGGAAGTCGATCGTCCCGGAACGGAATTGCTGGATGAGGCTTGCCCGAAATGCGGCAAACCGCTCAACAAGCGGCTCGGTAAACGTGGCAGCTTCATCGGTTGCACGGGCTACCCCGACTGCGATTATGTACGTAATGCCGATGGCGGCAGCGAGCGCCCTGCCCCTACTTTACTGGGACAAGATCCAAGCACCGGCAAAGAAATCCAATTGCTGGTCGGGCCTTATGGGCCTTATGTGCAGTTAGGCGAAGTCGTGGGCAAGGAAAAGCCCAAGCGTGTCAGCATCCCTGCCGAGATCCAGGCGGCAGGAGTGACCTTGGAAGTGGCGCAGCAACTGTTAGCGCTCCCCAGAGAAGTAGGTCTGCACCCTGAAACCGGCAAAAAGATCACTGCCGGCATAGGCCGTTTCGGTCCGTACCTCAACCATAACAGCGCCTTCAAATCCATTCCACGTAGCGATAATGTTTTCACGGTAGATTTGCCCCGCGCCATAGAGCTTCTGGCACAAGGCAAAACCCAAACTGCGCTCAAAGTACTCGGCAAACATCCGCAAGACGATGAGGAAGTAGCCATCTACGACGGACGCTTCGGTGCCTATGTGCAACATGGGAAGATACGCGCTACGCTGCCTAAGGGCGATACGGTAGATGAAATCACACTGGAACGGGGCCTGGAACTGATTGCCGCCAAAGTGGCTAAAGGCGATAGTCCGAAAAAACCATTCGGTCGCAAAGCTGCCGCAAAACCCGCAGCCAAAAAGCCAATCGTGAAAAAAGCTGTGGCGAAAAAACCGGCTGCCAAAAAGAAGGCTCCGGCCAAGAAAAAAGCTGCTGCCTGAGTATCACCAGCTACGGAGGACAGCAAAAAGGCCGCTTAGAAGCGGCCTTTTTGCTTAATGAGTTTGTTCTACTAACTGGCGGATGCGATCCACTTGCGGATGCGCTGTGCATCGGCGATTCTCGACAGCTTACCGTACGAATCCAGCAATACGATGATCAACGGTTGTTCGCCTATCTTGGCCTGCATCACCAGACAACGCCCGGCTTCACTGATGTAGCCAGTCTTGGAAAGACCGATATCCCATGCGGCTTCAGGCTTACGTACCAGAATGTTGGTGTTACGGAATTCGACTAACTGACGCTGCCCATGCACTGGCACATCCAGTGACTGAGAGGTGCTGCATTTGCGAATCTCAGGATACTGATAGGCGGCTTTCACCATCTTCACCAAATCTTCCGCAGTAGCGACATTCTCGCTGTTCAAACCGGTGGGGTCCGCGAAATGGCTTTGCGTCATACCCAATTCAAGCGCCTTGCGATTCATGGCAGCGACAAAAGCAATGGTGCCGATCGGGGTAGTACGCGCCAGTGCAGAAGCGGCGCGGTTCTCTGAAGACATTAAAGCCAATTGCAGCATGTCGCCTCTAGGCAGGGTGGTCCCTACACGGAGACGTGAAGTTGAGTTTTTCAGAGTATCTACATCGTTGTCCGAGACAGAGACCGCCTCGTCCATAGGCAAATGCATGTCCAGCATCACCATCGCTGTCATCAATTTGGTGACTGAGGCTATCGGTGTAGGCGTATCAGTGCTTTTCGCGTAAAGCGTCTCGCCCGTATCCTGATTGACGATCAGGGCTTTTGATGAAGCCAGTTGCAGACCTGAGGTGGAAGTAAATACCGATTCGCCACCCTCGCTTTGGCTTACTGCGGGGAGGCGTGTATGATAAGCCTTGTCGGAACGTATGGTGCTGATAATACGCTGGGCAGTGGCTTTCACTTGACGCTTGGACTTGATGGATTTTTTGGCCGTAGACTTAACCGCATGTTTGTGATGAGTCACCGCAGCCTCGGCAGGAATCGCCGCTATTGAACACGCAAGTATGGAACAAATCACAACTAAATAACGCAGCATCGCAAGCACCCACCCTCTAAGATGGAACTATCATAATACAAAAACATTCTGATTGTCACCTGTTTATACGAAACTATGAATAAGAATCATGGCAATACCTATCTTTACTAAAGCAGACTATTAATAATTTATATATGACATCTGAATCTCAACATCATTTTTCCGAACAGCATCTTTGGATACTCCTCGATACTGACGGTACATTCATCGCCGGGATCAGTGACTATGCTCAACGATTGCTCGGGGATATCGTGTATGTGGAAGCACCCAAACCCGGGAGTAAATTGCAAGCGGGGCAGGTATGCGGCTTTGTGGAATCGGTAAAGACCGCTTCCGATCTGCACGCGCCGATCTCCGGTGAAGTGCTGGCCGTAAACGAGGCCATCGCCGAAAACCCGGAGCTGCTGAACGATGCAGCGGAAACCACTTGGATATTCCGCTTCCGTGCAAACGACCCCAAGGACGTTTCCACGCTGATGGATAGCGACACGTATCAGAAAACGCTGGACTAAAGCCGACAGTTGCAACTGATTAAGCATGGAGGCATACTTCGCCAGAGGTTTTGATGAGAGCCCTCATTGCAATAGTGCTAAATTTTAAGGAGATCCAATAGTGGCTACCGTAACATTTAAAGGTGAACCCATTAACGTAGGTGGTACTTTTCCTAAAATAGGTGACACTGCTCCCAGCTTCATGCTGGTGGACAGCGAACTTAATGATGTCTCCATGAGCCGCTTTAAAGGCATGCGCAAGATCATGAATATCGTTCCCAGTCTGGATACACCGGTATGCGCTGCTTCCACGCGCAGATTCAATGAGATGGCAGGCAATCTACCTAACACCGTAGTGCTGGTGGTATCCGCCGATCTGCCTTTTGCACAAAGCAGATTCTGTTCGGTGGAGAACCTGCAAAATGTCTTCGCGTTATCTACCATGCGAGGACGCGATTTCAGCAAGGATTACGGCGTGATGATCACCGATTACCCATTGGCTGGGCTATGCGCCCGTGCAGTGATCGTGATAGACGAGAACGACAGGGTAAGACATACCGAACTGGTATCTGAAATCACCAAAGAGCCTGACTACGACGCTGCCCTGACTGCGGCTCGATACGCAGCTTAAGTTTTTTGCTGCGCCAATACACTTAGACGCTCACGCAAAGCTGCCTCCAACGCCGGTGGAATTTGCTGATTCAGAGCATCTTGCATAGTCTTGGTCATTATCCTGGTCATTTCCGGTAGCAACAATTCCACTATCTGTTCTATATGTTCGGGACTAAGATTCGGGCTTGTCCCTATGGATTTGGGCTGAGCGGGATGAGAAGGCGCGGGCTGATAAATCTCCGTCAATAAAGGGATGATGTTGGGGACAGCAGCGGTTGATGCCGCTTTGTCTCGATTCAACAAAGCATCCAGTCGCTCAAGTACGTTTTCAGCCGGAGCTGTAGGATTTTCGTCCATTATATTTTCCCTGCCATATCGTGCCGACGCAATTCATAGCCGCGCTCCAGATAAAAACGATATCTTTCCCGACCGGCGGCTTTGTCGCTTTCTTCATTGCCTACCACTTCGATCAAACGCTGAAATCGACTAAAAAATGCAGGATAGTTCGGACACAGATTGAGCAGAATGTCGTCATGCACCAACACTTCAGCGTCATGATCCACAATCGTCGGCGTTTGTGCCGCCAAAGCATGACGGCTGCGGCAATGCGGCACAAAGCTGGTTTGCTGAAAGCTCCATAGCACTGCTTCCACCTGTTTCGTGGCAATCTCATCAGGGGTGAATAAAAACATGCGCGCAGCCTGAGCCTGAGCTTTTTGACTCAAGCTGGCCGCGAGCTTGTATTTATCGGCTACGTTAAAATAGAAGTCAATCTGTGTCATCAGGCCTTTTTACTCGTCCGCTGCAACAAAAAGTGCGTCAACAATGGAACCGGGCGACCTGTAGCGCCTTTCTCCTTACCGGATTTCCACGCCGTTCCTGCGATATCCAGATGCGCCCAATCATATTTCTTGGCATAGCGCGACAGGAAGCAAGCAGCGGTGATGCTGCCGCCGGCACGCCCGCCGATATTCGCCATGTCGGCAAAATTGCTCTTCAGCTGGTCTTGATAGTCTTCCCACATCGGCATATGCCACGCGCGATCCCATGACTCCTCCCCGGCATTGAGCAATGCTCTAGCCAAGCTGTCATCATTGCTGAACAAGCCGCTGGCATGGTGACCCAACGCAATCACACAGGCACCGGTCAAGGTAGCGATATCGACCACGGCTTCCGGTTCAAAACGCTCGGCATACGTCATGGCATCACACAGAATCAAGCGACCTTCGGCGTCGGTATTGAGCACTTCTATGGTCTGACCGGACATGCTGGTGACTACATCGCCGGGTTTGTTGGCATCTCCATCCGGCAGGTTCTCGCAAGTAGGCACGAGTACTACCAGGTTGATCGGCAATTCCAACTCTGCCACCGCCTTCATGGTGCCGAGTACGCTAGCTGCACCGCACATATCGAATTTCATTTCGTCCATCTCGGCCGCAGGCTTAATGGAAATACCGCCGGCATCAAAGGTGATGCCTTTGCCTATCAGTACCACAGGCTTTTGTGTCGATTTGCCTTTGTTGTACTGCAAAACGATGAATTTAGGCGGTTGGCGGCTGCCTCTGGCTACCGACAGCAAGGAACCCATGCCCAGCACTTCCATATCGGAGCGCTCCAACACTTCGATCTTGAGTTTATAGCTCTTTGCCAATTCCTGTGCTTGCTCAGCCAGATAGGTCGGGGTACAGATATTACCGGGCAAATTACCCAATTCGCGCGCCAGACGTACGCCATTAGCGATAGCCTGTGCCTGTTTCAGTGCAGCTTCGCCGATGGCAAGATGATTGCGTTGCGGTACGTTGACCACTAATTTCTTCAAACCGTGATCGGTCTCGTCTTTTTTGCAATTGGGATGGGAGAAGCGATAGCTGTCTTCCGCCGCTATTTCCACCAATTGCTCGACACACCAGCTCAGGTCGCGACGTTTCACCGTTAATTCAGCCAGAAAGCTGGCAGCATCATTAGCGCCGGTGGCATTCAGTGCCTTGACAGAGGCACTTACGGCTTGACGATACTCACGTTCATGAAAATCACGCTCTTTACCGCAACCGACCAATAGCACGCGGTCGCATAAAGTATTCGGTACATTATGCAGTAGCAAGGTGGAACCCAGCTTGCCATCCATATCGCCGCGGCGCAGTAACCCTGACAGATAGCCACCTGAGACTTCATCTATGGCAACGGCAGCAGCTGACAATTTACGGTAGTTGAATACCCCTACCACCACACAACCCAGTCTTTGCTTTTCCGGATTGCCGTTTTTTATGCTAAATTCCATGTGATTCTTCCTTTGAGTCAAAAATAGCGGTTCAGATTGAGATTTTTACCAATTATCTACCTTTTTAACAAATTTCGTCAAAAGTAGCTGAAAAATAATATTTCCCTATGATTTTCAAGCGTTCATTGCTGCATGAATTATTTACCACTGCACTCACCACCTTTCTGGTGTTGATCAGTATCATGGTCGCGCAGCGCATCACCTATTACTTAAGTTTTGCCGCGCGCGGTAATGTAGCTTCCGATGCTATTGGCGCCCTGCTTGGCTTCAGCCTGCTGAAGTTCTTGCCTTTACTGCTCACCCTGACTGTTTTCATCACGATCCTATTAACACTCTCTCGTTGGCATAGAGACAGTGAAATGGTGGTGTGGTTCACCTCCGGCCAAGGAATTTACAAACTGGTTAATCCCATACTGTCATTTTCCTTTCCCATTATCGTGGTGATTGCGTTACTAAGTGTGTTTGTAACGCCTTGGGCAACTCAAAAAGGATTGGACTTTCGTGAACAAATGGACAGTGGTGACGAATTAAGTGCCATAGTGCCTGGTGTATTCAAAGAGTCACAGCATTCCGACAGGGTATTCTTTGTTGAACGCTACTCTACCTTCAACAGCAAAGTACATAATATCTTCGCGCAATCCATGCAACACGGGAAGCTGGGAATTATCGTGGCTGCTGAGGGCCAGCAGATCAAAAATGCAAAAGGCGACACCTTTATCGTGCTGCAGTCTGGCAGGCGTTACGAAGGCAAACCTGATACTCCTGAATTCGGTATTATGAATTTTGATCAATACTCATTGCGTAGCGAACCCATGGAGGCCACGCACGAACCCCCTACCCCTAAATCCACGCCAAGCCTGCAACTCATCAGTGATCGCGACTCTGAAAATATCGCTGAATTGCAATGGCGTTTGTCGGTGCCGATCTCAGCCTTTATTCTGGCATTACTTGCGATCCCGCTGTCTTTCGTCGACCCGCGAGCCGGACGCTCCGCCAACCTGATATTGGCGATCCTGGTCTACCTGATCTACAACAATTTACTGTCCATTCTGCAGTCCTGGGTGGCTCGCGGTAAATTGAGCCCTCTCATCGGGCTATGGCCCAGCCACTTCATTGTGTTGTTGTTATTTGTATACCTGTTTTATAGAAGGGTATTCCTATTGCCTTTGCTACCCCGCAGACTGGGCGCTTTCTCCAGCCGATGGTCTAAGTCCAGGTCTAGATCCTGATGAATATCATTAAACGCTACCTTGCGCAGGAGATCCTCTCCAGTTCATTGCTGATCTGCGCCGGCTTGATGGCCATGTTTTCGTTCTTCGATCTGATCCAGGAGTTGGATAACATAGGTCGCGGCGCCTACAACATCGGCATGGTATTACTATACGTACTGCTTTCCGTACCGGGGCATGTCTATGAAGTCACGCCGGTAGCTATGCTGCTGGGCGCACTTTATGCGTTGGCGCAACTCGCACACAGTTCGGAATTAGTGGTGATGCGAACCAGCGGCATGTCATTGGCAAATATTGCCAGCGCCTTATTACGCGTCGGTCTGGTGTTCGCCGTTCTCACCTTCATCGTGGGTGAGATCGTCACCCCTATTTCCGAACGTGCCGCTCAGCGGTTGAAACTGGAAGCGACCGATGCCGTCGTTGCCGAGGAATTTCGCTCGGGATTATGGGTCAAGGATGGTTCCAGCTTTGTGAATATCGAAGAAGTGTTGCCGGATACCAGTCTGCACCACGTCCATATATACGAATTCGGCCCGGACTTCACATTGCGGCTGGTCAGCAATGCGGAAAGCGGCTTTTATGAGAATAATCGCTGGAATCTGCGAGATGTCACGCAAACCCAGTTTACCGCCAACAAGATCGAAACCGCGCGCTATAAAGAAGCGCAATGGCAATCGGTGATTCAGCCGGAGTTACTGAACGTGCTGCTGGTAGTACCGGAAAAAATGGCAGCCTGGAACTTGTATTCGTATATCCAGCATTTAAGAGAAAACAGCCAGAAAACGACCCGGCAACAGATCGCGCTATGGTCGAAGATCGTTTATCCGGTGGCCTGTCTGGTGATGGTGATATTGGCGATGCCGTTTGGATTCCTGCAACAGCGCTCTGGCGGCGTCAGCGCCAAAATCTTTATCGGCATCATGATCGGCCTCAGCTATCAGATCATCAATCGCCTGTTCGTGCATCTTGGCCTGCTCAATGACTGGCCGCCGTTTATCAGCGCCACAGTTCCGACATTCCTGTTTATGGTTGGCGGTATGAGTATGCTGGTGTGGATGGAGAAGCGTTAACGCCCTAGCATGAGACCAGGCGGGTTTTAGCCGCTCTGTCATGTAAAAAACACCGCTCGCTGTCGAACCAGGCCCAGAAGAACAATACCAGCCCGATAGGGGCTAATGCGAACCGGATCAGCGCTTGCCTCATGGTGAGTTCACCCTGCACGGATACCAGCTTGAAGTGCCAGGTACGCATGGCCAAAGTTTGTCCGCCTGCCATCCAAAATCCTACAAAATAAATAGCGCAGCACAACAATATAAATAATTGGTAATAGTGTCGCTTAGGCGGCAGGGTAGCATCGCCGAATATCAATAAAAACAGGAGGCTGGCCACCAGCAATACTGCCAATAGCAACAGGCTGTCATATACAGCCGCAGCAAGTCGTTTGAATACACCGGGAGAATTAATCACAGTTCTTAATTACCCAAATCGTCTTCCGGCGGTTCCGCATCCATCAACAACTTATGCCGGTCAGATTCAGATAACTTGCTATATTCCTGCCAAGTACGGCGGAGCGCGGCCTGCCTTTCCGGCGACAACGCTTTGAATTGTTGATATTCCTTACGTATATTTTCGCGTTCATACGGCGTCATGCGACTCCAGTTTTCCAGTCGTTGCTGTACACGTTGTTTTTGTTCGATAGTCATTTTGGGGTAATCACGCGCGATGTTGAGCATCTTTTCGCGCTGCCACGGACGCAAACCATCCCATTCCGAGGCCAGCGGAGCCAGTACTTGGCGGTCCGCTGCGCTTAATTGAGCCCAACCCGGATCATTGCCAGCCTGGGCAAGCGCACTCAATCCTAAAATCACAAGTGCGAGGTATGGTCTAACCATGCAACAAACTCCTTATTAGCGAAAGCCTCCGGCGGTAACTCAGATGCCAAGACCAAAGTGTCCGTATCGATCGGGCTATTGCTGCGGGTGAACTTGGAACCGAAGGTTACCGACAATATTGCCAGTAATACCAGCCCCATTACCCAAAGACGATAATTACCATGTTGCGATAATTCAAGCGCATGCTTCCAACTGACTACTACCGGCTGCTTCTCTGCAACAACACCTTGACCCTCTAATATCGCCACTGCTTGCTCGCGCGATTCTGCAAGGCTCATCAGCGTTTTATTATCCATGGATCGCGTGCCTTCATCGAGCAACTGCACGATTCCGGCGATCTGTTGTGGTGTCAATTCAATTGCGGTGCGATTACTCACGCTTTTATTCACAGGTTTATTCATAGCTGAACTCCTTTTGCCTGCAACAACGCAGATAATGCATGCACTGCGCGGGAACAATGAGTTTTGACGCTGCCTTGAGAGCATCCCATGATATTGGCGGTTTCTGCAACGTCTAGTTCTTGCCAATAACGCAGCACGAAGGCTTCGCGTTGACGCGATGGCAATCTACGTAAAGCCGCTTCGATCAACTTCAAGGTTTGCCCCC
>DATBPY010000046.1:0-7513 GCA_036561085.1 Methylophilaceae bacterium | reverse complement strand
AGAATGCGCGGCACTTGCATCACGGACTTGTAACCAAACTTCGTGGTCAAGTTCTTGACGATAGAATCTGTGTATAACTGTTTAAGTCTAGCCATGATTATTCCTTAGGCGTCAACAACTTCGCCATTGGATTTGAATACGCGCACTTTGCGTCCATCATCCAAAGTTTTAAAACCAACACGGCTTGCTTGTTGTGTTGCACCATTAAAAAGCGCCACATTCGAAATATGCAGTGACATCTCTTGCTCAATAATCCCGCCGGCAACGCCCTTCATAGGGTTGCCACGAGTATGACGCTTGACCTTGTTAATACCTTCGACCACAAGACGGCCAGTAGGCAGCACATCCAGCACCGCACCACGCTTGCCCTTGTCTTTGCCGGTAGTGACGATCACTTGATCGCCTTTACGTATTTTATTCATCGCCTATTCCTTACAAAACTTCTGGCGCCAGTGAAACGATCTTCATGAAGCGCTCAGTACGCAACTCACGGGTAACTGGCCCGAAGATACGTGTGCCGATAGGCTCCAGCTTATTGTTCAGCAACACCGCAGCGTTACTGTCGAATTTCACCAAAGAACCATCAGGGCGACGCACACCCTTCACGGTGCGAACCACCACGGCGCTATAGACTTCACCCTTTTTTACACGACCACGCGGAGCAGCATCTTTAATGCTGACCTTGATCACATCGCCTATGCTCGCATAGCGACGTCTGGAGCCACCTAGAACCTTGATGCATTGAACTTCGCGTGCACCAGTGTTATCGGCAACCTCTAAACGGGATTGCATTTGAATCATGAAATTTCTCCAACTTAATCCGTCAAAACTCGGCTATACGAAAATCGTTTTTTTGCCGATACGGTCAGTATTGGGGTGCCAGCTTTAAGGGCACCAACAAAGCCGACGATATTAACTTAAAAAACCTTATCCAGTCAAGCAAAACCAACTACAGCTTGATTAAAGCGCCTGACCTTTTTCCAAAACCTTCGCCACAACCCAGGTTTTGGTACGTGACAAAGGGCGGCTTTCTTCAATGATCACCAGATCACCTTCATGGCACTCATTGTTTTCATCATGCGCATGGAACTTATTGGAACGGCGCATCACTTTACCGTACAGCGGATGCTTTACCACGCGCTCAACCAGTACCGTCACCGTCTTGTCCATCTTGTCGCTGACTACACGACCGGTTGCGGTACGGACCACTTTATTGGCCTTAACCTTGGCTACCGGCTTGGCGACCTTAGGCTTGACCACTTTCGGCTTGGCAACTTTGGCCACTGCTGCCTTCTTAGGCGCAGCCTTAGCTTCTGCAGCTTTCTTAGGAGCTGCAGCTTTTTTCGGCGCGGCTTTAGTTTCTGCGGTTTCAGCAGCCTTTTTTGGTGCTGCCTTCTTTGTTTCTTTGGCTTCAGCCATATTGACCCCCGTTATGCTTGTCTGGCTTTTTGAGCCAGAGCTGCTTGCCTGGCTTTTTCAGCCAGAATGGTGCGCACACGCGCAATGTCGCGACGCACTTTACCAATTTGATCCACTTTACCGAGTTGCTGAGTCGCCACTTGCATACGCAATGAGAATTGCGCACGCAGCAGATCGATCAATTCGCTTTTCAGATCGCCTTCAGATTTCGCTCTTAATTCAGCAGCCTTCATGATTAACTCCCTATGTGACGGCTAGCAAAGGCCGTCGGAATCGGCAACTTAGCCGCCGCAAGCTTGAATGCCTCACGTGCCAGATCTTCTGTCACGCCGTCCATTTCATATAACATCTTCCCGGGCTGGATCTGAGCAACGTAGTACTCGGTACTACCTTTACCATTACCCATACGCACTTCAGCCGGTTTCTTGGAGATAGGCTGATCAGGGAAAATACGAATCCATACGCGACCACCGCGTTTGATATGACGGGTCATCACGCGACGCGCCGCTTCGATCTGACGCGCTGTCAAGCGACCACGACCAATAGCTTTCAGGCCGTATTCACCGAAACTCACTTTATTACCGGTCGTTGCAATGCCTTTGTTACGGCCCTTCTGCATCTTGCGGTATTTTTGTCTAGCTGGCTGCAGCATTTTTTACTCCTGATTTTCTTGTCTTTTTCTCAGGTTCAGGTGCAGGCACCGGAGCAGTTGCAGGTGCTGCAGCTACGACCTGTTCGTTCTTACCCATCACTTCACCCTTGAACACCCAGACCTTGATACCGATGATGCCGTAGGTCGTGCTTGCTTCAGCTACGCCGTAATCGATATCGGCACGTAGCGTATGCAATGGCACACGGCCTTCGCGATACCACTCAGTACGGGCGATCTCAATACCGTTCAAACGACCGGCGCTCATGATCTTGATACCTTGGGCACCCAGGCGCATCGCATTTTGCATCGCGCGCTTCATGGCACGACGGAACATCACGCGCTTTTCCAATTGCTGGGCAATATTCTCAGCGATCAGGGTAGCGTCGATCTCCGGCTTGCGAATCTCTTCGATGTTGAGATGCACGGGCACGCCCATCATGCGCTGCAATGCAGAGCGCAATGTTTCGATATCTTCACCCTTCTTACCGATCACGATGCCTGGACGAGCGCTATAGATGGTGATCTTGGCATTCTTTGCCGGACGCTCGATCAGAATCTTGCTCACCGCAGCATGCGCCAACTTCTTTTTCAGGTAATCACGTACCTTGATGTCAGCTTGCAGCATTGCCGGGAAATTCTTGCTATTGGCATACCAGCGCGAAGTCCAGTTCTTTTGTACTGCCAGGCGGAAGCCTGTTGGATGGATCTTTTGTCCCATATCTTTAGTCTCCGACCATAACGGTAATGTGGCAGGTCGGCTTGATGATGCGACCAGCGCGGCCTTTTGCACGCGGACGAATACGTCTGAGAACCGTGCCTTTGTCCACGTAAATTGTGGTGACCTTCAATTCGTCAATGTCTGCGCCTTCGTTGTGCTCGGCATTAGCAATCGCGGACTCAACCACGCGCTTGATAATGTCTGCACCCTTCTTTGGGCAGAACGTGAGAATACTGAGCGCATGGTCTACTTTCTTGCCACGCACCAGATCAGCTACCAACCTTGCCTTTTGAGGGGACAGGTGGACTCCTTTTAATACTGCGGATACATTCATCGTCATCGCTCCTACTTCTTAACTACTTTTCTATCGGCTGCATGACCTCTGAATGTGCGGGTCAGGGCGAATTCGCCCAGCTTGTGACCAACCATATTTTCCGAGATCAGCACAGGAATGTGCTGCTTGCCGTTGTGAACTGCAATCGTGAGGCCGACGAAATCCGGCAGCACCGTAGAACGACGTGACCAGGTTTTGATAGGACGACGATCCTTGTTTGCGCTGGCAGTTTCCACTTTTTTTACCAAGTGAGAATCTACGAACGGACCTTTTTTTACTGAACGAGCCATGTTGATTACCTCTTACCAGATGGACGACGGCTAACGCGCATATTGTCTGTCCGCTTGTTGTTACGAGTACGATAACCCTTGGTTGGCGTGCCCCATGGACTGACCGGATTCATACCGGCAGCAGTACGACCTTCACCACCGCCGTGCGGGTGATCGACCGGGTTCATGACCACACCACGTACCGTCGGACGTACACCGCGCCAACGCATGGCACCGGCTTTACCGATAGAACGCAGGGAATGCTCTTCGTTGCCCACCTCGCCGATGGTAGCTTTGCAATCAACGTGCACGCGGCGAACTTCACCGGAACGTAAACGCAATTGCGCGTAGCTGCCTTCGCGAGCCAATAACTGGATGGAAGTACCGGCAGAACGTGCCAGCTGCGCACCTTTGCCCGGCATCAACTCTACGCAGTGAATGGTGCTACCGACTGGAACGTTACGCAGCGGCAATGCATTACCCACCTTGATCGGGGAATCCGCACCGGAAACCAGCTGTGCACCTGCAGCGATACCGCGCGGAGCGATGATGTAACGACGCTCACCGTCGGCATAGCACAATAGTGCCAGATGCGCGCTACGGTTAGGATCGTATTCAATACGCTCAACAGTTGCAGGAATACCATCCTTGTTACGACGGAAATCCACAATACGGTAATGTTGCTTGTGACCACCGCCTTGGTGACGAATGGTGATGTGACCGTTGTTATTACGACCTGCCTTTTTGCTTTGCTTTTCCAGCAGCGGTGCATATGGTGCACCTTTGTGCAGACCTGGGGTTACTACCTTGATCACTGCGCGACGACCGGGGGAAGTCGGCTTGACTTTAATCAGTGCCATTTTTCTCTCCTTATTCGCCAGCCGCGAAGTTGATTTCTTGACCAGGCTTGAGGCTTACATACGCCTTTTTCCAATCCTGACGACTACCCATGCTGCGACCGAAACGCTTGGTTTTACCCTTAACGTTGATCACACTTACCGTGTCCACTTCGACCTTGAACAACAGCTCGACTGCGCCTTTGATCTCAATCTTGGTAGCATCGGTGCGCACTTTGAATGCGATCTGCTGATGGTCATCAGCGATACGAGTGGCTTTTTCGGTAATTTGCGGTGCCAGAATCACTTGCAGCAAACGCTCTTGGCTTATAGATTTCGTGCTCATGCCAGCATCTCCTCAAGTTTCTTGACCGCTGCCGTAGTCGCAATCACACGTGGAAAACGCACCAGACTCACTGGGTCGGCGTGTTGCGCCTCGATCACCAGCACATGCGGCAAGTTACGGGCAGATAAGAACAGGTTTTCATTGAATGCATCGGTCAATACCAGAACGCCTTCGCTGCAACCCATGCCCTTGATCTTGTCAGCCATCAACTTGGTCTTAGGCGCGTCGATCACGAACTCTTCTACAACTGACAGACGATCCTGACGTACCAACTCAGACAGGATAGATTGCATCCCGGCGCGGTACATCTTCTTGTTAAGTTTCTGACTGAAATTCTCATCAGGCGTATTTGGGAAAATACGACCGCCTCCGCGCCACAACGGGCTGGAAGTCATACCTGCACGAGCACGACCGGTACCTTTCTGATTGAAAGGCTTCTTGGTGCTGTGATGTACTTCTTCACGGTCTTTTTGCTTACGGGTACCGGTACGGGCATTGGCCATATAAGCCGTTACCACTTGGTGCACCAGCGCCTCGTTGAACTCACGGCCGAAGGTCACTTCAGACACTTCAACGGTAGTCTTGGCTGCTTTGCCATTGTTATCTGTTAATTTGATTTTCATTATGCCCCCTTCACAGCAGGACGCACGATCACGTTACCGCCTTTGGAACCGGGAACCGCACCTTTGATCAGGAGCAGATTACGCTCAACATCAACACGCACGATCTCCAGATTCTGCACGGTACGCTTAACATCACCGAGGTGACCCGTCATGCGCTTACCCGGGAACACGCGACCAGGATCTTGGTTCATGCCGATAGAACCCGGTACGTTGTGAGATTTGGAGTTACCGTGCGTGGCACGGTTAGAGCTGAAATGGTGACGTTTGATGACGCCGGCGTAACCCTTACCCAGGGTCGTACCCGTCACATCCACCATTTGCCCTACCTGGAATGTTGCTACGGTGACATCGCCACCAGCAGCTAGATTAGCCAGCACGTCAGCGGTTACGGGGAACTCATGCACTCCGCGTCCAGCGGTAACCCCAGCTTTGGCGAAATGACCTGCCATTGCCTTGGTTACGCGGCTTGCGCGGCGCACACCGTAAGTGACTTGGACGGCAGTGTAGCCGTCGCTGTCTAGAGATTTAATCTGCGTCACACGGTTGGGCGAAACTTCCAGCACTGTTACCGGGATGCTAGTACCATCATCGGTAAAAACGCGGGTCATGCCCACCTTGCGACCTACAAGCCCTAAGCTCATGGTCGTTTCCTTATTAAAATCCAAGGGCCAGTTTCGATTGACTGGCCTGTTTGCGAAAGGGCGCGATTATATCCCGCCCCCCTTAAAATTACAAATAAATCTGGTTAAATCTTAAAACTGAATACCAATACAACTACTTACAGCTTGATTTCTACGTCTACGCCAGCCGGCAGGTCCAGCTTCATCAGCGCATCTACCGTCTTGTCGGTAGGATCCAGGATGTCCATCAGACGCAAATGCGTACGGATTTCGAACTGATCGCGCGAAGTCTTGTTGACGTGCGGTGAACGCAGAATGTCGAAACGCTCAATACGCGTAGGCAACGGCACTGGGCCTTTAACTACTGCGCCGGTACGCTTGGCGGTTTCAACGATTTCCTGAGCGGATTGATCTATCAAACGATAATCAAAGGCTTTCAGGCGAATACGGATTTTTTGACTTTGCATAATTTTTTCCAAAGAACGTTTTTCAAAGAACAAAAAGGCAGGCCAATCGGCCTGCCTTTTAAATTAAATCTTACTCGATCACCTTAGCCACAACACCGGCACCGACGGTACGACCGCCTTCACGAATCGCGAAGCGCAGACCGTCTTCCATGGCGATCGGCGCGATCAGGGTCACAGTGATGGAGACGTTGTCGCCCGGCATCACCATTTCAGTACCCGCTGGCAGTTCAACTGCGCCAGTCACGTCGGTGGTACGGAAGTAGAATTGTGGACGGTAACCATTGAAGAATGGGGTGTGACGACCACCTTCATCTTTGCCCAACACGTAGATCTCGGCAGTGAATTTGGTGTGCGGGGTGATGGAGCCTGGCTTGGCCAATACTTGGCCGCGCTCGACTTCTTCACGTTTGGTACCGCGCAGCAGTACGCCGACGTTGTCACCGGCTTGACCTTGGTCCAGCAGTTTGCGGAACATTTCAACACCGGTACAGATGGTCTTAAGGGTAGGCTTGAGACCTACGATTTCGATTTCTTCGCCGACTTTGACGATGCCGCGTTCTATACGACCGGTCACGACAGTACCGCGACCGGAGATGGAGAATACGTCTTCTACCGGCATGAGGAACGGGCCGTCGATGGCGCGGTCAGGGGTAGGGATGTAGCTGTCGAGTGCTTCGGCCAGACGGAAGATGGCAGGTTCGCCCATTTCAGATTGGTCGCCTTCAAGGGCGAGTTTGGCAGAGCCGGTGACGATAGGGGTGTCGTCGCCTGGGAAGTCGTATTTGCTGAGCAGTTCACGCACTTCCATTTCAACCAGTTCCAGCAGTTCTGCGTCGTCGACCATGTCTGCTTTGTTGAGGAATACAACAATGTAAGGTACGCCAACTTGACGTGCCAGCAGGATGTGTTCGCGGGTTTGCGGCATTGGGCCGTCAGCAGCGGAACAAACGAGAATGGCGCCGTCCATTTGTGCGGCACCGGTGATCATGTTCTTGACGTAGTCGGCGTGGCCCGGGCAGTCTACGTGGGCGTAGTGGCGGTTGGCTGTTTCGTATTCTACGTGGGCAGTATTAATAGTGATGCCGCGCGCCTTTTCTTCTGGCGCTGCGTCAATTTGATCATAGGCCTTGGCTTCGCCGCCGAATTTCTTCGACAGGATGGTGGTGATCGCCGCCGTTAGCGTCGTCTTGCCATGGTCTACGTGTCCAATGGTGCCTACGTTTACGTGC
>DATBPY010000045.1:0-9711 GCA_036561085.1 Methylophilaceae bacterium | reverse complement strand
GTTCCATCTGCGAGAACCAATATTGCAGACTGCATGGCTGGCGTGTGTTGCGACACTGTTAACCCCTTGGTTTTACTATATTTGCGCTTTTACGGCGGTAGACATACAAAACGGGGCAAGCTATCCGCTCACCCCGCTTTCGATTGTTCACATTATAGCTTAAAGACCGGCTGCTATCAACGCAGAGACAGCACATCCTGCATATCATATAAACCGTTTTGCTTGCCCGCTAGGAACTTGGCGGCACGCAACGCACCCATAGCAAAAGTGGCGCGACTGCTGGCTTTATGCGTCAATTCGACGCGTTCGCCGATGCCGGCGAACAATACCGTGTGATCTCCCACCACATCACCGCCGCGCACAGTGGCGAAACCTATGGTGCTGGGGTCGCGCTCGCCCGTGATGCCTTCGCGACCATATACCGCACAATCGGCTAGGTCGCGTCCCAGTGCACCGGCTGCTGCTTCGCCAAGGCGCAGAGCCGTGCCTGAAGGAGCATCGACCTTGTATCTGTGATGTGCTTCGATGATTTCGATGTCATAACCTTCAGCAAGCACTTTAGCTGCGGATTGCACTAGATTGATAAGCAGATTCACACCCACGCTCATATTGGGTGCAAACACGATGGCGATGTCTTTGGCCGCTTCCGCGATGGTCTGTTTTTGTGCGGCAGAAAAACCAGTAGTCCCTAGCACCAGCTTGCAGCCCTGCCGCCTACAAGCCGCAAGATATTCCATGCTGGCCTCCGGACGGGTGAAATCTATCAGCACGCTTCCGCTCTTCAACACTGCCGTGTCCGATGAGATTTTTACTCCGCTGCTACGCCCGAAAGGTTCGCCTGCATCATGCCCTAACGCGGTGCCACCGGCACTATCCAGCGCTGCCTGAAGGTGTAGCTCAGAGTCATTCAACACCGCTTCCAGCAGCGTGTGTCCCATCCGTCCCGAACTACCTGCAATGACGATGTTCAGCATAAAGAACCTTTTATTAGAAACCTATCTTTTCCAGCATGCGCTCAAAATAGTCCGGCGCATCTTCCGCCGGCAGATCTTTAGGCGTAGGGGCAGTTTTCTCAGCCGCAGGTGCCGGTTTGGTCGGCTTGGCCTCTGCCTTGGGCTGCGGTGCTGCTTCAGGCGCAGGTGGCGGTTGCGGTGCTACCTCCGGCTTAGGCGCTGGAGTGGGCGCAGGTACTCCTTCAGGCTTAGCTTGCGGAGCAGGTACTTGTTCCGGTGCCGCTTTCGGCGTAGGTGTAGGCGCAGCCACAGGCTCAGGTGCGACTTGTGGATTAGGCTCTGGAGCAGCCACAGGCTCAGGTACTGGTTCAGGCTTAGACTCTGGCGCGGGACTCGACTCTGGTGCCACTTCAGGCTTAGCTTCTGGAGCAGGAACAGGTGGCGTAGCCTCCACCTTCGGCTCTGCAACCGCGGGTGTTGGCGCTACCTGTGGCTTCTTGTCATCGCTATCCCAGAACTTCAGCTTATCCAACCAACCCTTCTTTTCTTGGACCGGTTTTGCCTCTGGCGCATTAGCTGGCGCTGGCACAGGCACGGGGGCCTGTTCAGACTCAGGAGTGACTTCCGGCTTGGATTCAGTCGTGGGTGTCGCTACCGGCTTGGCTTTCTCGTCATCTTCCCAGAACTTCAGTTTATCCAACAAGCCTTTTTCATCACGGTTGGCGGGCTTACCGTCGATCTCAAGATCGGCTTTAGGTTCGATGATGGGCTTAACAGTCATACTGTCATCGCCCTTACCTGTAGGAATCACGTCACCGTGCACATGCTTCAGAGTATCGCCATCGAATTCCAGAATGATGCGGCGTTGGTCAAGCACTTTGCCGTCTCTGATCATTTGATAGAAATAATCCCAGCGATCTCCATGGAAACTATCTGTAAGCAAGGGCGTACCCATGATGAAGCTTACCTGCGCCTTGGTCATGCCCGGGCGCAGTTGCAACATCATTTTAGGGGTGACGACATTGCCCTGCTGAATATCCAACTTATACGGCTTGATAGAAGGCAGATTCGGCGAATAGGCAGCACAGCCGGTAATGAGCAACGCCAGAATGAGTATGAAGTAACGCATGAGAATTATAGGTATTGAAATATGGATATGCTGAAAGCAAAAATTGGCGGTAATATTAACATATCAATTGCCATACCCATGTGAGAACACTATGAGTGAACCTCAAGAACTTAAGAATGCAGGCCTAAAAGCGACATTACCCCGGCTGAAAGTACTCTCTCTATTCGAAAACAGCGACCGCCGCCATCTTTCGGCTGAAGATGTTTATCGCATACTGCTTAATGGCGGCGAGGATGTCGGCTTGGCGACTGTATATCGCGTGCTGACCCAGTTTGAACAAGCCGGCCTGCTGGTCAGGCATCATTTCGAAAGCGATAAAGCGGTGTTTGAGCTGAACCAGGGCGGGCATCACGATCATATCGTTTGCCTGCAATGCGGGCGGGTAGAAGAATTTTGCGACGAAGAGATCGAAATGCGCCAGAAAAAAGCCGCAGAAGAGCGCGGTTTTACCATCCATGAACATTCACTTTATATCTATGCGGATTGCGTGAAAAAACCGTGCCCGCATAAGGTGTAAGGGTCTGCCGAAAACGCAAGAACCTAAGCTGCTATTTCCGAGATAGGAATGATCTTCTTGGGCGCATATATCTCCATCTGATCGAAATTCAGATAGCGATACACCGCGTCAGCATCCTTGGAAACCTTATCGCCTAATACCTGCATATATTCCTGCATGGTCGGCATCTTTCCCATGCGCGCGCATACTGCAGCTAATTCCGCAGAACCCAGATAGACTCGCGCTTCCTTGCCCATGCGGTTATCGAAATTACGCGTGCTGGTGGAGAACACCGTAGCCTTGTCTGCCACCCGCGCCTGATTACCCATGCACAACGAGCATCCCGGCACTTCGGTCCTGGCTCCGGCACGCCCGAATACACCGTAAACACCTTCTTCGCGCAATTGCGATTCGTCCATGCGCGTAGGCGGTGCGATCCACAAGCGGGTAGGGATGATGCCTGCATCTTCCAGCACTCTCGCTGCTGCGCGATAGTGACCGATATTAGTCATGCAACTACCGATGAACACTTCGTCTATGTTGTCGCCGACTACCGCAGACAAGGGCTTGATGTCATCCGGATCATTGGGGCAGGCCACCAACGGCTCTTTGATCTCGTTGAGGTCGATCTCGATCACTTCGGCATATTCAGCATCGGCGTCCGCTTCCAATAAGTGCGGATCGGCCAACCAGTCGTTGATATGATCGATACGACGGCGCAATGAGCGTGCGTCTTCATAACCGTTTACGATCATATTCTCCAGCAACGCAGCATTGGAACGCAGATATTCGATGACAGGCGCTTTATTCAGGCGCACCGTGCAACCGTTGGCAGATCGTTCGGCAGAAGCGTCGGCAAACTCGAAAGCCTGTTCTATCTTGAGATCAGGCAAGCCTTCGATCTCCAGAATCCTGCCGTTGAATACATTCTTCTTGCCTTGTTTGCCTACCGTCAACAGACCTTTCTGAATGGCCGCATAAGGGATCGCATTCACCAGATCGCGCAAGGTTATTCCAGGTTGCATAGTGCCTTTGAAACGCACCAGTACTGATTCCGGCATATCCAGCGGCATGGCACCCATGGCTGCGGCAAAAGCCACTAGCCCGGAGCCGGCAGGAAACGAGATGCCGATTGGGAAACGGGTATGCGAATCGCCGCCTGTACCGACAGTATCCGGCAACAACATGCGGTTCAACCATGAGTGAATGATGCCGTCGCCCGGACGCAGCGTTACTCCGCCGCGGCTGGACATGAATTCCGGCAACTCATGCTGTAATTTGATATCTACCGGCTTCGGATAAGCCGCGGTATGGCAAAAACTTTGCATCACCAAGTCTGCCGAAAAGCCCAAGCAGGCGAGTTCTTTCAATTCGTCGCGCGTCATGGCGCCAGTGGTATCTTGTGAACCCACAGTAGTGATCTTAGGCTCGCAATAAGTGCCGGGGCGTATACCCATATCTTTCGGCAGTCCGCAGGCACGCCCAACCATCTTTTGCGCCAAGGTAAAGCCGGATTTGTTCTCTGCCACCGGATGCGGATTGATGAACGCGGTTGATGGCGGCAGACCCAGCACTGCACGTGCTCGGGTGGTCAACCCGCGACCGATGATCAACTGTATGCGCCCACCTGCCTGCACTTCGTCCGGCATGGTGATAGGTGCCAACTCAAAAGTGCTGATGGTTTCCCCGGCTTCATTGGTCACTTTGCCGGCGCGGGGATGTATGGTGACGACATCGCCCATATTCATCTTGGAAACGTCGCACTGTATCGGTAATGCACCCGAATCTTCTGCGGTATTAAAGAAAATAGGCGCGATTTTGGTGCCGAGCACAATGCCTGCAGTGCGTTTATTGGGAATGTATGGAATATCCTCACCCATGAACCACTGCACCGAATTGATAGCGGATTTGCGTGAAGATCCGGTACCCACGATATCGCCCACATAGGCCACAGGCAGGCCTTGGCTGCGCAAACGCTCTATGGTCGCCAGACCGTCAGGCATCTTGCTGACGAGCATGGCCTTGGCATGCAACGGAATATCCGGACGCGACCAGGCTTCCTGCGCGGGAGAAAGATCGTCAGTATTGGTTTCGCCGGGCACCTTGAACACTACGCAGCGTATGGTTTCCGGCAGCGGCTTGTGGTTAGTGAACCACTCCGCATTGGCCCAGGATTGCAGCAGTTTCTTGGCCGCTACATTGCCCGCTTTAGCTTTTTCCTCGACGTCATGAAAAGCATCGAACATCAGAATAGTGTGGGACAAGGCTGTCACTGCGTGATCTGCGAGGCTGCCGTCCAGCAACGCTACCAGCACGGGCACATTGTAGCCGCCGAGCATGGTACCCAGAAGCTTGACTGCATGTTCCGGGCTCACTAGCGGAGATTTGACTTTACCGTTCGCCAAGTCCGCCAGAAATGCCGCCTTGACATAAGCCGCCTGGTCTACACCGGCAGGAACGCGGTTCTCCAGCAAATTCAGCAACAGCGTTTCCTCACCAGAAGACGGTGCTTTGACTAGATCTACGAGTTGAGAAGTCTGCTCTGCATTGAGTGGTAATGGAGGCAACCCAAGCGCGGCGCGCTCGGTGACATGGTTTTGGTAGTCGGTCAACATGGCAGCAAAAGTCACAGTGATTTAAGGTGTAATTATAGCGCTTAAAAGCAGGCGCCGTCAGCGTTAAGACAGCAAGAACTATGCCCGATAATGGGAGTTGTTACTCAAGATCACGCGTAAAAGAAGACCCGCAACTTTTAGCGTTGGCACGTTTTTCCATCAGGTCCAGCAAATCTTTTTGGTAGTCCGCGCCATATTTTTTATGCAAGTAGACCTTGATCTCGCTGACGCTGACTTGGCCGTCATGGTCGGCATCCATGGCGCGGATATTATCCGCCACGCTAGGCTCGTCGGGCGTTTGCCGCAAAAGCTGGCAACGCATATAACATGAGCAGCATGGCGAAAGTTTTCATTAACGCATTACGTCTTCCAACGCAGTTAGACATATATTCACATTGCGCTCGTTTGCCGAATGCCCCATTAAACCGATGCGCCACATCTTGCCGGCGAACGCTCCAAGACCTGCACCGATTTCAACGCCGTAATCGTCCAGCAGGGCACGGCGTGCAACGGCATCATCTACGCCATCCGGGATATAGACCGCATTCAATTGCGGCAATCTGTCTGCTTCTTTGACCACAAAACGCAGTCCCAAGGCTTCCAAGCCTTTTTTCAGATCCTGATGATGATGATGGTGGCGCGCCCAGGCGTTTTCAAGACCTTCGTCCTGCAATATCACCAATGCTTCGTGCAGACCATACAGCGCATTGATAGGTGCAGTATGGTGATAAGTACGCTTGGCGACATTGCCCCAATAAGCTGTAACTAAATTTAAATCCAGAAACCAGCTTTGCACTTTAGTCTTGCGATTCCTGACCACTTCCATCGCACGCGCACTAAAACTGATGGGCGACAAGCCGGGAGTGCATGACAGGCATTTTTGCGAGCCCGAATAGATGGCATCGATACCCCACTCGTCAACCTTGATCGGAGTGCCGCCCAGCGAGGTAACCGCATCCATAATGCTCAGTACATTGTATTTCTGCGCCAGTGCACACAGCGTTTTGGCATCGGACTGTGCACCGGTGGAGGTTTCGGCATGCACGAACGCCAATATCTTGGCATCGGGGTTGGCTTTCAATGCATCTTCCACCTTGTTCGGATCGACTGCGTTACCCCAGTCATCCATCACCATCACGGCGATACCGCCGCAACGCTCTACGTTCTCTTTCATGCGCCCGCCGAACACGCCGTTCTGGCAAACAATGACTTTATCGCCCGGTTCTACCAGATTCACGAAACAAGTCTCCATACCTGCCGATCCCGGCGCTGACACCGGCATGACCAGTTCGTTTTTGGTTTGGAAAGCGTATTGCAACAGAGTTTTCATTTCGTCCATCATGCCGACGAATACAGGGTCGAGATGACCGATAGTAGGACGTGCCATTGCTGCCAATACCCGCGGACTGACATCCGATGGACCGGGACCCATCAATATTCTTTGCGGAGGATGAAATGAGCCGATCATAATTTTTCCTGTTCAATTTCCTGTGGGATATGCCGATTATAAGGCAGCCGGAAAGTCCACTAATGTTACCATTCATCTTGCTTGCAAGCCATTTACCCGACAGCTATCAGTGTGGGGTAAAATTACGGATTGAATGGATGCTTCCTTTCATCTTTTGACATTCTGTAACAGGCACACACCATGAAATCCAAAACTGTGGAACTTACCGCGCTCAATGCCCTTTCTCCCCTGGACGGACGTTACCAGACCAAGCTCGACAGTTTACGACCTTATTTCAGCGAGTATGCGCTCATACGGCACCGCACTCTGGTGGAAGTAGAATGGCTGAAAGCCCTGGCCGCGAGTAAAAAGATCAAGGAAGTCGCTCCTTTTTCAAAAGACACACTCAAACAACTGGATGCAGTAGTAGCAGGCTTTGGTGAGAGCGAAGCCGCGGCAGTGAAAGAGATCGAAGCCATCACTAATCACGATGTCAAAGCACTGGAATACTGGCTGAAAAAACGTTTTGAATCCAATGCCGAAGTGCATAAAGCATCTGAGTTCATTCACTTCGCTTGTACCTCTGAAGACATCAACAATCTTTCCCACGGCCTGATGCTGAAGTCTGCACGCGACAACGTCATGCTGCCCGCACTGGATAGCCTTATTTCGCGCCTGACCGAACTGGCGAAACATCTAGCCGGGTCTGCCATGCTGGCGCACACCCACGGCCAGCCCGCTTCGCCCACTACCCTGGGCAAGGAATTGGCTAACGTCATTTATCGCCTACGCCGCCAGCGCAAACAATTGGCAAGCACCGATATCTTGGGCAAGATCAACGGCGCGGTGGGTAATTTCAATGCACATTTGTCTGCCTATCCCGATGTAGATTGGGAAGCGTTTGCCAAAGATTTCGTCGAAGAACTCGGGCTGGTATATAACCCTTACACCATCCAGATCGAGCCGCATGATGCGATGGCGGAGTTGTTTGATGTGATGAAGCGTATCAATACCATCCTCATTGATCTGAATCGCGATATCTGGGGTTATATCTCCATGGGTTACTTCAAGCAGAAAGTGAAGGCGGGAGAGATCGGCTCTTCCACCATGCCGCACAAGGTCAATCCCATCGATTTTGAAAATTCCGAAGGCAATCTGGGATTAGCCAATGCCGTACTCGGTCATTTATCCGAGAAACTCCCCATCTCACGCTGGCAGCGAGACTTGACCGACTCCACAGTATTACGCAATATGGGTGTCGCGTTCGGCTATACCTTGCTAGCATATGATTCCTGCCTGAAAGGGCTGAATAAGCTGGAAGCCAACCCGGCGCGATTGGCGGAAGACCTTGATGCAAGCTGGGAAGTATTGGCCGAGCCGATACAGACCGTGATGCGGCGCTACAGCGTGGAAAACCCTTACGAGCAGTTGAAAGCACTGACGCGCGGTAAGGGTGGGATTACCAAAGAAGCGTTACATGAATTCATCAATGGTTTGGCGATTCCGAAGGAAGCCAAAACCAGCTTATTGAAGATGACGCCGGCGAATTACATAGGCAAAGCTGCAGACCTGGCTAAAAAAATATAACCACTCTGATTACCAACCTTTACCACTCAGCGAACCCCGGTTGAAATCCTTATCGCTTGGGGCAATACAGCGTCCTAAACCCCATCCACCTCTCCAGCCCGCCGGACAACCTTGATTCTCAGGATAAGTCTTGGCGATCTCTTGCGCGGCTTGCGCTTTGGCAACATCCTCATAATCCCAACGACCGTTAGGATGCAGAATCGCTTTGTCGCCGGATGGCGTCACTACTTCTATATCCTGACCGGCCGAGTTTGCCATTGAAGGTGTGGATGAAAGTAAACCCAACAAAAAAGCGAAAGCCAACAGTCTGAATTGGAACATGGGCCTGATCCCTGATAATGAAAATTGCGATAAAGAGGATTCTATCCTCGAATCCAGTAAAATGCGCACATGACTGATATTCTTGTACTTTATTACTCGCAGAACGGCGCAGTGCGCGAAATGGCGCAATTGGTGGCGCGCGGCATAGAAATGGTGAACGGTGCCAGTGCACGATTGCGTACCGTGCCCAATATTTCAGCGGTATGCGAAGCTACCGAACCGGCTATTCCAGACTCTGGCGCTCCTTATGCCGAGGCCAAGGATTTGGAAGAATGTGTAGGGTTAGCTTTGGGTAGTCCAACACGCTTCGGCAACATGGCCGCGCCGCTCAAATACTTCCTTGATACCGCCAGCACCGGTTTATGGCTGAAAGGTGGGCTGGCAGGCAAACCAGCGGCAGTGTTCACTTCTACCGCCTCCATGCATGGCGGCAATGAAACTACGCTGGTCAGCATGATGCTCCCCCTGCTACATCACGGCATGGTGATGGTAGGTCTGCCCTATTCAGAACCGGACCTCACCACTACCAACGGCGGCGGTACGCCTTATGGTGCTAGTCGTGTGGTGGGCCAGAACCATGATAAGAATATCAGCGATGCCGAGAAAAAACTGTGCATCGCCTTAGGCAAAAGACTGGCAGAAACCGCATTGAAATTATCGGCATGAAAAATCCTGACCCCTCACCCAATTCTCTTCCCCAAGGAGCGAGGGGGTGATTAAACGCCTGCAACTTGTTTCCAGCATTAGTTTGGTTGCGCTCATTGTATTAAGCCTGGGCTGGGAGATGTGGTTCGCTCCGTTACGTCATGGCGGCTCGTTGCTGGTATTGAAAGCAGTGCCATTGCTATTGCCATTGTTCGGCATCCTTAAAGGCAAACGCTATACCTACCAATGGGCCTGTATGTTCATATTGCTATATTTCACTGAAGGTGCAGTACGCGGCTGGGCCGATACCGGACTGTCGCAAAAACTGGCTTGGCTGGAAATACTACTGACGCTGATCTTTTTCGCGAGTACGGTGCTGTATGCACGGGATACCGCGCCCAGCAAAATGTCGCAACAGGTATAATCGCTCCGTTTTCTGATGAATTAGACTCCAATGCACATTTTGCTTTCCAACGACGATGGCTATTTTGCCCCCGGCCTGCAGGTGCTGGCCGAAG
>DATBPY010000044.1:0-2835 GCA_036561085.1 Methylophilaceae bacterium | reverse complement strand
AGGTACATGGTACCGATGTCCTTATGGTTAGTCGTTGTCACCCAGCGCATAAAACCGCTTGGATGGTGGTCATGCCCGTGATCGTCATGTCCGTGAGTAGCTGTTGCTTCCATATTCCTATCCTCCTGTATACCTAAAGCCTATTGAGTTGTGCCTAAAGGGCAATTCGCATCGAACTGTTATTTTCTTAAAGCCTTAATCTCGCTCGGCTTCACAAAATCGCCGTCGTGATTGCTCCAGGAATTACGTTCATACGTAATCACCGCAGCGATATCCAGATCCGAGAGCTGGGGCGCGAAGGCTGCCATTGCCGTACCCGGCTTACCGTTCATCACGCGATTGATATGTGCATCTTTAGGACCGGTGGCGATCTTCGAACCGTCCAGCGCCGGGATGGTACCGGGGATACCCTTACCATTAGCCTGGTGGCAGGCGGCGCAGTTAGCTGTAAATACAGCTTCGCCTTTGGCTTTCAGTTCATCTGCGGTGTATTCCTTGCCTGCATCTGCATTAGCTGCTGCAGCTTTGGTCTTCTGTTCTTCGAACCACTTATCGTAATCAGCCTGTTCCTTGACTTCGACTACGATAGGCATGAATCCATGCCCCTTGCCGCACAACTCTGAACATTGGCCGCGATAGGTACCGACTCTGTCAGCCCGGAACCAGGTGTCTTTGATAAATCCGGGAATGGCATCCTGCTTCACGCCGAAGGCTGGCATCGACCATGAGTGGATCACATCGTTTGCTGCGAGTAACAGGCGCACCTTCTTGCCGACTGGAACAACCATCGGATTGTCTACTTCCAGCAGGTAATGTTCGTCTTTTGGAGCCTTGTTATCGATCTGGTCTTGCGGTGTCGACAATACGCTCATGTATTTGACGCCGTCTTTTTGGTAATCGTATTCCCACTTCCATTGATATGCGGTGACTTTGATCGTCATATCAGGGTTAGGTGTATCGCGCATCTGTATCATGGTCTTGGTCGCTGGGAATGCCATGACGATCAGGATCAGGAATGGGATAACGGTCCATGCGATTTCCACTGCGGTACTCTCATGGAAATGCGCTGCTTTATGTCCGACTGATTTACGGTGTTTCAAGAGAGAGTAAAACAAGGCACCGAACACCACCACGAAAATAACCACGCATACCCACAAGATCAGCATATGCAGGTCGTAAATCTGGGTAGCAATAGTTGAGTTTGGCGTTTGCAGGTTGAGTTGGTATGCAGCATTTGCCGCTACCGAGCTCAGGCCTAACATCACCCCTCCCACCATTCTTATCAACTTGGACATCATTACCATCTCCCTCTAATTATTTAATTAACTTTTGCCGCATAACCTTAGCGTGAGTGCTGTTTTTTTTAAGCAGTCACATACATAGCGTTGTTCCTGCTATGTATCCATTTCAAAACTGATTACAGCTCCACGAAAGGCGACCGTGGCGACGACTCCAGCATTATTCCATGTGGCGCCATCATCAACCCGGAAAAAATAACCAGGCCCACCAATCACTCCACTGACTTTGCCGCGATAAACTTTTCGGTCTTCGCCGTTAATTATTTCGCATATTGCTACGGCAATCTGACGCAGTGGGCGCAAAAGTAACACAAAAAAAACTCGGCTTCAAGCCAGTAGTCACGATAATTGCACCATAAATGTTAATTGACAAAGTGCGACTTATACTTCCGGTAAGCCCTGCCCTAGGGTTACAATCGCGGTTTACATTTATTATTTTTTGTCTGGGGAATTAAAGATGTCGATGGCTGACCGCGATGGTGTGATCTGGTATGACGGCAAAATGGTGCCTTGGCGCGACGCTACTACGCACGTGCTTACTCACACTCTACACTACGGCATGGGGGTGTTCGAAGGTGTGCGTGCCTACAAGACCGAAAAAGGCACTGCCATTTTCCGCTTGTCCGAACATACGGACCGCCTGCTGCGTTCCGCCCATATATTGGGCATGAAGATCCCGTACGACAAAGCCACGCTGATGGAAGCGCAGAAGGCCGCAGTGCGCGAGAACAAGCTGGAAGCCGGTTATATGCGGCCGATGGCGTTCTATGGGGCCGAAGCGATGGGCATCGCTGCCAAGACCCTGTCGGTGCACGTGATAGTGGCCGCCTGGACATGGGGAGCTTATCTGGGAAAAGAGGCGTTGGAGAACGGCATCCGGGTCAAGACCTCGTCTTTCGCCCGTCACCACGTCAACATCACCATGTGCAAGGCCAAAGCCAACGGTAACTATATGAACAGTATACTGGCGCATCAGGAAGCTGCTCAGGATGGCTACGATGAAGCCTTGCTGCTGGATGTGGACGGCTTTGTGGCAGAAGGTTCCGGCGAGAATATCTTTATCATACGCGGCGGTAAGCTATACACCCCGGATCTGACCAGCGCGCTGGAAGGCATCACCCGCGACACCCTCATCAGCCTGGCTAACGAAAGCGGCTTGCAAGTGATAGAAAAACGTATCACTCGCGACGAAGTATATTCTGCCGACGAGGCTTTCTTTACCGGCACCGCAGCAGAAGTGACGCCTATCCGGGAGTTGGACAACCGCGCTATCGGCAAAGGCACGCGCGGGCCAATCACGGAAAAACTGCAAGCCATGTTCTTTGATGTGGTAACCGGAAAATCCGCCCGCCATCAGAGCTGGCTAACCCTAGTCTAAAGAATCTGGAGACGCCATGTCGCAAGCATCCGAGATAGAGATCACCGCCAAAGACCTACCGCTACATTGCCCCACCGATGAGGTGGCTCTTTGGTGCTCGCACCCGCGTGTGTTTTTGGACATAGCAGATACCGGGCATGCCATGTGCCCTTATTGCGG
>DATBPY010000043.1:0-12659 GCA_036561085.1 Methylophilaceae bacterium | reverse complement strand
CGTATTCAAATCCAATGGCGAAGTTGTTGACGCCTAAGGAATAATCATGGCTAGACTTAAACAGTTATACACAGATTCTATCGTCAAGAACTTGACCACGAAGTTTGGTTACAAGTCCGTGATGCAAGTGCCGCGCATTCTGAAGATCACGCTCAATATGGGTGTGGGTGAAGCGGTTGCCGACAAGAAGATCATGGAACATGCAGTGGGTGATATGCAAAAGATCGCAGGGCAAAAGCCTGTGGTGACGCTGTCGCGCAAATCTATTGCAGGTTTCAAGATTCGGGACAATTACCCAGTGGGTTGTAAAGTGACTTTGCGTCAGGAGCGTATGTATGAGTTCCTGGATCGCCTAGTGACTGTTGCCATTCCGCGTATTCGTGACTTCCGTGGTATCTCCGGCAAGTCTTTCGATGGCCGCGGCAACTACAACATGGGCATTAAAGAGCAAATCATTTTCCCTGAAATTGATTATGACAAAGTGGATGCCCTGCGAGGCATGAATATCACTATTACAACGACTGCGAAAACTGATGATGAAGCGCGCGCATTGCTCGCCGAGTTCAGTTTCCCATTCAGGAGCTAAGGCAATGGCTAAGTTGTGCATGATAGAGCGCGAGCAAAAACGTCGCGATACGGTTAAAAAATATGCGGACAAACGTGCTGAGCTGTTTGCCGTTATTAATAACACCAAGGCAAGCCCGGAAGAGCGTTATGCAGCCCGTGCCAAGTTGCAGGCGCTGCCACGCAACGCCAGCCCGGTGCGTCAGCGTAACCGCTGTGCTCTGACGGGACGTCCACGTGGTGTTTACAGTAAATTTGGTATTGGTCGCAGCAAGCTGCGTGATCTGATGATGCGTGGCGAAGTGCCAGGCGTTGTTAAGGCGAGCTGGTAAGAGGGGAATTTCTATGAGTATGAGTGATCCTATCGCCGATATGCTAACGCGCATCCGCAATGCTCAGATGGTGAGCAAGCCGCGCATTACCATGCCTGCATCTAAACTTAAGAGTGCCATCGCTGGTGTACTTAAGGATGAAGGTTATATCGAAGATTTTGCAGTACAAGAAAATGCAGGTAAGCCGCAACTGGAGATCGGTCTTAAGTATTACGCCGGCCGCCCAGTCATCGAGCGTATCGAGCGTGTCAGTCGTCCTGGGTTGCGTATCTATCGCGGCACAGAGGCAATTCCAACCGTTATGAATGGCCTGGGTGTGGCGATCGTGTCAACATCGCAAGGCGTCATGACAGATCGCAAAGCGCGCGCAGCCGGTATCGGTGGCGAAGTGCTGTGCGTCGTGGCTTGATGAGGTGAACCATGTCACGCGTTGCTAAAAATCCAGTCGCTATCCCCGCTAAGGTGGAAGTCTCTATTACTAACCAGGAGATCGCGATCAGCGGTCCTTTGGGTAAGCTGTCGCAATCCTTATGTGGTGCCGTTACGGTGGCCCGCGAAGGTGATGCGATCACATTTATCGCTGCTAACGACAGCAAGCATTCTCAAGCCATGTCCGGTACCGTGCGTGCACTGGTGGCCAATATGGTGCGCGGTGTGTCTGAAGGTTTTGAACGCAAGCTGACTTTGGTCGGCGTGGGTTACAAAGCCGCAGCACAAGGCGCTATGCTGAATCTTGAATTGGGTTATTCGCATCCGGTGAATCACAAGATGCCTGCAGGTGTAACTGTTGCAACACCAACCCCTACGGAAATCATCCTCAAGGGTGCCGACAAGCAAGTGGTCGGACAGGTGGCTGCACAAGTACGCGCTTATCGCAGCCCTGAGCCTTATAAGGGCAAGGGTGTGCGCTACACCGATGAGGTGGTAGCGATCAAGGAAACCAAGAAGAAGTAAGGCCTAAAGATTAAGGCCAGACAAGGTAAAAAATTATGACTATTGCTGATTCACGTTTACGCCGCGCACGCAAAACCCGCGTCAAGATTGCCGAACTGAAAGTGACGCGTTTGAGCGTACACCGTACTAATACGCATATCTATGCCCAGATCATCGACGGCGCTGGTGAAAAAGTGCTGGTAAGTGCTTCTACGCTGGAAAAAGAAGTGCGTAGCAAGATCAAGAATGGCGGCAACATTGCAGCAGCGACTGCGATCGGTAAGCGAATTGCCGAAAAAGCCAAGAAAGCCGGTATTGAAAAAGTGGCGTTTGACCGCTCAGGATTCCGTTATCACGGCCGCGTTAAAGCGTTAGCCGATGCGGCCCGTGAGCATGGTTTGAATTTCTAAGTCTGACGTTCTAATAAACAAAGTTATTAAGGTTTCTTACTATGGCAAAAGCTGAAATAGAACAACAAACTGACGGCATGCGCGAGAAAATGATCTCGGTCAATCGCGTGACCAAAGTGGTCAAGGGCGGTCGTATCATGAGCTTTGCTGCGCTGAGCGTAGTGGGCGATGGCGATGGCGCTGTCGGTATGGGCAAAGGCAAGGCGCGTGAAGTGCCGGTGGCAGTGCAAAAGGCAATGGATGAAGCACGCCGCAACATGGTGAAAGTCAGCCTCAACAACGGCACTTTGTACCACGCAGTGGTGGGTACGCACGGCGCAGCTAAAGTGTTCATGCAGCCGGCTTCAGAAGGTACCGGGATTATTGCAGGTGGTGCGATGCGCGCCATTTTTGAAGTGATGGGCATTACCAATGTGTTGGCTAAATGTATTGGTTCTACCAATCCATACAACGTGGTACGTGCAACCCTGAACGGTTTGCAAGCAACCAGTACCCCAGCTGAAGTAGCAGCCAAGCGCGGCAAATCAGTTGAAGAAATCAGAGGTTAATCATGGTCGCTAAAGCAAAGAAAGCAGCTGCTGCAACAGTCAAGGTCACACAGATCAAGAGTGCGATCGGCCGCATCGAATCGCATCGCGCCTGTGTACGTGGTTTGGGCCTGCGCCGCATGCATCACACTGTTGAAGTGGAAGATACGCCAGCAGTGCGCGGCATGATTAATAAAGTGGGCTATTTGCTTAAGGTAGAAGGCTAAATGAAACTGAATACGATTAAGCCCGCGGAGGGCAGTAAGCACGCTAGACGCCGCGTCGGTCGTGGTATCGGCTCCGGTCTGGGTAAGACCGCAGGTCGCGGTCACAAAGGTCAAAAATCCCGCGCAGGCGGTTTTCATAAAGTGGGTTTCGAAGGCGGTCAAATGCCTTTGCAACGCCGTTTGCCTAAGCGTGGTTTTGTGTCTTTGACCAAAGGCGATACTGCTGAAGTACGCACCGGCACTTTGAGCAAAATGGATGTCGACACTATCGATATCCTGGTGCTCAAACAAGCCAAGCTGATCTCTGCGAATGCAAAATCAGCCAAAGTAATACTGGCTGGCGAGATCTCTCGTAAAGTAACAGTACAGGGATTATTGCTGACCAAAGGCGCTCGTGCAGCAATCGAAGCGGCTGGCGGCAAGATAGTAGAGTAGTGGCGAACGAAGAATCACTTCTCGGCGCAGTAGGCAAGATGCAGGAGCTCAAAGGGCGCCTGCTCTTTGTTCTCGGAGCGTTGATCGTCTATAGATTAGGCGCGCATATCCCGGTGCCGGGCATTGATCCTACCGCGCTCGAAAAGTTGTTCGAGCAGCAAGGCGGCGGCATCCTGGGCATGTTCAACATGTTCTCCGGTGATGCGTTACGGCGTTTTACGGTGTTTGCCCTGGGCATCATGCCGTACATTTCGTCCTCCATCATCATGCAGCTGATGACAGTCGTCTCGCCGCAGATGGAGCAGCTGAAAAAAGAAGGCGAGAGTGGTCGCCGCAAGATTACACAGTACACCCGCTACGGCACGGTGATACTGGCGATGTTCCAGGCATTGGGAATAGCTATTGCGCTGGAGCATCAGAGTGGTTTGGTGCTGGAGCCGGGTTTGATGTTCCGTCTGACAACGACCATCACGTTGGTGACAGGCACGATGTTTTTGATGTGGTTAGGTGAGCAGATCACGGAGCGTGGGATCGGTAATGGTATTTCCATCATCATCTTCTCAGGCATCGTAGCCGGTCTGCCCCGCGCTATTGGCGGTACCTTGGAACTGGCAAGAACGGGCGCGTTTTCGATTCCGCTGGTGTTGTTCTTGTTTGCAGCAACAATATTAGTGACAGCGTTTGTAGTATTTGTAGAACGCGGTCAACGCAAGATTACGGTGAATTATGCCAAGCGTCAGGTTGGACGCAAGGTGTTTGGTGGTCAAAGCTCGCATTTGCCGTTGAAGTTGAACATGGCCGGAGTGATACCGCCTATCTTCGCTTCCAGTATTATTTTGTTCCCTGCGACCTTGGGGGGCTGGTTTGGCAGTAGCCCAAACATGTTGTGGTTGAAGGATTTAAGCTCTACTTTGTCGCCGGGGCAACCGTTGTATGTGATTTTGTATGCTTCAGCGATCGTGTTTTTCTGCTTCTTTTATACTGCTTTGGTGTTCAATCCCAAAGAGACAGCAGATAACCTGAAGAAGAGTGGTGCGTTCGTGCCGGGGATACGTCCCGGCGAGCAGACCGCAAAGTATATAGACAACATCATGGCGCGCCTGACATTGGTGGGCGCTGCTTATATTACGGCAGTGTGTCTGTTGCCTGAGTTCTTGATTGTGAAGTACAACGTGCCGTTCTATTTTGGCGGTACCAGTTTGCTGATCATTGTAGTGGTCACCATGGATTTCATGGCGCAGGTTCAGGCGCATTTGATGTCCCACCAGTATGAAAGTTTGCTGAAAAAAGCGAACTTCAAGGGTGGCGCTGGTAGCGCGGTGCGCTAAAAGGATATGGCAAAAGAAGACACGATAGAGATGCAAGGGGAGATTGTTGAAAACCTCCCCAATGCGACTTTTCGGGTGAAATTGGAAAATGGCCATGTGGTGTTGGGCTATATTTCCGGCAAGATGCGGATGCATTACATCCGGATATTGCCTGGTGATAAGGTCACCGTTGAATTGACGCCTTATGATTTGTCGCGGGCACGTATTATTTTCCGCGCCAAATAGGCAGCTTATTTAGAAGAGGTGTGAAATGAAAGTTCGTCCTTCAGTAAAAGCGTTGTGCCGTAACTGCAAAGTTATCCGCCGTAAGGGCGTGGTGCGTGTTATTTGTTCTGACCCGCGTCACAAGCAACGTCAGGGTTGATGGGGTATTGTGAAGCTGCTAGAATTCGCGGCTTTTTTGAATTTGCCATTTTTTTGGAGTAAAGCATGGCTCGGATTGCAGGGGTTAATATCCCCAACCATAAGCATATCGAAATCGCATTAACCGCGATTTTTGGAATCGGTCGTAGCACTGCGCAGAATATTTGTGCGGCCGCTGGCGTTGCTGTTTCTACCAAGGTCAAAGACCTGAGCGACAGCGAAGTCGAGAAACTGCGCGATGAAGTCGCCAAATTCAAGGTCGAAGGCGATCTGCGTCGCGAAGTTTCAATGAACATCAAGCGATTGATGGATCTCGGCTGCTACCGTGGCGTGCGTCATCGCCGCGGCCTGCCTGTTCGTGGTCAACGCACCAAAACCAATGCCCGTACCCGTAAAGGTCCGGTCAAGCCGATTCGGGCTTCCAAGTAAGGAATAGAGCAATATGGCTACTAAAGCAAACGTTAGAGTTCGTAAAAAAGTTAAGAAGAACATCGCCGAAGGTATCGCGCATGTTCATGCTTCTTTTAACAACACCATCATCACCATCACCGACAGGCAGGGTAATGCGCTGTCCTGGGCGACTTCCGGTGGCGCAGGCTTTAAGGGATCGCGTAAAAGCACCCCGTTTGCTGCACAGGTAGCTGCCGAGGCTGCAGGTAAAGCTGCGCAAGAGTGCGGTGTAAAGAATCTGGAAGTACGTATCAAGGGCCCAGGTCCTGGCCGTGAGTCTGCAGTGCGTGCACTGAACTCGGTCGGTTTCAAAATCACCAGTATTTCTGATGTGACGCCGGTGCCGCATAACGGCTGCCGTCCATCCAAGAAACGCCGTATTTAATCAGGAGAAACAAACGTGGCAAGAAATCTTGATCCTAAGTGCCGCCAGTGCCGTCGTGAAGGTGAAAAACTGTTCCTAAAGGGAGAGAAGTGTTTCACTGACAAATGCGCAATCGAAAAGCGCAATTTCCCACCCGGACAGCATGGCCAGAAACGTACGCAAAGATTGTCGGACTATGGCGTGCAATTACGTGAAAAGCAAAAACTGCGTCGTATCTACGGCATCCTGGAAGCGCAATTCCGTAGCTACTATGCTCAGGCTGATCGTACCAAAGGCATCACCGGCGAGAACTTGTTGCAATTGCTGGAAAGCCGTCTGGACAACGTTGCATACCGCATGGGTCTGGGTTCTTCCCGTACCGAAGCGCGTCAGATCGTGCGTCATAACAGTATTTTGGTGAACGGTAGCCGCGTCAACATCCCTTCGTATCAGGTTCGTCCTGGCGATGTGGTTGAAGTGGATTCGGCCTCCAAGCAACAATTGCGTATCAAGGGTGCGGTCGAAGCTGCAGAACAACGCGGCTTCCCGGAATGGCTGGAAGTGGATGTTAAAGCACTTAAAGGCACATTCAAGTCACGTCCGCAGCGCGATGAGTTGCCATCAACCATCAACGAAAGCTTGGTAGTTGAGTTGTATTCTAAGTAACAGGTCATATGTAATGGAAGTAAGTAAGAGCATTTAACTCTTAACTAAATAGGAATAGACGATGCAAAGTAGTCCTAATGAATACCTGAAGCCACGTGTGGCTGAAGTTGAACAACTTTCTCCTCTGCGTGCTCGTGTAACGCTGGAGCCGATGGAGCGTGGTTTCGGCTATACGCTGGGCAATGCTATCCGTCGCGTATTGCTGTCTTCCATTTCCGGTTTTGCTATTACCGAAGTGAAGATCGATGGCGTTGTTCACGAATACTCTACGCTGGATGGCGTGCAGGAAGATGTCGTGGACATTCTGCTGAACCTGAAGGGCGTAGCACTGAAATTACATAACAAGACCGAAGCTTTGCTGAGCATCAGCAAATCTACCGAAGGTCCAGTGACGGCTGGCGATTTCGCCGGCGGCCATGATGTTGAGATCGTTAACCCTGAGCATGTCATCGCTCACCTGACCAAGGGCGGCAAGCTGTCCATTGAAGTCAAAGTGGAAATGGGTCGCGGTTATCAACCAGTGGCAGCACGTCAAAAGGCTAGCGATGAAGATCGTGCCCTGAGCTTCATCATGGTCGATGCTTCATTCAGCCCTATCCGCAAGGTCAGTTACCATGTGGACAGCGCTCGCGTTGAACAACGTACCGATCTGGACAAGCTGATCATGGATGTGGAAACCAACGGTGCCATCGATCCTGAACAAGCGATCCGTGATGCTGCACGCATCCTGATGGGCCAATTGTCTGTGTTTGCAGACCTGGAAGGCTCCCCGATGGAAGCCGAAGCCAGCGGTCGCGGCGCACCGCAAGTCGATCCTATCCTGTTGCGTCCGGTCGATGATCTGGAACTTACCGTGCGTTCGGCAAATTGCCTGAAAGCCGAAAACATTTTTTACATAGGCGATCTCATTCAGCGTAGCGAAAATGAATTGCTTAAAGCGCCTAACCTTGGCCGTAAGTCGTTAAACGAAATCAAGGACGTGCTGGCCTCCAAAGGCTTGACACTGGGCATGAAGCTAGAGAATTGGCCACCGGCTAATCTGGAAAGAGTCTAAGGGAAAATATCATGCGTCATCGCGTTAGTCATCGAAAACTGAATCGTACTACCAGCCATCGCTTGGCGATGCTGCGTAATATGGCAAATTCCATATTGCGTCATGAAGCGATTCAAACCACTTTGCCCAAAGCCAAAGAGCTGCGCAAGATCGTAGAGCCTTTGATCACATTGGGTAAAACCGCTACTGTGGCAAATCGTCGCTTGGCTTTTGATCGTCTGCGTGACCGTGAGATCGTGGTCAAGCTGTTTGATGAGCTGGGCCCACGTTTTGCCAATCGCAACGGCGGCTATCTGCGTATCCTCAAGTGTGGTTTCCGTCAGGGTGACAATGCGCCTATGGCGTTTGTTGAACTGGTAGACCGTCCAGAAGCAGACGAAGTAACTACGGCGTAAGCTAGTAATTAAGCGGTGCCATTTAAAGCCGGACGTGCGTAAGCGCGGTCCGGCTTTAGTTTTTATACGTCTCTAAGAATCTTTGCAAGTCTTCGGTAGTGAACGGCCAATCCAACTCCTGTCCTTGTAGTTGTGCGACTGGGATACGCATCTCGTATAACTGTTCCAGATGTTCGTCGGTGCAAATGTCTATTTGCGCGACCTCTAAACCCATTTCGCGACAGGCAGGGACTACAATATCCCACGCTTCGTCACATAAATGGCAACCGGAAGTGCTATAAAGCAGAAGCTGAGTAGGCAATATTTGTAGAGTACAAGAATGAAATCATTCAGGATTGTACTACTTAGCATTGGAGCAACAAGAATCCGGTGGGCTATAATCTCCCGCATACAAAAATAGAATTTTCCGGCGAATCAATCAGAAAATCATGGCAAAGACATCTAAAGCAGACAACAGCAAGAATCTTCTACTGCACTTGAGCGAGGTGCAGAAGTTAATGTCACGCCATCGCCTTGTGGCCGGCATGATCCATAAACAGGATATGCCCAAGCATGACTTGGTAGAAACGCTGGTGCAAAAGCAGAATTTGATGGAACTGCGTAATTTCCTGGCGCGTTTGGGTGCAGGAGAGTTATCGGCGATCATTCAGGTCGTGCCTGAAGAGGATAGATTGTTGATCTGGGATCAGATCCAAGGCGAAAGAGGCGACGATATCCTGGAACTGGTATCCGATGACGTCCGCGCAACACTGGTAAGTGCGCGGCACTATCAGGAAAATAAGGTGATGCTGAATGCATTCGAACTGCATAACGGTAGATTGCGCCAAGTTCAGATCAACGATAAAGCAGATTTAGCTAATCTCAAGCCCATATGGGTGGATATGGTAGCGCCCACGGCGGAAGTACGCAGCTGGGTGGGCGAGTTTTTTGAGCTGCAATTACCCAACCCTTCCGAGCTTACGGATTTGGAGGCAAGCGCACGCTTCTATGTGGAAGATAATGGCGAGATCCATTTGATCTCCGACTTCTTGCTGGATCTGGAGGATGAGTCGCGAAACGTGGCCGTCGCGTTCATCCTGCACCGAGACATCCTGTTCTCGGTACGCCAGGAAGAGTTACCTGTGTTCCGCTTGCAGCGCTTACGTGCGCGCACGCAGCCGGGCTATGTATCCGATGGCAAGGATGTGCTACTCGATCTGTATTCAGCGGATGCAGAGTACTCCGCAGATGCCTTGGAAGATGTTTATGCCGCATTGGGCGGAGTAGGTAAGCAAGTGCTGAATTCGAACATGTCCGATACCAATGCAGCTAAAGTTCTCGCTGCCATTGCCAGCGAGGAAGATCTGAACGGACGCATCCGCCGCAATGTACTTGATACCAGACGGGCAGTCTCTTTTCTGATGCGCGGTAAATTCTTGAATGCCACCCAATTGGACGATGCCCGCCAGATATTGCTGGATATAGACTCTCTGGACGGCCACACATCGTTCTTGTTCGATAAGATCAACTTCCTGATGGATGCCACCGTTGGTTTCATCAATATCAATCAGAATAAAATCGTTAAATTATTCTCGGTGGCGTCGGTTGCACTGTTGCCCCCAACTTTGATCGCCAGTATCTACGGCATGAATTTTAAATATATCCCCGAGTTGGATTGGAAATACGGATATTTCTATTCGATCTCGCTGATGGTGGTGAGTATCGCGATACCCTTCTGGATATTCCATAAAAAAGGCTGGTTGAAGTGAGCGGTTACGAACTTTGGGATGAGTTGCTGGGCGATGTTCAGGGCTATATGGTGATGTGGGAAGTTGTCGTATTGGTTCTCGGGCTTACCTTGGCGTGGGCATTCAATAAGCTGATTCTTGCGACAGTCTTCAATAATGCTCCTGAGTCGTGGAAAGTGGGCATGGGTGGTATCGCCCGCATCATTTTCCCGTTGCTGGCCTTAATCACCGTCCATATCAGTCAATTCATATTAGATCACTGGAATTACCATACTTCCCTGCTACAACTCGCCTCTATCCTGCTGCTGGCGATGGCAGTGATACGCCTGACGGTCTATGCGTTGCGCTATGTGTTCTCTCCAAGTGGCTGGGTAAGCACAACAGAGACGCTCATTGTCACGGTGATCTGGACTATGGTGGCTTTGCATCTCGCAGGTCTGCTCACATTATTTTCAGCTTTCCTTGAAGGACTGGACTTCACGATAGGCAAGCACGAGTTCTCCGTACTGCTGCTGATCCAGTCCTTGCTCATTGTCGTCGTGACTCTAGTCGTGACATTGTGGGTGGGGCGTGTGCTGGAAAACAGGTTGATGCGCACCGAGCAACTCGACATGAATCTGCGCGTTGTGTTGTCCAAGTTGTTGCGGGTAGTGTTGATCGTGGTCGGGATATTGTCGGCGCTTTCCTTCGTCGGCTTCGACATCACCTTGCTATCGGTATTCGGCGGGGCATTGGGCGTAGGTCTGGGTTTCGGCCTGCAAAAGATCGCCAGCAACTACTTCAGCGGCTTCATCATCCTGCTTGACCGCTCCATACACTTAGGTGACGTATTGACAGTCGATGGTCACTACGGCGTGGCGCACCAGCTACGCGCGCGTTACCTGGTGCTGCGCAAGCTGGATGGCACAGAAGTGGTGATCCCCAACGACACCCTGATCACATCCACCGTCATCAACCATTCGCTGTCGGACCGCAGAGCGCAGGTGCAGGTAGCGGTACAAGTGAGTTATGACAGCCCGCTGGAAACTGCAATGAAAGTGATGCGTGAGGCAGCGCAAGGAGCTAGCCGCGTACTTAAGAGCCCGATCCCTGACGTCAACGTAAAGGGGCTAACTGATGGTGGTGTTATTCTGGAGTTAACCGCCTGGGTGGAAGACCCGGAAGCTGGATTTGGCTCGTTGCAATCGCTTCTGTATTTAAAGATATTGGAAGGCTTTCGTGCTAACGGCGTGACCATTCCTTCTCCACAGCGCGATATTCGATTGACTAATGTTACTCCGCAGCAATGAACATCCGCTATGGGTTGAAGCTGACGTTCATGGCAATAAAAAAAGCCCGCAATTGCGGGCTTTTTCTAGCAAACTCAAGCTTATTTCAGCTTGGTCTCTTTGTAAGCTACGTGTTTACGAACCACTGGGTCGAATTTGGAAATCTCCATCTTCTCCGGCATGGTACGTTTGTTCTTGGAAGTGGTATAGAAGTGTCCGGTACCGGCACTGGATTCCAACTTGATCTTTTCGCGTCCGCCTTTAGCCATGATATATCTCCTTAAATCTCGCCGCGTGCACGCAGATCGACCAGCACGCTATCTATGCCGTTCTTGTCTATGGTGCGCAGAGCAGCGGCAGTGATGCGCAGGCTGATCCAGCGGTTCTCGCTTTCAACCCAGAATCTGCGGTTTTGCAGATTAGGCAGAAAACGGCGTTTGGTTTTGTTGTTTGCGTGGGAAACATTGTTGCCCACCATCGGCTTCTTGCCGGTTACCTGACATTTACGTGCCATTTCTTAATCCTCAAGACTTGCTCAAATTGCGAAAAGGCGACTTTATACCATGAAAGCACCATTCCACTCAAGTAAAATCAATGCTTTCCAGTGCTCCCGAAGCCACCCTCGCCACGTTCAGAAGCTACGAATTCATCCACAATGTTAAAGCTGGCCTGCATCACAGGCACGATCATCAGTTGCGCGATGCGTTCCATTGGATTCAGGGTGAAAGCGGTATTGCCGCGATTCCAACAGGAGACCATTAATTGCCCCTGATAGTCTGAGTCAATCAATCCCACCAGATTGCCCAATACGACGCCGTGTTTATGCCCTAACCCTGAACGCGGCAGGATCAGCGCAGCGTATGCAGGGTCTGCCAGGTAAATCGCCATGCCAGTGGGGATCAATTGCGTTTCACCGGGTTGCAGCGTCCTCGCGGTTTCAATGCAGGCACGCAGATCCAGTCCGGCAGAACCAATTGTGGCATAGGTTGGAAGCTGCTCGCGCAGACGTTCGTCCATTATTTTTACTTGTACGGGGATGCTCATTTTTTAGTGCCTAGTAACGTTGATAAATGTTGTAGTAATTGTCTTGCCAGCTCCAGTTTAGGCGCACGCGGCAGCGGATATGCGCCCGTGTCATCCAGTAGCGTCAATTCGTTGTCGTCACCACCGAAGCCATCCTGAATCAAGTTGGCGGCGAGTAGAGGTAGCTTTTTGCTACGGCGTTTTTGCTCGGCATTTTGCAGTAGATTTTCACTCTCGGCAGCAAAGCCCACGCAGAATGGCGGATGCGGAAGTGATGCCACCGCAGCAAGAATGTCAGTGGTGGGCGCCAATTGCAGAGTCAGATTCGCGCCGTCTTTTTTGATCTTCTGCGGGTTAGGCGCTGGCACTGTATAGTCTGCCACTGCCGCTACGCCGATGAACACGTCCTGTCCTACGACATGGCTCATCACCGCATCCAACATCTGCTGGGCGCTGGTGACATTGATCCTGGTGCAATATGCAGCATTAAAGCAGGTGGCGCCGCTTATTATGGTGACTTCTGCGCCCATTTCCTGCGCCGCTTGGGCTACCGCAAAGCCCATCTTGCCGGAGCTTAGATTGGTGATGCCACG
>DATBPY010000042.1:0-9998 GCA_036561085.1 Methylophilaceae bacterium | reverse complement strand
TGGCCAATGCCATTAACTCGCAATCTGCCGTAACCGGGATTTTCGCGACGGCGACTGCCGGTGCAAGTCAACTGACTTTAACCAATTCGCAAGGTGCGGACATCCAGATTTCCGACTTCACCGACAGCGGCGGCGGTAGTGCAACCGTAACCGGTTCCAATGCTTACACCGGTTCTTCAGTAGGTACTGCGATCACCCTGCTAGGTACTGGCGGCGGTAACGACTCCACCACGGTAGGCGGCATCCTGCAGTTGAATTCGCCTAACATCTACAGCTTGACCGGCGGCGCTGCTGCTGCGACCAGCGGTGGTTTCATCACCGGCTCTACCGCACAGTTCTCGACCCTGGCAGCAATGAGTACCGTGAATATCGGCTCCGTGTCTGGCGCTAACGCCGCGATTGCCATCATTGATGCCGCCTTGGCTAACATCAACGCCATCCGCGGCGGTCTGGGCGCGTTGCAAAACCGCTTCACCTCCACCATCTCCAACTTGCAAACCGCATCGCAAAACCTGACTGCTTCACGCAGCCGGATCCAAGATGCCGACTTTGCTTCGGAAACCACCAACCTGTCGCGCTCACAAGTGCTGCAGCAAGCTGGTACCGCAATGTTGGCGCAAGCGAATCAGTTGCCGGAACAAGTGTTGGCACTGTTACGTTAAGATCGCAACAATCAATGAACAAGCTCCTATAGGGATCCCCTATAGGAGCTTGTTCGTTTCCGGCGTTGCTCAAAAAGTTGCCGTGCCAGTTGTTACGTATTGGTACAAATGACCAGCAATTGGAAATATTGCCGATACCTGAAAACGTTTAAATGATCCCGTTACATGAGATTCGCTCCCTGTCCATGTAGCTTTCTAGGGATCTCCTAGTCTAAAGGCGATTTCCCCCGAATCGCCTTTTTTTTATTTAGTTTTATATGACGCAACCCTTGCCCTGGACTTTCAGGAATCAAGAACCTGATTGGAGAACAAAGTATGAAATCGATTATAAATTTGACTATCGTATTGGGATTGTTGACTGCTTCAGCCCTTGTCGACGCAGAGATAGTTCCCCCCGATCAGATGGTCAAGAATGTGGCAAACAGCGTTCTTGATGTCATCAGGAACGATAAAGACATTCAAAATGGAGACATGAGAAAGATCACTGCACTTACCGAAGAAAAAATCCTTCCTCATTTCGACTTCGAACGTATGTCACGGGTGACACTTGGGAAATATTGGAGCCAGGCAACACCAGAGCAAAAAACTGAATTCATAAAAGAATTTCGTAGCCTGATTACGCATACCTATTCATCGGCACTTTCAAAGTACCGCGATCAAACGATAGCTTACAAGCCGTTGCTAGCTGCAAACGATGATAGTGACGTTAAAGTGAAGTCGTTGATTATGCAAGCCGGCGGAACAGCGATTCCGGTCGACTATTTATTGGAAAAAGGGACTGATGAGTGGAAAGTCTTCGATGTGAATATTGATGGGATCAGCTTAGTCACCACTTATCGCGGTCAGTTCGCTTCTATCATCCATCAGAATGGCATGGACGAATTGATCCATCAGTTGGAGGAGAAGAATAAGTCCTGAAAAATATATCTTGGATGTTCGGCCATCATGAATTGCTGCCCGTTGTTGGCATGATGAGTTTGTCAGCGGGGATCGGAGAGCGAGCGTTATTAGATGTGGGTTAGGGTAATCGTCGAAATTTGAGATAATGATGGAACTACTAACCTGCAGGATCCTCATAATTATTCAAATTACTCGTTCCGGACAGCCAGAGGCTATCTGCAACCGGCAGTTTGCAATTATGATATCGAAATCCAAAGGAAACAGATCGCAACTTGAATCATGTTGAGTGATTTTAGATTTTCAACTGAATATTAGGAGGCTGGAATTGCGTAGATTGATATTGTCTTTGTTGATGTTGGGCTTTACTCTATTCGCTACAAGCAGTTTTGCAGATGATAAGTTTGGTTATGTATCGTTGGAAAAGATATTGCGGGAATCACCGCCGGCGATTGAGATGGGCAAGAAGCTGCAAAAAGAATTTGCCCCACGCGGTGAAGAACTTGACCAGATGCAGAAACAGATCAATGACCGGGTAGCCGCGATGGATAAAGATGCGCTCACTATGTCGGAAACTGACCGTCACAACAAAGAACAGGATATATCCAATAGCAATGTAGAGTTGCAAAGGAAAAAACGGGAATTGTCGGAGGACTTTGAGTTACGCAAAGGACAGGAGCTGGCGACACTTCAAGAACGCATTAATAAAGCGGTAACGGCGATTGCGCAGGCAGATGGGTATGATTTAGTAATGTATGAAAATGTCGCTTATGCCAGCAAAGCCGTTGACATTACCGATAAGGTAATGAAATCACTTGTTAATTAAATGAGTCCTGAATGGATTGTGCCCGAACCGTTGGAATTTGAAGGAATGTGCTATTGAGAAGGTCGTTGCATTTCTGGCTAGCTATTGTTTTAACTATCTTCGCTGCAAATGCAGTCGCGGATTCCCTGGTCGGCTATGTGCAGGTTGACAGGATCATGCAACAAAGTCCTAGGACTCTTGCGATCGGCAAGAAATTGCAAAAAGAGTTTTCCGCTCGTAATGCTGTATTAGATCGCATGGATAAGCAGATTAGAGATCAGCAGGATGCGTTGCAGAAAAATGCTGCAACCATGTCGGATAATGATCGTCTTCTTGCATACAGAAACCTGTCCAATCTGAAACTGGATCTTGAGCGTAAGCGGCGTGAGCAGCATGAGGATTTTATTTTACGCAAAAACGAAGAGCTTGCTAATTTGCAGGATCTTATCAATAAAGCAGTAGTGTCCGTTGCAGAAACAGAAGGTTACGATCTGGTGCTGTATGACATTGGGGTGTATGTCGGAAAGAAAGTCGATATCACCGATAAAGTGATTAAGCAGCTTGGCAATTAATGAGGCGCGATTAAAACTTACAACAGCCGCCTAGGCGGTAGTGACATCATCCGACTTGCGTGTGCTGGCACGGTATCGCGGTCCTGCATAGAAATGTGAATTTCTGAACGCTTCGAACAGTTTCCAGCGCACGACAGGAATCCTTGCGACGCTTTTCAACGGTAATGAATAAATCTCGCACTCATCAAGTGCGACGAAGTTGTGCCGTGTTTCCACCAATTCCTTTGTGGTCGACATGGAAACAAACAGACTGTCGGCACCCCAGAAATCATCTCTTTTCAGTGTGATCCCATCGTCTTGATTGGTCATGCTGCCGCGACCTATGGTGTGTACATGGTCGGGAAGCTGGGAGAATGTTTCGCCAGCCTTCAAGCGCGTGATGCGGCAGGCTTTGGCGAGTCCGAACAACGTGGTCGCAGTGACTGCGTCGCTAAATAAGAAAGTAAGCCGTAAGCGTTCTTCCACTTCCCGGATCTCCAGCAAATCTGCGCTGGAAAAGAAACGCTGCACAAAATTGCGATACAGATCGGCGGGTAGGCGCAACGCTTGCACAAAACTGAGAGAGCGATAAGTTTCGGTGCTGGGTAAATTATGAATCGCAGCAGCTTCGGCGATCAGCGACCCGCTGAATAAAAAGTGAGAACCGCCCGGAGCCTGCATCAACATCTCGACTTTTCCCGACAGGATCAGGTAAATCTCATTAGGCACTTTCCCGGCGCCCGTGATAATGGTCTCAGGGTTGAACGTAGTGATGCGATTGTTGAGCAACATGTTGAGGCGATCACTACCCACGGTAGGAAAATAACTGCGTAGAAATTCGTTAGCGTCGCGTAGTAAAAAACTTTGCTGACCAGGGATCAATACCTCAATACTGCCGAAAGGCGCCCCTGATCCTATGCGGCGTTCGCCATCGCTGAGCGCTCTGGCGGTATGTGCAAGCAGTAGCTTTTCCGAAGCATCGCCTTCAAAGTCTGCGGCACTTCCATGGATCATGCCGCCGCCGATATCGATCTTTTTTACATCGGCTACTTGCAGATAATCGGCCTTTACTTTTGCGGCACGCTCGGCAGACATACCCGGAACTGTATTATCGGTAGTGACCATCGCATCTATCACGCTGAATGAAGCGATGTCGGCAAGGTGGGCATAAGTCCGGTAGCCACCTGCCCATAGCACGCGGAATTGGAAGTTGGTGGTTTCCACCGGATGCGGTGAATTCACCGGCATTACTTCCAGACCCATGATGTCATTCCACTCATCCAGTACCAAGTCCTGAATATCGAAATAATTAGCGAATTCGCTTTCCGATATAGAAAGCAACGAGCATAATTTTTTAGTGACGGAAGCGCGTACTAGCGGAGTAGCAAAGAACTGTAGTGGTTGATCCGATTGTAACAACGCGGTAAGTCCGGCGAAATGGTCGTCATGACAGTGGGTTTGGAATATCCCCACCACTTCCTTTTTGCCTATGCCTAAGGCATCCAGTGTTTGATGGATGTTGGGGCCGGCATCTATCAGGTATATGCGGCCCTGGTGGGTGAGGATGCTCCCCATCGCAGGCCGATTGCAGTCCCATCCATCACCATCGCCGGAATGGATCACAGAGAAATAGTGACGATAAACATCAATATTGCTCAGAGGGTAGGGGCATGGATAGATTTCACCCATAGCCAGATTCAGGTCGACTTCGACGGACTCTCCGCCGTGGCTGATCTTGAATAAATTATGATGGAGCCGTTCTATGCGAACCCCGCCTTCCAATTCCAACGCTTCGTCGGCTAAAGGCAAACAATCCAGGAATTGATCAGGCGGCACGATGTGGCCAAAGGCAAACTTGAGCTTGATGCGCATCAGTTCCTCGGCCTCGGCTTCGTCGATGCCGGCTTTGACCATTTCTTCTGTGGAAATCAGCCCGTAGTTGCCTCTATGGATATAACGTAATTGCGCACCCAGTTGCTCCGGCATGCCGATCAAAAGTGGTTTTCTGCCGGTATTATTGGGATGGTTGGGAATCAACATGCCTTGTCGGTATAGCATTTGCAGGACAGGAAATTCGGCCAGATTGCACAAATGTCCGTTTTGCACTGCGGCGTCGGAGAGCAGAATTGCATTAGGGCCGTTCTCGAAAACGGCCCCATTTTTTTCTGTGGTATTGATTAATCCGCGTTTGATCAGATGTTTTACACTATCGGCAGGTGCGCCACACAACAAATACAAGCCCGCCTCTGGGATTTCGACATAATAAACACCGGCAGTGACGAAGACTTTTCTTAATGACACGATTTGAGGGGTGATTGCAAAGTGTGGACTGAAAGCGTAATAGTAAGCGATTGACAGTAAAAAATCTGTACGAATGTAAAAAAACCCCAAGATTTAAATGGGGCATGTTAAGAGATAAGTAAGGTATCAAGCTTAATATAGACTAATGAATGGTGAAAGGAGCGTGCCTGGAATATGACAAAAATCGTTAAATCAGATGCCGAGTGGCGTAAACAACTGACCCCGATGCAGTTCGCAGTAACGCGCGAGGCGGCCACGGAAAGGCCGGGCACCGGTGAATACAACAAGCATAATCAAGCGGGGATCTACACTTGCGTGTGTTGTGGCACGCCGCTATTCGAATCCGATACCAAATTCGATTCCGGTTGTGGATGGCCCAGTTATTTCAAGGCATTGAACCCTGCCAATGTGCTGGAAAGAAAAGATAACTCTCACGGCATGATACGCACCGAGGTGATCTGCAACGTCTGTGACGCCCATCTGGGGCACGTATTCAATGATGGTCCGCCGCCTACGGGTTTACGTTATTGCATCAATTCGGCGGCGCTGAGTTTCACGCCTATATAAAATTGTTCGGCGACTTTTTGAATTACCCCCCCCTTAATTTGGGGGTTACCCTGCCGTAGAATCGGGGTTTCCCCTACATCAACGTTGGTAATGCCCGTGTACCATGTAGGGGAATCTGATAGAATAAAACTTGGGTTTTTACGGGTTTTTTTCAGATGCGAGTTATTTCGGTTCGAAGAATATATTTGTTGGGGGCTATGGTGGTGATGCTGATAGCGCATAACTGGTGTCTGGCGGCCCAGCCTTTGGGCTGCCTGTTCGAGCCTGAGCGCGTGGCTGAGATCGGTAGCCCGGTGGTGGGTATAGTGGACTCGGTCAATGTCGATCGTGGCAGTGTGGTTCGCAAGGGACAGATACTCGCAACTTTGCGCGCCGATGTCGAGCGTGCCACTGTCAATGTAGCTAATACCCGTTCCAAGGCCGAAGCAGACGTAAAAACGGCTGAAGCTAACCTCAAGCTGGCGCGAATCACGCAAAAACGCGGCGAGGATCTGGTCAGTAAAAAATATATTTCGCAGCAAGCCCTGGATAAATCCGTTGCCGAAACGGCTATTGCCGAGCAGAAACTAGTCCTGGCACAAGAGCAGCTGGAGGTATGGGGCAGTGAATTGACTCTTGCACGCGCCCAATTAGGTCAGCGTTACATTCATTCGCCGATTGACGGCATTGTTGCCGAGCGCTACATATGGCCGGGCGAGCGCGTTGAAGAGAAACCCTTATTTAAAGTCGCCAAGATAGATCCCTTGAGGGTCGAGATGGTGGTCCCGGTCGCCTTATACGGCCTTTTGTCCAAGGATATGATGTTGACGGTGACGCCGGAGTTGCCCAACGCTCGTCCATTACAGGCCAAAGTGGTACTGGTCGATAAACTGATAGATGGTGCCAGCAATACGTTTCGTTTACGCGCAGAGATACCCAATAAAGATTTAGCTGTTCCTTCCGGCGTGCGTTGCAAAGCAGAATTGCCTGATCCGCCGGTAGCAGTATCCACCAACCCTGCCGAGATGATGATGCAAAGCCCTTCCCCTGGCTCTCTAAAACTCAGCCCGCAAGGTCAATCTTCCAAATCTTCAGCCGCAGATACGCCTAGGCGTGAACCAATCAAGTAGTTGTTATATCTCTATCAAGTGACCATACAGGTGCTGAAATGATAAGACGACAAACTGCTCCCAGAATCCGCCCCCAGCTTGAGGATATCGAGCCAAGGATATTGTACTCGGCTGATGCCGGTGCTTTATTCAATCCGGATGCCCTCCTTCCGAGCGCCGAAGTTCGTGTGCTGAATACAGTGCCACCTGTCGCTCCTCCGGCAAACCAGACGCAGACCACTACCCGTAATGAAATCGTATTCGTCAGTACTGACGTGGCGAATTACCAGACCTTGGTTAGCGACATCACCAAGAATGCCGCCCCTAACCGTAATATCCAGGTAGTGTTATTGGATAGTACGGCCAATGGCATCGCGCAAATCTCCCAAGTGCTGAAGACAGAACATAATATCGATGCTATCCACATCATTTCGCACGGTAGCGACGGTGTAGTCGATATCGGCAGTACCCAGTTGAATACGGCTGTGCTTGCAAAAAATGCCGACATCATCGCCAATTGGGGCAAGGCATTCAATCCCAATGGCGACATTCTCATCTATGGTTGCGATGTGGCGGAAACCGCAGTTGGGCAAGCTTTAGTAGCCAAGTTGGCGCAGTTGACTAAAACCGATGTTGCCGCTTCCGAGGATCTGACGGGTAGTGCTGCTAAAGGCGGTAACTGGGTCCTGGAATACCAGACCGGGGCGATCGATACTTCAACAGCACTTGATGCGGCGACGGCCCAAAACTGGTCGGATGTTCTGGTGGCGAATACCGCGCCAGTGCTGACGGCGCCTGGCAGTGCGCCCGGCTTTACCGAAGGCGGCGCGGCAACGACTATAGATATAGGCCTGACAGTCACCGATGCCGAGCTCAGCCCGACAAACTTTAACGGCGCATCGTTGACCATCAATCGCCATCTGGGGGCAAATGCCCAAGATGCATTCGCCAATACCGGCACTTTAACCACATTGACGCAGGGTTCTACTTTTGATGTGAGCGGCGTCACCATAGGTACGGTGACGACCAATAGCGGTGGCACATTAGTACTGACTTTCAATACCAATGCCACGAATGCCCTGGTCAATCAGGCCATGCAAGCCATCACTTATGCCAACAGCAGTCAGAACCCGCCTGCTACGGTACAACTGGATCTGAAATTCAATGACGGAAATGCGGGCGCGCAAGGTACCGGCGGGGCGTTGAGTAGCACTGTCAGCAAAACCATCAATATTACTGCGATCAATAATGCGCCTACCATTACTAATGGCGCTACCGTAAGTTTACCTTCTACCAACGAAGATACCCCTTCCTCCAGCACTAGTGTAGCCAGCATTCTTACAAGTGCCGGTTATACCGATGTAGATGGCCCGTCCAGCGGTATCGCTGTCACCGCTACAGTGAGCAATGCTAACTGGCAATATTCCACCAATGGCGGATCCACCTGGGTGGCTTTCGGCCCGGTGTCCTCCACCAATGCATTATTGCTCGACTCTACTGCACTGGTGCGATATTCGCCCGATCTGCAGAATGGAGAAACCGCCACCTTTACTTTCCAAGCGTGGGACCATACCACGGGCACTGCTTCTACCAATGCTCTCCCGCAATATGCGGATGCAAGTGTGAATGGCGGTGCCACTGCCTACTCCAGCAATAGCGCCAGCGCTTCCATCGCAGTGACTGCGGTCAATGATGCCCCTACGATCACTAACGCTGTCACGGTGAGTTTGACCGGCATCAATGAAGATGCGCCTTCTGCAGGCGTCACAGTGGCAAGTATCTTAACGAGTGCGGGGTACGCTGATGCAGATACCAGTCCCTCAAGCGGTATAGCCATCACCTTGGTAGCAGCCAACGCCGGCAGCAGCTGGCAATATTCAACAGATAGCGGCAGTACCTGGACTAACTTCGGCACCGTATCGGCGACCAGTGCGTTGCTGCTTGATTCCAACGCGTTGGTACGCTATTCGCCGGATCTGCAGAATGGCGAGACCGCGACCTTTAACTTCCGGGCTTGGGATGAGACTACAGGAACGGCCTCAACCAATGCCACGCCGCATCATGGGGACACGACCATCACTGGCGGTACCAGCGCTTATTCCGCAAATGCCGCCACTACTTCGATCGTGGTTGCTTCGGTGAATGATGCACCCACCATCAACACGACTACCATCACCCTGGCCAGCGTTAACGAAAAAACCACTTCCGGCGCGAGTACGGTCGCTTCGTTGCTGACGGGAGCAGGCTGGGCCGATGTAGATACCGGGGCGCTGAGAGGCATCGCCGTTACCGGCTTGGTAGGCAATGGTACTTGGCAATACTCTACCGATGGAGTGACATGGCAAAGCTTCGGCACAGTCTCTGCCAGTAATGCCTTGCTGCTGACATCAGGTACGCAAATACGTTACGTACCGGACCAGAAGAATGGTGAAACAGCCACGTTTGCCTTCGAAGCATGGGATCAGACGACGGGTACGGCGTCTGCCAACGGCGCACCGTCCTATGCGGATGCCAGCGTCACTGGTACTACGACTGCCTATTCCGTCAATACCGCTACCGTTTCGATTGTCGTCACCTCACTGAACGATGCTCCCACGATTACTAACGGTGCTACGGTGACATTGCCTGTCGGCAACGAAGATACGCCTACCACAGGTGTCACGGTAGCAAGTATTCTGGCAGGTGCCGGGTATGGTGATGTGGACACCAGCCCGATGAGTGGCATAGCCGTCACTTCTACGACGGGTGTCAGCAATTGGCAATACTCGACCGACAGCGGTAGTACCTGGACCAACTTTGGCGCAGTCTCTGGCACCAATGCACTATTGCTTGATTCCACTACATTAGTACGCTATTCACCTGATCTTAAGAATGGAGAAACGGTCACTTTCGGTTTCCGCGCATGGGACGAAACCACTGGCACCGCTTCGACCAATGCCACGCCATCGCATGCCAACCCTGGAGCAGGCGGGGGTACGACGGCTTATTCTACCGGTAGCGCTACCGCTTCCATCGTGATCGCTTCGGTGAACGACGCACCTACCATCAATAGTGCTGTCACTGTGACCTTGCCGGTCTCTCTGGCTAATACACCCACCAGCGGTACTAGCGTGTCTACTATCCTGGC
>DATBPY010000041.1:0-5345 GCA_036561085.1 Methylophilaceae bacterium | reverse complement strand
CCCTGCAATTGTTCGATCAGAAGCTATGAACCATAAGTAGTTTATGTTTCAGAAATGTGTCAATCCGGTGTGTCGATACCGGGAAAGCTAAATTCCTGTAATCAAACTTGCAGTAACTGCTACATTAATGGGCATAATTCCCTGTTGAAAATTGCATTTGCGTGCAACAATTCTTCGGTATCTATAAAGTCCTTAAGAAAACCCGAACAAAAAACCCGGAAAGAATACAGAAGGAAACCCCAAGCTAGATGTCTTTGATTTTCGATTTCAACACCATCGTGTTCATGGTGGCAGTGCTGACGTTCATGCTGTCCGGCCTGCTGTTACTCGCCGGGCTGAATAGAGGGGATGCACAGGGCAGCCGGCATTGGGCTGTCGCCAACATATTGCTGAGTCTGGGCCTGGGCCTGTCCTTCACCAAATTCTTCCTTAGCCATACGTGGTTGTTCGTGCTGGGCGCGGTAATACTGACCTGCGGCATGGCGCTGCAATACGTAGGCCTGCAGAAATTCAAACGCGAGCGAGTGACCTGGTGGGTGCCCGGATCGGCGGTATTGCTGGTACTCGTGCAGACGGTCTGGTTCCACGCCATGCACCACGACACCCAAGGCCGCATGATCGCCAATTCGGTGGTCTATGCCGTCCTCAACATCGCTTGCGCCAGGCTATTGCTGGTAGATGCGCCGCAACCGCTGAGAACCGCCTACCGATTCACCGGTATCACCTTCCTGGCGCTGGCAGGTACTTTCATCGGGCGGGCTATCCTGTCGTATCTTGAACCAGCTGAAAGCTTCGGCGCACAACTATTCCCGCCGGTCAGCCCGCGCCTGTTCTTCGTCGGCAGCATGATGCAGATGTGTCTGACTTTCGGATTTGTATTAATGATGAACTACCGGCTGGTGACCGACCTGCGAGTACTCGCCATCCGCGATCCGCTCACCGGCATATTGAACCGGCGCAGCCTGGAAGACGAAGCGAGTTATCTGTTGGCCCGTTGCCACCGCAATGATGAAGTGATGACCATGATGATGATAGACGTAGACCACTTCAAAGACATCAACGATGAATACGGCCACCAGGCAGGCGATGAAGTGCTGAAGAAACTGGTGGAGATCGTCAACACCACCATCCGTACCGGCGACTATTTCGCGCGTTACGGCGGCGAAGAGTTCTGCGTGATGCTACCACTCACCACCAAGGAAGAAGCTCTGGTGCTGGCAGAGCGCCTGCGCCAGAAGTACGCCGATACCCCCATCCAGATCGACAGCAAGCGCATCCTAAGCACTATCAGCATCGGCCTTACCGATACCCATCAAGCCGGAGTTGAATTCACCACGCTGGTCAATCTCGCCGATCAGGCCATGTACCAAGCGAAACGGGCAGGGCGTAACCGTGTGGTGGTCTCGACTCATCCGACTGCTACGAATTGACGTTATGTATCACTCTCCACAACAGACTTGCCTTGCGGTAAGCTTCCCACCTTTATAAATACAGAATGGCTAGCAAAACATGGCTCAATATGTGATGTCCATGCTCCGCGTGAGCAAGGTTGTACCACCCAAGCGTCAGATCATTAAGGATATTTCATTGTCGTTCTTCCCCGGGGCCAAGATCGGCCTGTTGGGGCTGAATGGTTCCGGCAAATCCACGGTGTTGCGCATCATGGCCAACGCGGATACGGAATTCGAGGGCGAAGTGCAGCATCAACCCGGTGTTTCCATCGGCTATCTGCCGCAGGAGCCGGAACTTGACCCGAATAAAACAGTACGTGAGGAAGTGGAGTCCGGCCTGGGCGCAGTAACTGAGGCCAAGCAGAAGCTGGAAGAGATCTATGCTGCTTATGCCGACCCGGATGCGGATTTCGACAAGCTGGCGGAAGAGCAGGCCAAGTACGAGAACATCATCTCAGCCAGCGGTGCGGATACCGAGACGCAATTGGAGATCGCCGCCGATGCGCTGCGCTTGCCGCCGTGGGATGCCAAGATCGGGCCACTCTCCGGCGGTGAGAAGCGCCGCGTGGCGCTGTGCAAGCTGCTGCTTTCCAAACCTGACATGCTGCTGCTGGACGAGCCTACCAACCACCTGGATGCAGAGTCCGTGGAGTGGCTGGAGCAATACCTGGTGCGCTTTCCCGGTACCGTCGTCGCGGTGACCCACGATAGATACTTCCTGGATAACGCTGCGCAGTGGATATTGGAACTGGATAGAGGCCACGGTATTCCGTGGAAAGGCAATTACTCAAGCTGGCTGGAGCAGAAAGAAGCGCGGCTGGAGCAGGAGAACAAGCAACTGGACGCACACACCAAGGCGATGAAGACCGAGCTGGAATGGGTGCGGCAGAACCCCAAAGCGCGCCAGGCTAAATCCAAAGCGCGTTTGAGCCGTTTTGAAGAACTCAATTCGCACGAATACCAGAAGCGTAACGAGACGCAGGAGATATTCATTCCGCCGGGTGAACGGCTGGGCGATAAGGTCATTGAATTCAATGGCGTATCCAAAGCGTTCGGCGACAAGTTATTGATGGATAACCTGAGTTTCAGCATCCCGCCCGGTGCCATCGTCGGCGTCATCGGCCCGAACGGTGCGGGTAAATCCACTCTGTTCCGCATGATCATGCAGAAGGAACAACCGGATTCCGGCGAAATTGTCATTGGACCTACTGTGAAGATCGCCGCAGTCGATCAGACCCGCGAAGGGCTGGAGAGCGAGAAGACAGTGTTCGACGCCATCGCAGGCGGTGCGGATATCCTGACCGTGGGGCGTTTCGAGATGCCCAGCCGTGCCTATATCGGGCGTTTCAACTTCAAGGGCGGCGACCAGGCGAAGATCGTCGGCCAGCTTTCCGGCGGCGAACGCGGCAGGCTGCACTTAGCCAAGACGCTGATCGAGGGCGGTAACGTGTTGTTGTTGGACGAACCCTCCAATGATTTGGATGTCGAAACTTTACGCGCGCTGGAAGATGCGTTGCTGGAATTCGCCGGTTGCGTATTGGTGACCTCTCACGACCGCTGGTTCCTCGACCGCATCGCCACGCATATCCTGGCGGCGGAAGGCGATTCGCAATGGACTTTCTTCAACGGCAATTATCAGGAATATGAAGCCGATAAGAAGAAACGTCTGGGCGAAGAAGGTGCCAAACCCAAGCGCATACGTTACAAGCCTATCAGCCGATAAGTTATTACGGCATGAAGTTTGCTACTGTTTAAGCATTCAGTAGCAATGGCCTTGTAATGAGACATCAGGCGGTTCTGGTGGTGCCTTAAGCTGGTTCAAATGCTACTTTTTGGTGCATGGCAGAATGGTTCTGTCGTCATTTAATCAATCAATAAAGGAAAAAATATGAAAACATTGACTCGCACAATTATCACGGTGTTGTTTGCCGGTTTATTACTGAATGCATGCAGCAAGTCGGACGATTCAGCACCTGCGCCTGACGCAGCAGCCCCGGTTGCGGCGCCTGCTCCCGCTCCGGATGCAGCGCCTGCAGCTGCGGCACCTGCTGCCTCAACGTCAGAGCAAGGCGGCGGCGGTTGGGTTCCTCCTCCGGCGGCGGCTCCGGCTCCGGCCTCAGCAGCAGATGCTCCGCCTTCCAAACCGGTTGATGCGCCACCTGCAGACGCGAATAAGTAGTTAAAGCTGTAACCTAACGATGTGAACTGAACGGCGGATGCTGCCCATCCGCCGTTTTTTTATGCTCTTGCTTGCCCCGCTTGGCTCATACGCTTGTAATGGAGAGTGTTGCTAAATATACTGCTTGGCACACGATACCGAAGCGAACCCAGTGAACACAGAATTCATCCTGGCGTCTGCCGACGCCATCAACCGCGCCATACTCGCCAGCGAATCCGAGATCGAATCGCTGGATAGAGAGATAGGCGACGGCGACCATTACATCAACATGAAGCGCGGCTGTGCCACGGTGGTGTCCATGCGTGACGAGCTAGCCATACTCGCCCCCGACGCAGCACTGCAACGCATAGGCATCAAACTGCTTTCCACCATAGGCGGCGCTTCCGGCCCGTTGATCGCCAGTTTTTTCATGGCCATGTCCAAGGCTGCGAAAGAGCAGGGTGCAGATACCCTGCCGCAGATCGCCAAGGCGTTCGCTGCCGGGGTAGAGGCGATTAAAACCCGTGGTAAAGCGGATGTGGGTGAAAAGACCATGCTGGATGTATTGATCCCCGTGGCGAAGACTTTTGTAGAACTGGCGGAACAGGGCGCTGAGCGTACTGCCATATTCGCGGCACTGAAACAGCAGGCCGAGCAGGGCATGCTCGCTACACGTGACATCATTGCCACCAAAGGCAGGGCGGCGTTCCTGGGCGAACGTGCCATCGGCCATATAGACCCCGGTGCCAAAAGCTGCCAAGTGATGATCGCCACTGTCTGCGACTTGGCGTTGGCAAACGATTCCTAGGGAGAAGCATGTGAAAAAATTCATCAACAACGTCGACGACATCCTAGCCGAAAGCCTGAACGGCTTTGCCGCTGCGCATCATGATCTGGTGCGCCTGAATCTGGATCCCAATTATCTGGTGCGGGCGAACAAAGCCAGCAATAAGGTGGCATTGATCTCCGGCGGCGGCTCCGGGCATGAGCCTTTGCATAGCGGTTTTGTGGGCTACGGCATGCTGGATGCAGCGTGCCCCGGCCATGTGTTCACCTCGCCCACGCCGGACCAGATGCTGGCAGCGGCTGAGGCAGCGGAAAGCGGCAAGGGCGTATTGTTCATCGTTAAGAACTACGCGGGCGATGTGATGAATTTCGAAATGGCGGGGGAGATGCTGCCGTTCGAGCATGCCACCGTCATCACCAGCGACGACGTGGCTGTGGTCAACTCCACCTGGACCACCGGACGACGCGGTGTAGCCGGCACGGTGATCGTGGAGAAGGTCGTGGGCAGTCTGGCGGAATCCGGCGCCGACCTGGCGGCTTGCAAGGCGCTGGGCGACAAGGTGAACAGCCGCACCGGTTCCATGGGCGTGGCGCTGACCAGTTGCACCGTTCCGGCAGCGGGGCGTCCCACCTTCGATATCGGGGATGACGAACTAGAGATGGGGGTAGGCATACACGGCGAACCGGGGCGCAGGCGCGAAAAGATGCGGGAAGCCGATTTGATCGTCGCCGATCTGGTAGCAGCGATCGTGGAAGACCTGAAACCCGCCCATAATGCCGAAATATTACTCATGATCAACGGCTTTGCAGGTACGCCGCTGATGGAGCTTTACCTGCTGTATAACACTGCTGCCAAGCTGTTAACCAAACAAGGCTTGAACATCACCCGTTCGCTGGTCGGCAATTACACGACCTCGCTCGACATGGCCGGTGCATCGGTCACGGTATGC
>DATBPY010000040.1:0-2334 GCA_036561085.1 Methylophilaceae bacterium | reverse complement strand
GAAACTTGCATCATATGCAACCTACACTCGGTTAAATAATTCTGTTAGCATTCTGCGCTGGCTTATACATATATATAGATGGGCTTCGCCAGTGCTGAAAAAGATTCGCATTCTAACGCAAAAATATACCCCGCAGAAATTCACCCTAGGCACGCATAAACAGCGCATACGCTGGCTGTTGGCGCTCTCTACCATTCCGTTTCTGGGCATACTCACCGCCTTCGGTATTGCGCCTTATACGTTGCCGGAGAACGTACCGGTGACCGCGATCTCGCAAGAGATCGCCATGCCGCAAGCCAGCGACTTGTTATCTGCAGATACAGATAACGCCACATCGCTATGGCGCCTGGAACAGACCCAACGCGGCGATACCCTGTCTGCGGTACTGTCCAGACTTAATATACGTAGCCCTGAGGCTGTCGCGTACCTGAGGCAAGCGCCGGAAGCCAGCGCTTTGGCGACTCAACTGGGACCGGGACGCACTCTGCTGTCAGAAACAACAGAACAAGGCGATCTGCTGGAATTGCAATTCCAATTGGATACCAGCAATGCCCTGGTCATCAAAAAGACAGCTACCCCCGCCGGATATTCTGCCGAAACCAAACCCATGATGCTGGAAAAGCGCGTCATCGTTAAATCCGCCGAGATCCGTAGCTCATTATTCGGGGCAACCGATGACGCGGACATTCCCGACGCCATCGCCACCAAGATCGCAGATATCTTCTCTTCCGATATCGACTTCAACCAGGACTTACGCCGGGGCGACCACCTTACTGTGATCTACGAAGCCGCCTTCAATAATGGCGAACTGGTTAAAACCGGAAAAGTGCTGGCAGCCGAGTTCGTAAATAAAGGTAGGACATTACGCGGCATCGCCTACGGTGATGAAGGGTACTACACACCGGACGGCAAGAGCCTGCACAAATCTTTCCTCAGGTCACCACTGGAATTCACTCGCATCAGCTCAGGGTTCAGCCTGGCCCGATGGCATCCTATCCTTAATACCATGCGTGCACACAAAGGTGTGGATTACGCCGCCCCTATCGGCACCAAGGTAAAAGCCGTCGCCGATGCCACGGTGAGTTTTGTCGGCCAGCACGGCGGATACGGCAATATGATCATCCTGGATCACCACAACGGCATCACCACCGTCTACGGGCATCTGTCACGTTTTGCGCCGGAAACCGTACGCGGCCATGTCGTGCATCAAGGCGATGTGATCGGCTTTGTCGGCATGACCGGCCTGGCGACCGGCCCGCATCTGCATTATGAATACCGCATCAACGGCGTTTTCCACGACCCGGTGACGGTGGCATTGCCTGCGGCTGTGCCTCTGGCTGAATCCGAGCGTGCCGGCTTCAGCGCTCATGAAAAACCGCTGCTCTCGCAACTGGATTTGTTGCATGACACCGATCTCGCAGCACTCGAGTAGGCAAAACTAATCGTGCAATACTATGCGGGACTCATGTCAGGCACCAGCCTGGATGGGGTGGATGCCGCACTGGTACGCTTTACCGACGATGGCTGCAACGTCACCCGCACACATTACGTACCCTACTCGCCGGAACTGAAGCAAACGCTGCTGCAACTGCATACCCCCAGCCATAACGAACTGGAACACAGCCAGTTGGTCGCTATCTTATTAGCGCACCTCTATGCAGAAGCCGTAAATGGCTTGAAAGCCGGCTTGCCGGACGGAGCCACCCTCACCGCCGTCGGCTGCCACGGCCAGACTATACGCCACCGCCCGGAACTTGGTTTTACCCTGCAATTGAACAACCCTGCATTTCTCGCCGAGCTCACCGATATCACTGTAGTGGCGGACTTCCGTAGTCGGGATATCGCAGCGGGCGGCCAGGGAGCACCTCTAGTTCCGGCATTCCATGCCGATGTGTTTGCGCACCCCGCCATACATCGCACCATTCTCAATATCGGCGGCATCAGCAATCTGACCGATCTGCCTGCTAATGGTGCAAGCGGTTCAATCTCTGGCTTCGATTGCGGCCTGGGCAATTTGCTGATGGATGCCTGGTGTCAACGCCACACAGGTCAGGCTTATGATAAGGACGGTGCATGGGCCGCAGGTGGAACAGTTATTGCTCCACTACTAGCCGAGTTGTTGGCGCATCCGTTTTTTACTCTAGCGCCGCCTAAAAGCACGGGACGCGATATGTTTAACATGAGTTGGCTGGAGAAGCAGTTGCTTCCCAACTATGCACCGCAGGATGTACAAGCTACCTTGCTGGAATTCAGCGCACGTGGCATCGCCGATGCGGTGCAGCAATATTGCCGGGGGACGCAAGAGCTATATCTGTGCGGCGGCGGCGCGCATAA
>DATBPY010000039.1:0-19592 GCA_036561085.1 Methylophilaceae bacterium | reverse complement strand
TTGCAACCAGATCTGCACGCCATGCAAGTCTGCGAAATCCCTCAGCAATACCTCATCTTCACTATTGATCGGCGCCAGGATGCGGAACACCAGCACTGAGGTGTTCTCGCCAACTGCCACCTCGATCTGCGGCATCTGCTCGGCGATGGACAAGGCCGTGACCAATGCTTGCAAAGGCACGATCAATGCAGAGATATGCGGCGGCAATACATCGCAACTCTTCAGATCGGCAACGAAACTGGAACGTTTTTCGTTGAACCCCACCAGCACTTTGCCTTTGACTTTAACGAACTTCGCCCGCAACCGCGCTTTGTGCCGGTAGCCCCAGGGCATGCCGACAATGGGCGGTAATATGCTTTCCGGCTTCAGCTTGCCGATATGCCATAGCGCATCTTCCACCACTCTTTGTTTGCTGGCGACTTGCGCGGAAAACTCCAGATGCTGCATGGCGCAGCCTCCGCACATACCGAAATGCGGGCATTGCGGTTGCGCACGAAAAGTGGACGTTTTAAATATCTGTACTACACGCGCTTGCTCGTAGCTGGGCTTTTTGTAAAAGCTGGCGTAACTGACTTGTTCGCCTATCAACGCCCCTTCGACAAAGATGGTCTTGCCCTCCACGCGGGCAATGCCGCGACCTTCCTGGTCTAGCGATTCTATTGTGACTATCATGGGGTGACTATAATTGAAGACATGCTTTAGAACTCTGAGCCGCAGATAATAGGAAATATCTGCAGTTAAAATTAACTCCCGCCGCGCTTACGCAAATTGCCGCGTTGCTTGGCAACCGGATTGGTCGCCTTGGCCCAACCTGATTTTCTTACGGGACGCGACTTGGTTTCAACCATCGGCTCCGCTGTTGTTTTTTTCGTCGGGTCGACCGCCGTTTTTGCTCCAAGTTTTGCTCCCGGCTTTGCTATGCCTGATTTCGAACTTCTGATCGCTGGTGAGCCCGGTTTGGCTTTAGGCGTGAACGGACGCCCGGCCTGGTCTCTTTCACGCGCCGACATTTGCCGTTGCGGGCTTCTGGGAATAGCAAGTTCCGCCCATTCCAGCAATTCACGCACGTCTTTGTCTTCCATCGCCAGCATTTGTCCGCGCTTTAAGCGCGAAGGCAGGCTGACCGGGCCGAAACGCACACGCATCAGACGGCTCACCATCAGACCTATGGCTTCGAATAAACGCCGTACTTCGCGATTCTTGCCTTCCCGCAACACCACTTGATACCAGTGGTTGGCACCTTCGCCGCCTTTATCCTGGATCAGGTCGAAATTGGCAACGCCGTCTTCCAGTTCTATACCTTGCGTCAGTTGCAGCAGTTGACCCTCTGTCAGTTGCCCCATCACCCGCACCGCGTATTCCCGCTCTACTTCATAACGCGGATGCATCAATCGGTTAGCCAACTCACCGGAGGTGGTGAATATGATCAGGCCGCTGGTGTTGATGTCCAAGCGCCCCACCGATACCCACTTGGCACCGCGTATGCGCGGTAGCTTGTCAAACACGGAAGCGCGTTTTTCCGGGTCGTCCTGGCTGACGATCTCCCCTTCCTGCTTGTGATACAGCAAGATCTTGGGCAATGTCGGTTCCGATTGCAGGCGTAACGGTCTGCGATCCAGGCGCACCACATCATTGCCGGTGATAGTCACGCCCAACGTTGCGACTACGCCGTTCACTGTCACGCGGCCGGATTCGATCAAGGCTTCCATATCGCGCCTGGAACCCAAACCGGACAAAGCCAACACTTTTTGCAGGCGTTGCGGTGCGACCGGTGCTGCCTTTTGCCGACTTGGGGGGCTAGCCGATTGCTCGTGGCTTACTTCCGGTTTACGTCTGTAGGACTGGGAATCAGCCCGTGTTTTTTTAATCATATGACTTATTATTAAATTTCCATTTCCTGTTGCGGCAGGTTGTCGATAGGAGGCAATTCTTGCAAGGAACGCAAATTCAAATCATCTAAAAAATTCTTCGTCGTGGCGAATAACGACGGACGGCCAGGCACATCTCTGTGCCCTACCACGTCTATCCAGCCACGCTCGACCAAAGTACGCAATACCGTCTGGTTGACTGCGACACCGCGAATCTCTTCAATATCGCCGCGGGTGACCGGTTGTTTGTAGGCAATGATAGCAAGTGTTTCCAGTGTAGCTCTCGAATATCTTGGAGGCTTCTCCGGACTTAGCCGTGCCAGCACTTCGGCATACTCCATCTTTGCCTGAAAACGCCAGCCGCTGGCGATCTGTACCAATTCCAGCGTGCGTTCGCTCCAGTCGTTCTTCAATTCATCCAGCAACATGCGCAAAGTTGTCCGCTCCATCTTGCCTTCGAACAAACGTAACATTTCGTCCAAGGCCAGCGGTTGCGGACTAGTCAGCAATGCGGCTTCCAGTACGTTCTTCAGCTTCTGGATCGATTGTGTTTCCTGCATCATGCCATGAGCTCCGCTGCTTGCACGTAAATCGGCGAATAGGCTGCTTGTTGCGTCATTTTCACCAGTCCTTCACGTGCCAGTTCCAGCAAGGCTAGAAAATAAGTCACCATTTTCTGCACCCCTTCGCTCACCGCAAACATCTGTGTGAATTCCAACATGCCCTCTTGTTGCAAACGACGCAGAATGAGGCTCATATGCTCGCGCACCGAAAGCTGTTCGCGACTGATGTGGTGATGTTTATAGTTCTTGGCGCGTTCCAGCACGCTACGCCAAGCAACCAGCAGATCTTCCATTTCCACGACGGGCAACTGCACTTTTACCACATGCTCAAAACACGCTTGTGCCACCAGCAATTCACGTCCTACTTGCGGCAAAGCATCGATCTTTTGTGCGCCTATCTTTATCGCTTCATATTCCAGCAAGCGTCTTACCAATTCTGCCCTGGGGTCGTCTTCCTGCTCCAACTCCGCCGGTTTGGGCAATAACATGCGCGATTTGATCTCTATCAACATCGCCGACATCAACAAATAGTCTGCCGCCAGTTCCAGTTTGGCTGCCTGCATCTTGTCCACATAGCTCATATATTGCTGAGTCAGATCCGCCATGCGGATATCGAGGATATCCAGATTATGTTTACGGATCAGATACAGCAACAGATCGAGCGGCCCCTCGAAAGCGTCGAGGTAAACCTCCAAAGCTTCAGGGGGTATGTACAGATCTTGCGGCAGGCTGGCGATGGGTTCGCCGTGAAGGCGCGCAGAAATGACCGGAGGGAGCATAGCTGTGAGAACCTTAACTAGGCCGGAATCATCCGCCTCTTCACCGACATATTGAATTCAAGGATAGCACTTAAGAATAGCCCAGACCCATGACTTCCCGTACTTCCCTCATGGTCTCGCGAGCTAATCTCCTGGCCTTTTCACAACCATCAGCGACAATGTTCTTCACCAAAGTTGGATCTTCTGCATACTGAGCAGCTCTTTCCTGTATCGGCTTCAACTCGTTCAGTACCGCCTCTATCAAAGGTTGCTTACATTCGATGCAACCGATACTAGCGCTTTTACACCCTGTTTGCACCCATTCGCGCGTGCTATCGCCGGAGTAGACTTCATGCAATTGCCAAACCGGACATTTTGCCGGATCGCCGGGATCGGTACGGCGTATCCGCGCAGGGTCCGTGGGCATGGTCTTGATCTTTTTAGTCACCGACTCAGGCGACTCACGCAGCGAGATGGTGTTGTTGTAGGATTTGGACATTTTCTGTCCGTCCAATCCAGGCATTTTCGACGCCGGCGTCAGTTTGGCTTCCGGCTCTACCAGGATCATCTTGCCGCCACCTTCCAGATAACCCAGCAGCCTTTCTCTGTCGCCGAGACTCAATCCTTGCTGCTCTTCAACCAGCGCCTGCGCAGATTCCAACGCATCGTCATCTCCACTTTGCTGATAGCGGGTGCGCAATTCCTGATATAAAGCGCCTTTCTTTCCCCCTAGCTTTTTAATCGCTGCCTCGGCTTTTTCTTCGAAGCCGGGTTCACGACCATAGATATGGTTGAACCGGCGCGCGATCTCGCGCGTGAATTCGATATGCGGTACCTGATCTTCTCCCACAGGGACCTGTGTAGCGTTATAAATCAGAATATCCGCACTTTGCAATAAAGGGTAACCCATGAATCCGTAGGTAGAGAGATCCTTGTTACTGAGCTTTTCCTGCTGGTCTTTATAAGTAGGGATACGCTCCAACCAGCCCAATGGCGTGATCATTGACAGCAACATATGCAACTCGGCATGTTCCGGCACTTTGGACTGAATGAATATGGTCGAGTTGGATGGGTCGACGCCGGCCGCCAGCCAGTCGATCACCATCTCCCATACATTTTCTTCGATGATCTGTGGTGTATCGTAATGAGTGGTCAGGGCGTGCCAGTCGGCTACGAAAAACAGACACTCATGCTCATGCTGCAACTTGAGCCAATTTTTCAGAACCCCGTGATAATGCCCCAAATGCAGGTTGCCGGTGGGACGCATGCCCGATAGAACGCGTTCAACTGCCATAATTTGCCTGATTTAACCTTAGTAGTAAAAGCTAACCTTGTAATAAAACCATCGAAAGAATCAGTGACTCCATCCCATTGATAAAAGGCGATAGGATAGCCCCCAAAACATTGGTAAACACCAACACCAGCAGAATGATAAAACCATATGGTTCGATTTTAGCAAATTGCCATGCCAAACGGCTCGGCAGTAAGCTTACCATGATGCGACCGCCATCCAATGGCGGTAATGGGAGTAGATTGAGTACCATTAACATCACATTGATCTGGATACCTGCCACCCCCATCAATCCAAGGGGCACCGCGAAATAAGGCGGTAACATGGTGGATAGCTTGATAGCCAGCGCCCATAACACCGCCATCAATAGATTAACCCCCGGCCCTGCTGCAGCCACCCACAGCATATCGCGCTTGGGGTGATGCAAACGTCCGAAATCGACCGGTACCGGCTTCGCCCAGCCAAACAGCATGCCACCGAACAACAAAGCGATGCCTGGGATCAGCAAAGTACCTACCGGATCTATATGCCTGATGGGATTCAGGCTGATACGCCCCATTTGATGAGCGGTCATGTCACCGAAATAACGGGCGACATACCCATGCGCGGCCTCGTGCACGGTGATGGCAAAGATCACGGGCAGGAGATAGATGGCGAAACGCCCCATAGGCCCGAGGCCGTCCATCATTTGAAATAGTTGCTGTAATATCATGCGGTTTCCAATCCAAATGGGGCAATATGGCCCCGGCCTTGCCTGATCAGTTGCGGCACATCGGTAGTGAGGTCTATCACCGTGGTCATCTCCAGACTGCAAGCGCCAGCATCGATCACCAAGTCTAGCTGATGTTCCAGCTTTTCTCGAATCTCCCATGCCTGATTCAAAGGCTCGCTATCATCCGGCAGGCTCAATGTCATGCTGAGCATGGGCTCCCCCAGCTCTTGCAATAACGCTTGCGTCACGACGTGATCCGGCACACGCAGACCGATGGTGGCACGCTTGGGGTGTTGCAAGCGACGCGGTAGTTCGCGCGAGGCTTCCAGAATAAAGGTGTAACTGCCGGGGGTATTCGCTTTCAACAAACGGAACTGGCTATTATCCACCTTGGCATAGATCGCGATCTCGGTAAGATTGCGGCACACCAAAGTGAAATGATGTTGCTCGTCCACACCGCGTATGGCGCGTATACGCAATTGAGCAGCCTTGTCGCCCAGCAAGCACCCCAGCGCGTAACACGAGTCGGTTGGGTAGGCGATGACACCGCCCTGCTGCAATATCTCGACCGCTTGTTTGATCAGTCGCGGTTGCGGGTCTTGCGGATGAATGGAGAAATACTGCGCCATTTAGTTTAGCTCTGCCGCTTCCGGCCAATCATGCCACACCGGTGTACACATCGCAGGCAGATCCGGCAAACGCCCCATCTCGATATAAGTATGACCTGCACCATGGTAATCCGAGCCTTTGGAGGCCAGCAGATCGAACTGATGAGAGAGTTTGGCAAAATGCTGGTATTGATCTGCGCTATGGCTCCCGGTAACGACTTCGATCGCCTTACCGCCCAATTCGCGGAATTCATTCAGCAACTTCAACATATTGGTACGCCCAAGATCATAACGCCCGGGATGCGCGATTACTGCAATACCGCCGCTGTCTTTGATCCATGTGACGGCATCGGCCAAATCAGCCCAACGATGTTCTGAATAGCCTGGCTTGCCTTTAACCAGGTATTTTTTAAATACGCTGCGAATATCCTTGGCATAGCCTTTTTCTGCCAGGAACCGGGCAAAATGTGTACGGCCGATGATGCCCTGTCCTGCAAATGCATAAGCGCCTTGCAGGCTGTCCGCAATACCTACCCGGCTCAGGCTCTCCGCCATGGCTTCGGCACGAACATGCCTGCCCTGGCGTATCGCGGCCAAACCATCCACCAGCGGCTTATGATCCTGAGCGATCTTCAGGCCCACGATATGTAAAGTACGGCGATTCCAGGTCACTGATATCTCTACGCCATTGATGAGCTTGATACCGAGTGCAGTTGCAATACCCGCAGCCTCATCCAGCCCGGCTATATCGTCATGGTCAGTCAGCGCTAACACACCTACTCCTTGCGCGACAGCATGGTGTACCAGTGCCGATGGCGTCAGCAGACCATCGGATACCGTGGAATGCGTGTGAAGATCGATGTGAGATGACATGAGGTAGGGATTATGGATACATAATACGGCTTGAGCAGCAGGCCGAATCATAGCAAAATAGCGAGCTGACCGAAACCTTATCGTAGCCTTGAGTACCCACTGAGTATCCAATCCCCATGAAATTCCTGTTCGACCTTTTCCCCGTCATTCTATTTTTTATCGTATTCAAGTGGTACGGCATTTATGCGGCCACCAGCTGTGCCATCATCGCCACTCTGGCGCAGATCGTATGGGTCAAAATACGGCATGGCAAGGTAGAACCCATGCTGATCGCCAGCGGCGTGATCATTGTGGTGTTTGGCGGAGCGACCTTATTGCTGCATGATGAAACTTTCATCAAATGGAAACCTAGTGTGCTTTATTGGTTCTTTGCCGTGGTGTTATATGCGACAGAAGCTTTTTGGCACAAGAACATCATCCGCAATCTGATGCAGGAGCAGATACGCATGCCGGATAAGGTGTGGTACACGCTTAATCTTGCCTGGGCGATATTTTTTTCCCTGCTCGGTGGCCTTAACCTTTATATAGCGATGCATTACGACACTCCCACCTGGGTCAACTTCAAGTTGTTTGGTACGACTGCCTTAATATTCGCCTTCGTGGTGGCGCAGAGTTTATATCTATCACGCTTTATGGAAAAAGACTGAGGGGTCCAACCATGCTATATGCCATCGTCGCGGAAGATGTTCCGAACAGCCTGGAAAAACGGTTGACCCATAGACCTCCGCATCTTGAACGTTTACAGAAACTCCATGCCGAGGGACGGCTATTCTTAGCGGGCCCGTTGCCTGCCATAGATAGCATAGATCCCGGCCCCGCAGGCTATTCCGGTAGTTTGATCGTGGCCGAGTTTTCCTCGTTGGAAGAGGCACAAGCCTGGGCGAATAATGATCCTTTCATGCTTAACGGCATCTATGCTAGCGTCATGGTAAAACCGTTCCGCAAAACCCTGCCATGAGCCTAGATCTGTTGCAGGAAAGGCTGAATACGCTACATCCCAGTAAACTGGAAATCCGCGACGATAGCGCTTTACACCAGGGGCATAAAGGTAACACCGGCGGCGGACATTATTTCGTTACTATCGAAAGTTCGCTTTTCAGTGGAAAATCAACGATAATTCGCCATCGTTTGGTTTATCAGGCGGTAGGTGACCTTATCCCTACGCGCATTCATGCCCTGAGCATCAATGCACTGGCGCCAGATGACAATATTTAACTCGCCCAACTCAACTACTAGACCCAAGGAACATTCAATGCGTTTACTCACTCAACTTTTTGCTGTGCTCTTGCTCAGCGTTGTTATCAGCGTTCAGGCTGCAGAACCTCCAGCTGCCACGGTGAACGGCAAGCCTGTAAAACAGGCTACGGTGGATATGATTCTTAAAGACATGACGGCTCGCGGACAGCAACCTGACGACAATACCCGCGCGGTAATTATTGACCGCTTGATAGGCCAGGAAGTGGTACTGCAAGAAGCGCAGAAGAGCGGTCTGGATAAATCACAGGATTACATCCTGCATCAGGAATTGCAGGCGCATGAATTGCTGGTTGGTCTTTTTGTGCAGAATTACATCAAAAAGAACCCGATCGACGAATCTGCCATTAAAGCTCAATACGAGCAATTTAAAGTGCAATGGGGCGATAAGGAATACAAAACCAGCCACATATTGGTCAAGACCGAACAAGAAGCCAAAGACATCATTGCGCAACTGGCAAAAGGCGGTGACTTTGCCAAGATCGCTGCGGATAAATCTCTGGATAGCTCCAAGGACAAAGGCGGCGCGCTTGACTGGCTACCTCCCGGCCGCATGGTGAAACCGTTTGCTGATGCTGTGGTAAAACTGCAAAAAGGTTCGTATACCCAAGCTCCGGTACAAACCCAATTCGGTTGGCATGTGATCAAGCTGGACGATGTGCGCCCTGCCGCACCTCCGCCTTACGATACGGTAAAAGACGCTTTGCGTAACAATCTGCAAAAACAACAGTTGGAGAAATTGGTGAGCGATCTGCGCGCAAAAGCCAAGATCGTGGACAACAGTTCGAAGATTAAGAAATAAATTAGCCGCAAGCAAAATAAAACGGCATCTGATTTTCATCAGATGCCGTTTTGCATTCATCATCATAACTTCACAATTTTTACCTCACAAAACGATTACTTAGTCTTATAATTCGCACTCTTTTCAGGGGTAGGGATATGAACTGCTGGGGATATAAATAATGAGTATTAAATCCGACAGATGGATACGCCGCATGGCGGAAGAACACGGCATGATAGAGCCATTCGAACCGAATCAGGTAAAACAGTCTGACGGGAAGCGATTAGTGTCGTACGGCACTTCGAGTTATGGTTACGATATCCGCTGCTCCAAAGAGTTCAAGCTGTTTACCAATATCAATAGCACCATCGTCGACCCCAAGAACTTCGACCCGAATTCCTTTGTCGAAGTGAATGCGGATTTTTGCATCATTCCTCCCAACTCGTTTGCGTTGGCTCGAACCGTGGAGTACTTCCGCATCCCACGTAATGTGCTGACTATTTGCCTGGGTAAATCCACTTACGCGCGTTGTGGCATCATTGTGAATGTCACGCCGTTCGAGCCGGAATGGGAAGGTCATGTGACGCTGGAATTCAGCAATACCACACCGCTACCGGCGAAGATCTATGCCAATGAAGGTTGCGCGCAAGTGCTTTTCTTTGAGGCCGACGACGACGATATTTGCGAGACCTCATATAAAGACCGCGGCGGTAAATATCAGGGCCAGCAAGGCGTCACGCTACCCAAGATCTGATGAACCTACATTGAGATGACACAGGCAGAAAACATATTGGAAAAAAACACTCTGGGAACAAACATTCCGGAAAAAAACGTGGTCTGGCGCGATCCCAAAGGTAATATCGTGGCCTGCGTGGAAAAGAACAAGGTGTTGCGCGAGAACCTGGAAGAGATACGCCAGGTTTGCCAAGACGCATTGGAAGACGCCGTCCTGATGGACTGCGATGAGCAGCAGTTTCGTCAAGTACTGGCCGATTTGGTACAGAGCTTGAACAACCCATACCCGCCTAAAGAGTAAGCAGCGATGCAACTCTTTATCGGCGATGGCCTATAGGCCTCCTTTTCCATTTTAGATTGACTCTATCGCAGGAGTACACACATGAAATTCCGCTTCCCTATCGTTATTATCGATGAAGATTTCCGCTCCGAGAACTCTTCGGGACTGGGCATCCGTGTATTGGCCAAAGCCATAGAAGATGAAGGCCTTGAGGTGTTGGGAGTGACCAGCTACGGCGACCTGACCTCTTTCGCACAACAGCAAAGCCGGGCATCTGCTTTCATCCTGTCTATTGACGATGAAGAGTTTGTCGAAGGCTCGCAGGATGCACTGGCCAATCTGCGCAGCTTCGTCGAAGAGATACGTTATCGCAATGAAGAGATCCCGATCTTCCTGCATGGCGAAACCCGTACTTCCCGCCACATTCCCAATGAGATTTTGCGCGAGCTTAACGGCTTCATCCATATGTTCGAAGATACGCCGGAATTCGTGGCGCGCTATATCATCCGCGAAGCCAAGACTTATCTGGATAGCCTGCCCCCGCCCTTTTTCAAGGCACTTACCCATTACGCGGCCGACGGTTCCTATTCCTGGCATTGCCCCGGTCACTCAGGCGGCGTGGCCTTCCTGAAATCTCCCGTCGGGCAGATGTTCCACCAGTTCTTCGGCGAAAACATGCTGCGTGCCGATGTATGTAACGCGGTAGATGAATTAGGCCAACTATTGGACCATACCGGTCCTGTCGCTGCCTCAGAGCGCAATGCCGCGCGCATTTTCAATGCCGACCATTTATTCTTCGTGACCAACGGCACATCTACTTCCAACAAGATCGTATGGAACTCAACGGTCGCCCCTGGAGACGTAGTGGTAGTAGATCGCAACTGCCATAAGTCGGTATTGCACGCCATTATCATGACCGGTGCGATCCCCGTATTCCTGATGCCGACGCGCAATCACTTCGGCATCATCGGACCGATCCCCAAAAGCGAATTCGCCTGGAAGAACATCCAGAAAAAGATCGCCAAAAATCCATTCGCATTGGATAAGAACGCCAAACCGCGCGTACTGACCATCACTCAATCCACCTATGACGGCGTGTTGTATAACGTGGAAGAGATCAAGGAGATGCTGGACGGTAAAATAGACACTCTGCATTTCGACGAAGCCTGGCTGCCGCACGCCACTTTCCACGACTTCTATGGCGATTACCATGCCATAGGCGCGGACCGCCCGCGTTGCAAGGAGTCCATGGTGTTCTCCACGCAGTCCACACACAAATTGCTGGCAGGGTTAAGCCAAGCGAGCCAGATCCTGGTACAGGATGCCGAAAACAATAAACTGGATCAGGACGTGTTCAACGAGTCCTATTTGATGCACACCTCTACCAGCCCGCAATACTCCATTATCGCCAGTTGCGACGTGGCCGCAGCCATGATGGAAGCGCCCGGTGGCACGGCACTGGTGGAAGAATCCCTGATGGAAGCTTTGGATTTCCGTCGTGCCATGCGCAAGGTTGACGAAGAGTGGGGCGTGGATTGGTGGTTCAAGGTTTGGGGACCTGATGACTTGTCTGAAGAAGGCATAGAAGAACGCGAAGCGTGGATGCTGAAAGCCAATGAGCGTTGGCATGGTTTCGGTGACTTGGCCGAAGGCTTCAATATGCTAGACCCGATCAAAGCCACCATCATCACCCCAGGATTGGATGTGGATGGTGATTTCTCAGACGAATTCGGCATCCCTGCCGCCATTGTTACCAAATACTTGGCTGAGCATGGTGTTATCGTGGAAAAAACCGGTCTATATTCATTTTTCATCATGTTCACCATCGGCATCACTAAAGGCCGTTGGAATACGCTGGTAGCCGCATTACAACAGTTCAAGGATGACTACGACAAGAATCAGCCGTTATGGAAAGTTCTGCCGGAGTTCGTGCAAAAGCAGCCTCGCTATGAACGTATCGGGCTGAAAGATCTATGTACCGAGATCCATGGCATCTACAAAGCCAACGATGTGGCACGCCTGACTACGGAAATGTATTTGTCGGATATAGTGCCGGCGATGAAACCTACGGAGGCATTTGCCAAAATGGCACATCGCAACATAGACCGGGTTTCGATCGATGAGCTGGAAGGTCGCGTGACGGCGGTCTTGTTAACGCCTTATCCGCCAGGCATTCCATTGTTGATCCCAGGTGAACAATTTAACGACATCATTGTGAAATACTTGCGCTTCGCCCGCGAATTCAACGAACGCTTCCCTGGTTTTGAAACCGATATTCACGGTTTGGTGAAAGATGCAAAGAACGGTAAATCTCGTTATTACGTGGATTGCGTAGCCGCGTAATTTACAAAGTAATACTTCAGTCCATCGGCATTTAAACCGCTTTCCCGGTATGTTTCGTGCCAGCGATTGATATCATAGGCCGGAAAGAATGCATCTCCGGAGAAGTCTGCGTCGATCTCCGTAAGAAACATCAGGTCTGCGATAGGCAGACCTGCACGGTATAGCTCTTCGCCGCCTATCAGGAACGCCGTGTCATCTGCGCCGCACAAACGTATCGCATCTTCCAGACTATGTGCGATCAAAGCTCCTGCCACTTGGTATTCAGCATTACGCGTGACGATCACCGTTGTTCTATCCGGCAACAATCGCCCCAGGGATTCGTAAGTCTTACGTCCCATGATGATGTGATGACCCGTAGTAAGTGCGCGAAACCGCTTCAGATCTTCCGATAAGCGCCACGGTAACTGGTTGTCCAGTCCGATCACGCGATTGCGTGCGATAGCGGCAATAATGGCCAGCTTCATCAAAAAAACTGGGGCTTATTCAGCCCCATGGAAAAATCAACAAAAGACATCTTCATTATCGGCAATTACGTATGGCGAAGCCGTCTCCCAGAACCGTAGAACCATTACCGAGGCTAGTCACCTGACTCAACCCTGGGTCACCAGGCAATTGTGTAGGGATGACATTACTGGTTGGCGCAATACCGAACTGGCCGGCAGAAAGCGTCAACTCGCCCGCATCATTCTTCACCACGATCTCGCCGTCATGCACACCTACGTAAATAGCCGGCACCAGAACCTCGGCACTTGCCGGATCCTTGGCATCGGGATTATCACCCACCTTTGCCTTGCCTTTTACGCACTGCGCCGATGAGCAATCATCCACATCGAATACCGTACCGCGGATACCGATAGTAGCCGTTGCGGTATTCAATTTATAGGCATCGCGATTACCCCGTTTCCCGATCAACCCACTCACGGTACGCAAACCGCCTTTCAAGAGGCTGAATGTGGAAACATCTTTCTCAGGTTCTTCTTTTGAGAAATTATGCTCCTTGATCACAAACTCGGTTCCCGGCTTGATGGTCATCACAGCGCCATCAGAAAATTTGATTTGCGCATACGCACCTTTTTGGGTGGTGATGGTGTCTCCCTGTTTAACAGCAGATCCTTTCGAAAGCACGATAGTGCCGCCCTCGCGGGTCGCCGTCATGGTGCCAGCCAGTTCGGTGACCACTCCTCCGTCAGCAAATGCCGCTGTCGCACTCATGGCGATTGCCAATACCGACAAACCATATTTCATCGCATTAGTTAGTTGCATGATCCTGCCTCCGCTTTAAAGTTACCTTGGTCAGTAGAAGAGCGTTTGCTCTTACCAGTAGATTCACGATCGATCGCAAACAGCAGATAACCGTATAGTGATGTATCTACGCCGCGTGGTGCTAGGGATTGAATGAACGCATCGCCAACTGTCGTTCCTCCAGTTGTATCTATGGTGAATTCTGCACCCTTGGCTAACGTCCATGATATTGGATAGCCATTCTCAGTCAGCGGATTGTTATTGAAGTCAAACCGACCCGAGCCTTTGCCTCCCACCAAAATGATCCCGCCAGGATAGGTATGCGCTCCTATCGTCACCGTCGACCCTGGAGTCAATGCTTGTCCAACATCCATCTTGATCTCCCCGGAATTCAAAATACTGGCAGAAACCAAACTATCGGCCGGACCGGTACCGCCTTGAATGATCAAGTTCTTTCCCACAGTGATACTGAGAGGGTTGAATGGGTCGAACACGGCGATTGCAGTGGATTTTTTATCGCCTCCTGCGTCCATTGTGCCGCCAATTATTTGCATATCATCAGCTACTTTTAGTGATTTACCCGTATTGGCTCTGATGACTGCACTGGCATTACCGGTATCAGTAATACCGGCCCCACCATGCGTCACAGTACCGCCCTGGATGAGGAACTTACCACCAATATCCAGATTAATGACATTTGCATTCAAGAATGCACTTCCTGATGCAGACGCATTATGTGTCCCGGTTAAATCGACATTCCCCCCCATGATTGTAAAATCAGCGGAATTAGGTACATACGTTACAGGACTGCCAGGAGGGCCAGGAGGGTTAGCTTGCAGCGTTGTGGTGATATTCATGGTACCGCCGGCATTGATAATAACGTCATGCGTTATATTCTGGCCGCTAACCCCAGTAACATTGCCACCTTTCACGGTAAATTGATGGGCGTTGATATTGATATCGTTCGTTGCTTGGATCAATAGATCGTCATTCTGACCATTATCAACAATACCGCCTTGGAACGTCACATTATTCGAAAGACTCAGATTGATGTTACGCGCAAGAAGTTTGCCTGGCCCATTGACCGTGATAGCGCCTGTAGTTTGCAAGGTGATATCGCCATTACCGGCATCCAGATTGAGCGTAGCTGGGGATGCCCCGATAGCAAGCGAGGCCAACTGAATCGGGCCCGTCGAACTAAAGTTGATGCCGCCGCCAGCAGCATTACCTACGGTGTATCCATTCGGATCGAAGAAGCTAAGTTGTCCCGTGCTATTTGCGGTGTCCGCAGCATTGCGTGATAGCAGGTTGAGGTTAATAACATCATTCCCAGGATTCAATAGGACAATAGAAGCCCCTGCATTGTTAAGCGTTTTGGCTGTGAGCGTATCTACAATGACAGGCCCCGATTGGCTGATATTCCCTGTGGAAACTATATCAACAGAGCCTAGAGGGTGAAGATTAGCTGCATTAGGAGGCGGAGGCGTAAAGACGCCATCCTGAATCCCTGCGATATTTAGAGCCCCGGCCTTATTAATGAAGATATTGCCTCCATGCACAGGATCGGTTGAGTTCAAAGCTAATCCGTTACTTCCAACCACTCCACTATTGAGCATGCTCCCGATATGGATCCGATGCGCCGCCGACCCGATATTATTGAATGCCGTCAGCACGATATTACCGCCGGCGGCAGTTGTCGTATCCAGCAACTCTGAACCATTACCTGTGATATTGCCGTTTACAGAGGTAATGTTCAGGCTATTACCTGCAGTTGCGTTATAAGCCACGCTACCGGTCAAGGCCACATCACCGCCGTTGGTAACGGTAAAACCGCCGCCATGCACTCCGGCAGGTGAAGTAAGCGAGCCCACAGTCAGCAATGCAGTATGCGTACTGGAGCCGCCTACTGTCAGCCCACCTGTAGTGGACACTGAATTCAACTCAGCCTGATTCAAATCAAAACCACCTGTACCACTGCCAAGGTTTATCGCCTGCCCAGCAGAATTCGCCTTGATACTGACTGCTCCAGAGCCGCCGGTGATGGTACCGTTATCTAAAGTCACCTGGTCTGCCAGCAAGTTGATGGCAGCGGCTCCCCCCCCATTGGTAATAATGCTAGTGGCAGTGTTATTAACCAAGGTACCGTTAGTACCGGTCCCTGCATTGATCGTGACGCCGCCCGTACCGGTGATGGTCTTGTTATTGGTGATGCCGACACCACTCAGACCCACCGTACCCGCACCACTCGTTGTCACCGCTGCGTTTATAACTTGGGCGCCGGTCGTAGTTATAGCAATATTGCCGCCATTCGTACTAATGACGCCGCTATTAGTCAAATCGCCGGTATTAGCCAGAGTGATATTTCCTGCCGGCGTTTCGCTGACCCCGGTAACGGTCAACGTAGTTGCCGTATTGGTGAGCGCAATATCGCCGCTACCGCTATTGCTGGCATGGAAGCTGCCCACCGTATTAGCACCATTCAGAGTCGTGCCTGAGCTTGAAGTCGTGCTCAATAAACCGCTGGTCGCTAACGAACCGCTTTCCGTGATTGCCGTACCGGCAGTCGCTGTGATGTTGCCGGAAGTACTGCTAACGGCTGCATTGACTGCCAATGCCCCGGAAGTAGCTGTCAGACCTATCGTACCGGCGCCGCCTGCTGTTACTGCTGCGCCTATGGTTTCATTAGTAGCCGCGGTCATGCCGATATTGCCGCTGGCTGCGGTGGTAACGGTGCCGCTACCGGAGGTACTGATCGCCTGCCCCGAGGTAAGGGTAACATTCCCGGTACTGCCGTTGACGCTACCCGCCAGGGTGATGTCATTGGCTCCCACCGTCACTAGAGCGACGCCGGTACCCGCGATACTGCCGCTACCCGTCACGGCTAGATTACCGCCGGTGGTGGCGATGGATGTCAAACCGGTACCGCTATTCACTGTGCCGGTCACATTCAGACCGCCGGTCGTGTCGCTAATAGTCAAGGGACCATTGCTGGTGAACGCACCCAGGTTGGCGATCGTGTTGGCCTGGTTGAGCGAGGCAGAGGTTACAGCACTACCCGTCAAGGTAGCGGTCGTGTTCAATACTCCGGCACTTTGATTGATCGCCTGACCCGAAGTAAGGGTAACGTTACCCGACTTCCCATTGACGTTACCTGCCAGGGTGATGTCGTTGGCGCCGGTGGTAATCAATGTCACGCCGGTACCTGTGACGCTACCTGTAGTAACTGCCAGATTGCCGCCGGTCGTGGTGATAGATGCCAAACCGGTACCGCTATTCACTGCACCGGTCACATTAAGCCCACCGGTCGTGTCGTTAATAGTCAAAGCGCCATTGCTGGTAAATGCCCCCAGGTTGGCTATCGTATTAGCTTGATTTAGCGATACTGACGTTCCGGCGCTGCCCGTCAGGGTACCGGTAGTATTCAATACCCCGGCACTTTGGCTGATCGCCTGACCGGAAGTGAGTGTGACGTTACCTGCATTACCGTTTACATTGCCTGCCAGGGTGATGTCATTGGCTCCCACCGTCACTAGAGTGACACCGGTACCCGCGATACTGCCGCTACCCGTCACGGCCAGATTACCGCCGGTAGTGGCGATGGATGTCAAACCGGTACCGCTATTCACCGTGCCGGTCACATTCAGACCACCGGTCGTATCGCTAATGGTCAAGGGCCCGTTGCTGGTGAACGCACCCAGGTTGGCAATCGTGTTGGCCTGGTTGAGAGAGGCAGAGGTTACAGCACTACCCGTCAGGGTAGCGGTCGTATTCAATACTCCGGCACTTTGACTGATCGCCTGGCCGGAAGTCAGGGTAACGTTACCCGACTTCCCATTGACGTTACCTGCCAGGGTGATGTCGTTGGATCCGGTGGTAATCAATGTCACGCCGGTACCCGTGACGCTGCCTGTAGTAACAGCCAGATTGCCGCCGGTCGTGGTGATGGATGCCAAACCGGTACCACTATTCACCGCACCGGTCACATTAAGTCCGCCAGTCGTGTCGTTAATAGTCAAAGCGCCATTGCTGGTAAACCCTGCCATGTTGCCGATGTTATTCAGGCCGCTCAGATCGACGCTATTGCTCGTGCCACCGGTCAAGACCCCCGTAGTGATAATCCCGGTCTGCGTTACCGCGCCCGTAATGTCATTCGCGCCTATGGTTACCGTACCGCCCGCAGCGCCAGTCGTAATGTCGGCAAGTGCGACAGTCGTTGCATTCTGAATGATAACGGCTGAAGCACCATTATTGGTTGTAGTAAGGCTACCTCCCAAATTAATCGCACCGGCATCGCCTATCACCGCAATGGTTCCGCTACCTGCGTTCATAGTACCGGCAGCCGTACTTGTTACACCGCCGCCTTCGAGGCTTATATCTCCGCTAGTGGTAGAAATAGCTGCATTAGCCGTGAGCAATCCGGCCGATTCCAACTCAACGTCTCCACTACCATTAGCAGTAACCACACTATTCACATTCAAGGTCCCTGCAGCCACCTTGACTTTGATATCCCCGCTACTACCTAAATTGCGCACACCAGAACCGGCAATGGTCAGACCGTTTGCCTCCTGAAGGTCGATTTTCCCGCTGGTAGTATTCGTCGCAACCAATGTCGCAATACTGGTTTCAACTGTGCCGGAAGAGCCGATACCCGTCGCAGCTGTCAATGTAGCTTGCCCACTCGTGTTGGTGATACTGGTAGTCGATCCGCCATCGGCATCAGTAATGCCCCCGGCAGCAGTAAGAGTAATGAGCCCACCTTGGCTAAGCACCGAATTGTCGTTCAGATTGATGTCTCCACCACCATTGGTCACCAAGCTGACAGTCCCCGTTGTATTGGCCGCATTGGATTGTTTTAACGCCGACACGGTAAGACTATCGGTTTCGGTGATATCGATATTTCCCGAAGTGCCGGTGTTCGTTGCCGAAAGCGTACCTATACTGGTATTGATGCTTGCTGTCCCGCCAGCCGAACCAATACCTGTCGCCGCTTGCAGCGTAGCCGTTCCGGTCGTCGCGATATTGACGGTCGCGGAATTGGTGTTGTCGGTGATAGCACCGGTAGTAGCCGTAACATTCACCGCACTGCTAGTCGTGTTGATCTGACCTAAAGCGACATTATTTGCTGCTGTAACTCCTACGTTGCCGCTACCGGCGCTATAGACTGTGCCGTTCGCCATGGTCACGTCACCGGTGGTCGCAGCAACAGTGATCTTGCCTGTGCCCGTCGTGGTTACATCGCCGGCAGCACTATGCGTCACACCGGTTCCACCGGTAAGGCTAATGTCGCCGTTACCGCTGGAAACTGCGTTATTAACAGTCAGCAGACCAGAAGCATTCAGCGTGACAGAACCGCTACCGCCGGCAGCAATGGTGTTAGTGATAGTCATAGCCGCACCGGCTGTAGTATTCAGACTGATACTGCCATTTGGCGTAGTGGTAAGGTTACCCGCAGTTGAAAGATTACCTCCTGCAGTAATGGTCAGCGTACCGTTACCTAAGCTCGATGTGCCGAGAATAAAAGCGTTCGCATCTGTGATCGAAACATTATTGGTACCGCTATTATTAAGGCTCACTGCCCCAACGAAATCGTTACCCGCATTGGTCAGGGTGATTGTATTAGCACCGGCATTGATATTACTGGTACCGCTGATGGTCAGGGCGCCGGTCTGCGAAATCGCACCACTATTACTGGTGGCACTTATATTACCCCCTACTGTACCGCTTCCGAGGTTCAAGGCACCCGTGGAGATCGCGGTCAAATCGCCTCCAATACTCAATGTTCCCAGTGTCAGCGCATTAATATCAGTAATTTGAACGGCATTCGCGCCCGTGTTACTAAGATTCACTGCACCCTTGAAGTCGTTATTGTTGGTCAGGGTGATAGCGCTCGCGCCTGCGTTGAAGCTGGCCGTACCCGCCGATGCTGCTTGGGTAATGGTGGTCACGCCACTTTGAGTGATCGCTCCATTCGAGGTCACCGCAAGAGTGCCTGTGCCTAGGCTGCTGCTACCCAATACCGTAGCGATGCTGTTGGTCAACGCAACGTTGTTTGCACCGCTATTATTAAGTGACACAGCACCGGTCAAGGCGTTGGTTGCCGTGCCCAGGGTGATGACGCCTGCGCCACCGTTAAAGGTGGAGGTGCCACCCACGGTCAGGCCGCCTGCGGTCTGGGTGATGCCCACAGCGTTTACTGTCAAGTTGTTAGCAGTGCTGACGGTGCCCAGTTGGATGGCGTTGGTGTCGGTCACTTGCACGGCATTGGCGCCGGTGTTGGTCAGGGT
>DATBPY010000038.1:0-9754 GCA_036561085.1 Methylophilaceae bacterium | reverse complement strand
GTTGTATTCTTGTGCAATTTTGTGTGAGGCATCCCACTCACCGGCTAGCGCATGTGATACAGCTGATTTCAAGGTGTCGTTCAGGTCCATCATGTCTCCACTGATTAAAATACAACGATCAAAAGACAGTATTAACGATACTCAATGCGCTCCACTGGAGGCTGCGTCCGCAGCAGCGCCGGATTTTACAGGTTTGGCTAACCATACCAACCCTATCAGGCCGAGGCAGATCAGAGAGGACACATAGAATATATCGTCCGCCGACAGCATGGCAGCTTGCTGTGTGACGACCTGATTGATCTGCGCAGTTGCCTGGCCCAGCGATAAGCCGTTTTGCTGCAATTTATTCAACGCATCCATCGCCTGGTTATTGTAAGGGGTAATATGTTCGATCAATTGCGTGTGGTGCAAAGTGGCGCGGTTATCCCATAGCGTAGTAGCGATAGACGTCCCAAAAGCGCCTGCGGTGATGCGCAGGAAATTGGATAAGCCCGAAGCTGCCGGGATCTGATCCGGCCTAAGCCCGGATAATGTCAGGCTTACCAGAGGAATGAAGAAGAAAGCCATGGCAATGCCCTGGATAACGGTAGGCACCAGCAAGGTATGCACATCGGTCTGCGTATTGAAGCCGGAGCGCAGATAAAATACCAGCGCGAACACTATGAAAGCGACTGAGGCCAGTAAACGCGGGTCTACCCGATTCACATTCTTGCCGACGATAGGTGAAAACAGGATAGCCAGAACTCCTACTGGGGCGGTCACCAGGCCGGCCCAGGTAGCGGTGTAACCCATGTATTCCTGCAGCCATAACGGCAGTAGCACCACGTTGCCGAAGAATACGCCGTAACCTAGCGATAATGCCACTGCACCCACGCTGAAATTAAGGCGCTTGAACAGGCGTAGGTCGACCACCGGGTGTTCATCGGTGAGCTCCCAGATCAGGAACACTATAAACCCGATCAGGGCAACCAGAGTCAGACCGAGGATCAACGGCGAAGCCAGCCAGTCCAGTTCTTTACCTTTATCCAGCGCGATCTGTAGCGAGCCTACCCATATCACCAACAATGCGAGACCGACGCCGTCCACCGGCAACTTACGCGTCGGCGATTCACGCTTGCGGTAAATCATCCAGGTTATCCAGGCAGTGGCTAACCCGATTGGAATATTGATATAGAAGATCCACGGCCATGAGAAGTTATCGGTAATGTAGCCACCCAGCAACGGCCCGGCCACTGGCGCTACCAATGTAGTCACCGACCACATCGCCAATGCGGTCCCGGACTTGCTCGGTGGATAACTGGACAATAGTAACGATTGCGACAAGGGGATCATCGGGCCGGCAACAGCGCCCTGGATCACGCGGAATATGATCAGCAATTCGATGGAAGGGGCAAGGCCGCACAACAACGATGCCAGCACGAACAATACTACCGACCAGGTAAACAGGCGCACCGCGCCGAAACGCATGGTCAGCCATCCGGTCAATGGTATCGAAATAGCGTTCGCCACAGCGAACGAGGTAATGACCCAGGTCACCTGATTGAGTGATACACCTAGATCACCGCCGATAGTGGGCAAGGAAACATTGGCGATAGAACTGTCGAGCACGTTCATGAACGTGGCCAGCGATAATGCGATGGTCCCCAACACCAGGGAACCGCCTTTCAGCGGTCCCGGAGCTTGGGGTGTAGTTGCAGTCGTCGTTTGCTCAGCCATATTTTCAGGTCAGGTTTGAGTGAGATATAGCTCAGGATTTTCTGGCAATGGAGCCTGGAGCTGCCTGGCTCAGATTGTTATGGATGATCTGTTTCACCAACACCTCTGCGGCGGCGGCTTGGGTATCCATCTGCGCCGTCGTGGAAATAGGTGCGGTGCGAACAGCATCAGCCAACAGCTTGCCGCTATCATCGCTAATCGTTATTTCGGCCTGCATCGATAGACCCACCCGTAACGGATGCGACTTCAACTGTTCTTTATCCAGCTCGACCCGTACCGGGATGCGCTGCACGATCTTGATCCAGTTACCGGTAGCATTCTGTGCGGGTAGCAATGAAAACGCGGCTCCGGTTCCGGCACCAAGACCGACTACATGACCGGAGTACTGCACTTTATTGCCATAGATATCGGCACGCAGATCCACCGGCTGACCGATACGCATGCGGCGCAACTGGCCCTCTTTGAAATTGGCATCCACCCACACTTGATCCAGCGGGACTATGGCCATTAAAGGTGCTCCGGTCTGTATGCGCTGCCCGATCTGCACACCGCGCTTGGCTATTTGGCCTGCAGCCGGCGCGGTGATGTCGCAGCGCACCCGTGCCAGATAAGCCTCGCGCACGTGAGCTGCCGCGGCTTGTACGCTAGGATGATTCTCCACAGTGGTGCCATCAGTTTGCGCACGACTGGAAAGCAGTTGTTGCTGCATGCTGGCAAGACCGGATTCGGCAGCGCTTTTTGCACTGAGCGCATTGGCGACTGCAGTTTGTGCATGCTGTAACTCTTCTTTGGATACCGCGCCGGACGCGACCACCGACTCACGTCGTTGCAGGTCTTCTTGGGCATTCTTTGCGTCGGTCTTCGTCTGTGCCAACTCAGCCTTGCGTTGGTTGATGTTTGCGATCAGTGCTTCGTCATTGGCATATAGCGTTCTGGCCTGACGAACCGCTTGGCTGAGTTCAGCCTCAGCTTGCTTGAGCGCGAAATCGGCATCGGTCGGATCCAGCCTAATCAACACTTTGCCTTGGGGCACGAAATCGGTATCGTCGGCATTGATCTCCACCACTGTGCCGCTGACTTGCGGAGTGATCTGGATGACATTACCGGCCACATAGGCATCATCGGTAGACTGGTAATTGCGCCCTACCAGATACCAGTAGGCGAACCATCCGATACCCGCTAAAAGCACGAATATCAGTACGCCGGTGAGCAGCACTTTTCTGTTGCCGTTACCGTTGCCATTGCTGGCAGGCGCGGCGGTGGCGGGTATATTAGATTCACTCATGGTAACTACTCCTTGATTGCGTATTTCGGTTCGCGTTTTTATTTACTAATTTGGTGATGGTCATGATGGTTTTCCCGTCTCGGCTGGCGGCGTGTTAGCGAACCCGCCGCCCAGGCTTTTGATGAGCGCGATGTTGAGATCGATTTCGCGGGCATGCAGGTTGACCATGCGGCTACGTTCACGCAACAAAGTATCTTCTGCGTTCAGCACGGTAAGCAGCGTGGTGAGTCCGGCCTGGTAGCGTATGGTAGCTAGCTTATATGCCGATTCTGCTGAATTGAGCGCGATCTGCTGGTCATCCTTTTGCAGGCGTACTGCCTTGATGGAAGTCATCTGGTCGGCGATGTCGTGTATCGCCGTCAGCAGCACCTGGTTATAACTGGCGATGGAAATATCGAGGTCGGCATTCTTGGAACGCAGGTTCGCGCGCAAGTTATCCGCATCGAATATCGGTAAGTGTATCGCCGGACCGACTCCTGCGATGGTGCTGCCCAGTTTGAAGAAATTGGATAAACCGAATGAGGACAGACCGATGAATGCCGAAAGACTGACGTTAGGATAGAACTGCGCCTTGGCGCTAGCAGTATCTGCGCTGGCCGCGTCTACCCTGGCTTTTGCTGCTGCCAGGTCAGGGCGGCGGCTGATGATATCTACCGGAATATCGTCGGGCAAAGCCTGCGCTTCAAAAGTCGGTAATAGCGGTTGCAGGCTGGCCAGTGTCTTCGGTTCCGAAGCGGTTAGCGCAGCCAGCGCATTTCTGGTCAGGTTAGCTGCTTCCGTTGCTGTACCTACATCCACGCGTGCTGTGGACATATTACCTCGGCCTTGTTGCAGTTCCACATTGGTGTCCAGCCCGGCCTGGATACGTTGTTTGATCAGGTTGAATTCCTGTTCCCGCTGTTTGAGCGCTTGCTCGGATAATCTGACCTGCTCAACTTGACGCGCAAGCTGGTAATAGCTTTGAGCGACGGCAGTCGACACCATCAATCTGGCAGCCGATTCTTCAGCTTTGGCGGCTTCGGTCTGCGACAAGGCAGACTGCAGCAAACTGCGGTTCTTATCCCAGAAATCGATATCCCATGACGCATTCAACTGACCGTTTACGATGTTCTCGTAAGCACCACCGAAAGGCGGCGGGTAATAAGAATTCTCGCTCAGTCGCTGGCGTTGGAAATAGGCATCGCCGCTTAATTGCGGAGAGAGTGCGGATTTAGCCGTGGTGACATAAGCCGCTGCTTTCTCCATGCGTTTGGCAGCCTGGGTGATATTGGGATTTTCTTTTAGCGCTTGCTCGATCAAACGATCCAGCTCAGGATCGTTCAGGCTTTTCCACCATTGTTCGGCAGGCCATGCATCGAATTTCGCCTGTGCACCCAATGTTGTCGGATCGCGCAAGGCTTGGTCATGCTGTATGCCGCTGGAACTGATGCAGCCACTCATGCCGATAGCAGCGCTAATAAGCATGGCCGATAATTTGACGTTGAATTTTGCGACCGGGTTTTGCTTAGACTTGTTCAAGATTTCTGTCTCCCGCGTTATCGGCAATACGTTTGAGCATGGATTTCAAAGACTCGACTTCTTCTTGATTGAAGCCTCGCAAGTGCTGATTCAAGCTATCCGCTATTAAATAGGGGACTTTGGATACTTGACGTTTGCCTTCCTCGGTAAGTTCAAGAAAAATGACGCGTCTGTCATCTGCACTACGTGTACGGGTGAGTAAGCCCTTGCCTTCCAGCCTGTCCAGCATCCGTGTCATTGAACTGGTTTCTACTCCCAGGCAGCGCGAAATATCCGCAGCGGTACTGCTCATTTTGCCGAGAGAAATAAATAGCAGGGGTGCCCATTGCAGGGCTGTCAGGTCAAGCTCGGCCATCTTACCATCCACGGTGCGTTGCAAAGCCGCCTGAGCTCTCTTGATCAGGTAGCCGATAGATTCTTCAATTACATAATTTTGACCGCTGTAAAAATCCATGATGTCAGCCTCAATTCCGTCGGTGGTATGCTTTATTAGCAATAATGCACATACAATAACTGCATATGCAGTTATTGTCAATACAATATATAAAAATAATTTTTTACCCCGTATTAACCTGGATAGAATGAAGTCGTATGATGAGTAATCGCAATTCCAACCCTGATAATCTCCCATTGATGCATGCATCCGGACGCATGATTTTTTGTTTAATGAAACATTAACAATGGTCCCATATGGGACTAGGATAATATTCATTAATGAATATTAAGCTTCAATTTTTTAATTAAAGGAACTGTTTTAATGACCATCGGATACGCAGCAGTTGATGCCAAAGCCCCTCTGGGGTTATTTAATTTTGAGCGCCGTGCGCTTCTACCCACGGATGTCAGCATCGAGATCCTGTATTGCGGTGTTTGCCATTCGGACATCCATCAAGTGCGCGACGAATGGGGAGGTAGCGTTTACCCTATCGTTCCCGGCCATGAGATCGTGGGACGTGTCACTGCAGTAGGTTCCGCCGTCAAAAATTTCAAACCCGGCCAATTGGCCGGTGTCGGTTGCATGGTGGATTCATGCAAGCATTGCAGCGAATGTGAAGATGGTCTGGAGCAATTTTGCGCACATACCGTGTTTACCTATAACAGCCCGGATAAACATACGGGTAAGGTGACTTACGGCGGATACTCAGAGCAGATCGTCGTCGACCAGGACTTCGTGCTGCACATTTCGGAAAAGATGGCCGCGCCGGAAAAACTGGCAGCAGTCGCTCCGTTACTGTGTGCCGGCATCACTACCTACTCCCCGCTACGTCACTGGAATATAGGCAAAGGCGATGTCGTAGGTATCGTTGGCCTAGGCGGCTTGGGGCACATGGGATTGAAATGGGCGCATGCTTTCGGTGCAGAGACCGTGTTATTCACCACATCGCCGGACAAGGCAGCCGATGCCAGGCGCATGGGTGCGGATGATGTGGTGATCTCCAAAGATCCGGAAGCGATGCAAAAGAATGCGAAGCGTTTCGATTTCATCATCAACACCGTCGCGGTCGCTCACGACCTCAATCCCTATCTCAGAGCGCTCAAGCGCGACGGTGTAATGTGCATGGTAGGCGTGCCGGATAGTCCGCATCCGCCTATCGATACCGCGAGCCTGATCTTCCAACGTCGTTCGTTGGCAGGTTCTTTGATCGGCGGCATCAAGGAAACGCAGGAGATGCTGGATTTCGCTGCCGAGCATGACATTGTTTGCGATATCGAAATGATCGACATCCAGCAGATCGAGAATGCATACCAACGCGTGTTGAAAAGCGATGTTAAATATCGCTTTGTGATCGACATGTCCACATTAAAAGCCTAAAGGAAAAATCATGCGACAAATAACTAAAACAGTATTACTAAGCGTTGCCGTAACGGTATTGAGCGTTTCCAATGTTTATGCGGAAGATAAGCCGGTGACGGAACAACTGGTAGATACCATGACCAAGCTGGCAGGTGGCCCACATGCGGGCTATCGCGCTAACCATGCCAAGGGTATCGTGACCGATGGTGAATTCGTACCGGCAGCCTCCGCCGCCTCGATCACCAAGGCAGTGCATATGCAATCAGCGAAGATACCGGTGATCGTGCGTTTCTCCGACCCGACCGGTGTGCCGAATATCCCCGATGCCAACGAGAACGCTTTTCCCAAAGGCATGGCGATCCGCTTTCAACTACCGGATGGCGGTTATACCGACATCGTTGCCATCTCCATCAACAGCTTTCCTGCGGCAACGCCTGAAGACTTTCTCGGTTTGCTGAATGCAATCGCCGCAAGCGGGCCGAATGTTCCTAAACCAACGCCGGTGGAACAATTCCTGGGTTCACATCCGGCAGCATTGAAATTCGTGATGATTCCTAAACTGTCTCCTGTCAGTTTCGGCACGCAAGCTTTTTACGGCGTTAATGCCTTTAAATTCACTAACGCCAAAGGTGAGTCACATTACGGTCGTTACCGCATCGAACCGTTGGATGGACAACAATTTCTGACCAAAGAAGATGCCGCTAAGGCAGCGCCGAACTACCTCATGGATGAGCTTCCTGTAAGGCTGCAAACAGATGCAGTAAAATATCGCATCTCAGTGCAAGTGGCTGAGGCAGGCGATCCGGTTAATGACGGTACCATCAGCTGGCCGGAAACAAGAAAAGTCGTTGAACTGGGCACTTTGACCATAAAAGCCGTAGATCCCGAAGGCGTAAAGTTCGAGAAAGCTAATATGTATAGCCCGCTGGCTTTGGTAGACGGTATCGAGCCTAGCGATGATCCTATCCTGTTGGCAAGGCCCGCCGCTTATGCGATCAGCTACGGTCGCCGTCTAGGGCAGTAAATATCACAGGTAGTATGCGTTAATTCTTAATAGCACGGACAAACAAAAAACCGCTTCGTAAGAAGCGGTTTTTTATCTTCAACATCTTTTAATGTTTCTGAATGTCCGGCAAAAAGATCGCCGCAATGCCGAGCAATGGCAGGAACGCGCATAATCTATAGACATGCTGCACGCTGGTGACGTCAGCTAGATTACCTAATAACGCAGCGGCAATCCCGGCGATTCCAAACGCCAGGCCAAAGAAAAGCCCGGAGATTGTTCCCACCCTATTCGGTATCAGCTCCTGCGCGAAAACCAGAATCGCTGAGAACGCAGAAGACAATACCAGGCCAATGATGATGGATAACACCAATGTCCAGTGCAGATTCGCATACGGCAACATCATGGTAAATGGGGCTACACCCAATATCGACCACCAGATCACTTTCTTCCTTCCGATCTTATCGCCGATGGGCCCGCCCAGAAACGTCCCTGCGGCAGAAGAGAGCAAGAACGCAAACAAATAGAGCTGCGCATCATGCAAAGATAAATGAAATTTCTCGATCAGGAAAAACGTGTAGTAATTGGTCAGGCTGGCGATGTAAATGAATTTGGAAAACATGAGTATTCCAAGCACCGTCAAAGACCCGATGATTTGGGTTCTCGAAAATCCGCTACTGACGACCTTAATCCCTTTATGTAACGCGCTCGCCAAGTGTTGGCTATACCAATAACTCACATTACTCAGAACGATCGCACCGATCAGCGCCGCTGCGGCAAACCAGGCAACGCTGGCCATCCCGTGCGGCAGAATGATCATCGCAGCCAACAACGGGCCGATAGACCCTCCCAAGTTACCGCCGACCTGAAATAACGATTGTGACAAACCTGGGCGATCACCTGCGGCTAACCTCGCCACTCTGGAAGATTCAGGATGAAAAATAGACGAGCCCATGCCGATCAGCATCGCGGCGATCAACACCATTTCAAAGCTTGTGGACCTGCCTAATACGAGAAGGCCTGACATGGTAAGCAACATACCGAAAGGCAATGTGTAAGGCTTAGGCTTATGGTCGGTATATAAACCGATCAATGGCTGCAATAACGAACCAGTCACTTGAAAGCAGAAGGAAATCAGCCCGATCTGGGCAAAGCTCAAACTAAGATTCAATTTCAGGATCGGGTAGATTGCTAGTAACACCGATTGCATCATGTCATTCAGAAAATGCGAAAAACTGATCGCAGCGATGACACCGAACTTGGTTGGCCTGGTTTCTTGAATATCACCCGGTTGAATGGAGATTTCCTGAATTGAAATTGCCTGAGATTGCGTGGTCATAACCTGTCCTATCAACTTACATGGATTTGGAACAGGATTATAGACTGTCGTATACAATGGTGTATTGACAAGAATCGTCGCGAAAAAGACAAAATATGCAGCAAAACCAGATCGAGCCGGACATCTATCAAACGCTCTCGCATCGTGTTACCGCAAAAGCGGCCGATTATGAAAGCGGGCCGACGCCAAAACATAGCCATACCAAAGCGCAATTGATCTATGCCAGTAGCGGCGTGATGCGTGTAGAAACAGAAGTCGGGTGTTGGGTAGTGCCACCCTTAAGAGGTGTCTGGATACCTTCAGGAATGGTACATACGGTATATATGCTGGGCCGTGTCGAGGTGCGCACGCTCTATATCCGCCCGGATGTCGCGGCGGATTTCCAATCCAGTTGCTGCTTGATCGAAGTCTCGCCCTTACTCAGGCAACTTATCTTATCGTTGACTAAAGAAAAAGCAGATTACGACGAGCAGGGACGCGGTGGAATGATCGCGCAACTGGCCTTGATGGAGATCAAGTATTTAAAAACCCCCGCACTGCATCTGCCGTTACCGAATAATCCTAAGTTGATGCATATATGCCAGCACCTCATAGAATATCCGGAAGACCAGACCACGATAGAAATATGGGCAGATAAACTGGCAATGAGCTCAAGGACATTAGCCAGGAAATTCGAGAAAGAAACCAGCCTTAGTTTCAGGCAATGGCGTCAACAAGCCAAATTGATTGAAGCGCTTGGCCGGTTAGCCGATAATCAGTCCGTCACCAACGTGGCCAGCGAATTAGGTTATCTGAGTGCTAGTGCATTTACAGCCATGTTCAAACGGGCGTTGGGCGTGGAACCGAGGCGGTATTTTGAATAACAATAGTATCCTATTAATGAGAAAGCCCATTAGTACTATCTAGCATCTGTCGGAGATGTTTTCCTATCGAACGCATAAATTCCCAAATATCGCCTGAATTAGAGCCCACTTTTCTGACAAGGACAGCTGCTTCGTTAGCCCACGCCCATTTATTTTCTCGTGAGGCCTGAATACCTTTATCTGCAAGCCAACCTTCTAGTTCGCCTACTGGTACTACAAAAAGGCCTGCTTGTAA
>DATBPY010000037.1:0-2902 GCA_036561085.1 Methylophilaceae bacterium | reverse complement strand
TCGCTGGGTTACAAGTTGGTCACGAACAGCCCCGACAATCGCCAGACATTCACTTTTTTTGTACTATCCGACCCTACTATTAACGCCTTTGCTTTGCCTGGAGGCTTTGTCGGCATCCATACCGGCCTGATCCAGAGTACTCGTAGCGAATCGGAGCTTGCAAGTGTGATGTCGCACGAGATCGGGCATGTTGTGCAACGCCACATGGCACGCATGATGGCGGAACAAAAACGAAACACACTTCCATCCATGGCGTTGATGGCGGCCTCGCTCCTGCTGGCGTTGGGTAGTCCGCAATTGGGGCAGGGCGCACTGATCTCCACTGAAGCGGGGCTAATGCAACACAGTTTGACTTTCTCGCGTGAAAACGAGCAGGAGGCAGACCGCATCGGCATGCAGATCCTCGACAAATCAGGTTTCGATACGCGCGCCATGCCGACTTTTTTTGAAACTTTGCTGAAAAGCGAACGTTTCGATGGCGATGCTCCCTCTTTTTTGCGTACTCACCCCCTTTCCACCGAACGTATCAGCGACATGCGTAATCGTGCAGAACAAACGCCTTATCGTCAGGTGCCGGATAGTATCGAGTTCAGTCTGGTGCGTGCCAAACTGCGGGCAATGCAAGGTACGCCTGGCGATACCGTGCGGTATTTCGAAGATGGTTTGCGTGAAAAAAAATATAGCAACGAAATAGCTCAGCGTTATGGCTTGGTTGTCGCCCTATTAAGGGATCATCGTCCGGAACAGGCGCAAGAGGAACTTGATAAAGTGAGCGCGATGACGCCCAGGCATCCAATGCTGGACTCATTGAAAGCGAGTATTCTGATCGCTCAGAACAAAACGCAAGAAGCATTGGAGTTATATAGCAGTGCGCTTAAGTTGTTTCCCAAAAGTCGCGGTTTGATCTATGGCAATGCCGAGACCTTGTTGTCGTTGAATAGATCGCAGGAAGCACTGACATTCCTGGAGAAAGGGCAACACGAATATCCCGATGACGACCATTTGTATGAACTTCAGTCGCAGGCATACACCCAACAAGGCAAGAATCTGCTACGTCATCGGGCGCAGGGTGAAGCATATTACCGGGCTTATGATGTGCCCGGAGCGGTAGAGCAAATGGAACTGGCAGTAAAAGCAGGGGATGGTGATTTTTATCAGCTTTCTATTGTTGAAGCGCGGCTGAAACAGCTACGCCAACAACAGGAAGATACTAAGACTAAAGATTAATTGAGAAAACCATGAATCGCAGATTGTTACTGAAATCAGGAATAGCACTATTCTCGTTATTGGTGATAGCGCCCATGAGAGCGTTGGCCGCGGCATGGAATAAGCCTGCATTCGAGGCGGTGCAGGTGGAGCAAGCGTTACAGGAATTTGGAATCAAGCAGGTTGAGGCCAGCGATCTCATCACGCTGATAGCGCCGGATTTTGCTGAAAATGGCGCTATCGTGCAGATAGAAGTAGAAAGCCATATCCCCGGTACTGAAGAAATTTCCATACTGGCCGAGAAGAATCCGACTTCACTGATTGCCAATTTCATATTAGCAACCGGAACCGAGCCGCACATCATCCTTCGTATCAAGTTGGGGGATAGTGGCCCATTGAAAGCCGTGATCAAGGCCGGCGATAAATATTATGCTGCTGCAAAGCATGTGGAAGTAGCGATAGGCGGGTGTGGTTAATGAGTGATTTAATGAAGATCCGCGCCACCGCTAAAAATGGACTGACCGAAGTCAAAGTGTTGATGTTGCATCCCATGGAGACGGGCAGGCGCAAGAATGATTTCGACGAGATCGTGCCTGCGCATTTCATTCAATCGGTAACTGCCACGTTGAATGGCAAGGTCGTATTGCAGGCACAATGGGGGACAGGCGTTTCCAAGAACCCTTATCTGACATTCTATCTTGGTGATGCCAAGGCGGGCGACGTAGTGGGGGTGAAATGGGAAGACAACAAAGGCGAGAGTAACGCCATAGAAGGTAAGGTAGTGGCGGCTTAACGCGAATTCGATCTGATTCTTGATCTAACTTTGCCCCAATCGAAGAAATCTCCGGGGTCGGTTTTGCGGCTGGGGGCGATATCGCTGTGCCCCACGATGCCGGTGATAGGGTAGGTGTTTTCCAGCACCGCTATCAACCGGTTCAATACCTCATACTGCTTGGACTCGAACGTCTCGAAGTCCGAGCCCTCCAACTCTATGCCGATGGAAAAATCATTGCAATTCTCCCGTCCTTGCCATGAGGAAGCACCTGCGTGCCAGGCGCGTTGCAGGCAGGCAACGAACTGTATCAGGGTGCCATCGCGGCGGATAAAGAAATGCGCTGAGACTTTGCGCTGATAGATCTCACGATAATAAGGATGCTCTTCCGGATCTAGGCAATTGGTAAACAATTGCACCACACCGTCTCCTCCATACTGGCTGGGCGGAAGGCTGATATTGTGTATGACCAACAACTCGATTGCAGTATGTTCAGGGCGCGTATCCTGATTCGGCGAAAGTATGTGCTGAACAGCATCCAACCAACCTTCGGTGGAGACGGATAGATGCTTATCCATTAGAATGCGCCATAGTTGGACTAATTGGAGAGCCCATGATTTTTGTTGAGTTAGTTGCCATGTTGGTAGTGATTTTAATTGCTGCCGAAGTATTTACCAATGCATTGGAACACATAGGCGAAAAATTAAAAATCTCCGATGGCGTGACGGGCTCCATTTTTGCTGCAGTGGGCACGGCGTTACCGGAAACTCTGGTGCCTATTCTGGCATTGACTGCAGGTACCGCAGATATCCATGTGAATGAAGAGATCGGCGTAGGCGCGATATTGGGAGCGCCGCTGATGCTATCTACACTTTCCACTTCTTTGCTTGCGTTTGCGGTGTTAAGCAAACGCGGCATGGGCGG
>DATBPY010000036.1:0-6721 GCA_036561085.1 Methylophilaceae bacterium | reverse complement strand
ATCGCAGAATTACAGGCCAAGCATGGCAAGCTTATGTTCCACCAATCCGGCGGCTGTTGCGATGGTAGTGCCCCTATGTGTTATCCCGATGGGGAGTTCTATCTGGGGGGTGCCGATGTCAAATTGGGTGAAGTCGGAGGCGTTTCTTTCTATATGAGCAAAAGCCAGTTTGAATATTGGGAGCATACGCATCTGACTCTGGATGCCATTCCCGGTAATGGCGGTCAGTTTTCACTGGAGCGTCCTACCGGCCTCCGGTTCTTTATTCGCTCTCGCCTGTTCGAGGATGCCGAATGGGAACAACTGAAGCTACAGCCCGTGGAGCATTGCGGCTAGATTTCTAACGCTATCTCAATTAGTGGCTCATCATGTAAAATAGAAGATTATCGCGGCGTTAAGCCGCTTTTTTATTTAGACATTCGAACAAGAAATGGCTTGCGATTCATTACAACTACTGGCGCCTGACTATATCCGGTCGATCGCCCCCTATCAGCCTGGGAAGCCCATCGCCGAACTGGCACGGGAGATGGGGCTGGATGAGCGTGACATCATCAAACTGGCCTCAAACGAGAATCCGCTGGGAGTGAGTCCGCTGGCGAAGATCGCCATCGCCGAGGCATTGGCTGGAATCAGCTTGTATCCGGATGGGAACGGTTTTGCCTTGAAGCAGGCGATCTGCCATAAATTCGGCGTGGTTATGGAGCAGGTTGTGTTGGGCAACGGCTCCAATGATGTATTGGACCTGGTAGCGCGAGCCTTCCTTGCGGCCGATACGCAGGCGGTATATTCGCAACATGCTTTTGCGGTGTATCCGTTGGTGACCATAGCCACTGGGGCGAAGGGAGTTACAGTACCCGCCAAGGATTTCGGCCATGACCTCGCTGCCATGCGCAGCGCGGTAACGTCGCAAACGCGGGTGGTGTGGATCGCCAACCCGAATAATCCGACCGGCACATTGCTGGATAAAAGTGCCTTGCACGATTTTCTAAGCGACATTCCTGCCAGCGTATTAGTGGTATTGGACGAGGCTTATGACGAATATCTGCCGGATGATTTAAAATCCAGCAGCATCGAGTGGTTGCAAGAGTTTGATAATCTGGTGATCACGCGTACTTTATCCAAAGCCTACGGGCTGGCCGGGTTGCGCGTAGGCTTCGCGCTGGCCAGTGCCGGGGTCGCAGATATGATGAACCGGGTGCGGCAACCGTTCAATGTGAATAGCATCGCGCAGGCTGCCGCAGTCGCTGCGTTGGCAGACGATGATTTTGTCAAAAAGAGTTATGAACTTAACTGTGCAGGAATGACCCAAATCACCGAGGGTTGCAAACGGTTGGGCCTGGACTTTATTCCATCGCACGGCAATTTCATCAGTGTGCGCGTGGAGAATGCCGCCAATGTTTATCAAGGTCTGCTGAAAAAAGGCGTGATCGTACGTCCTATAGCTGGCTATGAAATGCCCGATTATTTACGGGTGAGTATAGGGTTGGAAACTGAGAATGCCCGCTTTTTGCAGGCACTGGAAGAGATACTTAGCAAATGAGCAGTACCGAAAATAAAGAAAAGCGTGCGACAGACGATGTGCGCATCAAGGAGATCAAGGAGCTTGTGCCTCCTGATGATCTGCTGACCACGTTACAAGAAAGTCCTGCGGCGACGAAGAATATCTTTGCCACTCGTAGCGCCATTCATCGCATTCTGCATAGCGCCGACGACCGCTTGCTGGTGATCGTCGGGCCGTGTTCCATACACGACACCAAAGCTGGGCTGGAATACGCCAAGCGTCTGGTGGCAGAGCGCGACCGTCTCAAAGACGATTTGTTGATCGTGATGCGCGTCTATTTTGAAAAACCGCGTACAACCGTAGGCTGGAAAGGCCTGATCAACGATCCGTACCTGGACGGTAGCTTCCAGATCAATGATGGACTTAAGCTGGCTCGGCGTTTCCTGCTGGAAGTGAACGAGTTGGGCATGCCTGCCGGTATCGAGTTTCTCGATACCATCACCCCGCAATACACGGCGGATCTGGTGAGTTGGGGCGCGATAGGCGCGCGTACCACCGAGTCGCAGATACACCGGGAGCTGGCTTCAGGGTTGTCATGCCCGGTAGGCTTCAAGAACGGTACCGACGGCAACATCAGAGTGGCGATAGATGCCATCAAGGCCGCTGCCAGCCCGCACCACTTCCTGTCGGTGACCAAGGCGGGGCATTCGGCCATTATTTCCACTAGCGGTAATGAGGACTGTCATATCATCCTGCGCGGCGGCAAGATACCGAACTACGATGCAGCCAATGTAGAAGCTGCGTGCAAAGGGCTTGCAGGTGCAGGTCTGGCGCCTAAGGTCATGATCGATTGCAGCCATGCTAACAGTCGCAAGCAATATCAGTTACAGATGGAAGTGGCGCGTGATGTGGCGGGCCAACTTGCCAACGGCGACGACCGACTTATGGGAGTGATGGTGGAGTCGCACCTGTTCGAAGGCCGCCAGGATCATACGCCTGGGTGCCCTCTGGAATACGGCAAATCCATTACTGATGCCTGTCTGGGCTGGGAAGATAGCGTGAAGTTACTCGACTGTCTGGCCGAGGGCGTGCGTGCACGTCGTCGCGGGCATGAATTGGAAGTTGAACAATGATGCGCGTGACGGCGCTGTGAATCTGTTCTGATTCAATAAACACCTTAGCCCTAACTCGGCGATGCTATGAAACCCCAAATTATTCCAATGCTGGAGGAAGCCGAGTGCCAAGCATTGGAGTCGTTCCTCGCGGACCGTATTTACGAATTCAACTCATCAGAGACAGGCCATTTTGATGGGAAGCTCATAGGCGGCAGCATCCTCAATGAAGCAGATCAGGTCGTTGCTGGTTTCTCAGGGCATACTTGGGGAGGCTGCTGCGAGATAACGCACATTTGGGTCGAGCAAGCCTATCGCGGTCATGGGTATGGAAAGGCACTTCTCCAAAGCGCTGAATCCGAGGCGTTACGACGCGGCTGCACTCAAGTAACGCTTACAACGCATAGCTTCCAGGCACCAGAATTCTACGAACGTCTTGGTTATGAGCGAAAGTTTGAGATCGTAGACCGGCCTAAAGGTCATTCCGACCTTATCTATATCAAACAGCTCTCGAAATGACATGCAATTTCGGATGAAAAAAGGCTGCTCGCGCAGCCTTTTTTTATGTGGTTAAAACTGCCAACTTACATTGCGGCTACAACTTGGTCACCCATCTCGGAGCATGACACTTTCTTCATCCCGGCCTCAAAGATATCGCCGGTTCGATAACCTGCCGCCAGTACTTTCTTCACTGCGCCTTCGATACGGGATGCCGCAGCTTCGTTATTGAAGGTGTAGCGCAGCATCATCGCTGCGGAGAGTATGGTCGCCAAAGGGTTTGCCAGATTCTTGCCGGCGATATCCGGTGCGGAGCCGTGCGCCGGTTCGTACAGGCCTTTTTTGGTCTCATTGAGCGAGGCCGAGGCCAGCATGCCGATGGAGCCGGTAAGCATGGAAGCTTCATCGGACAGAATGTCGCCGAAGATGTTGCCGGTGACGATGACATCGAATTGCTTGGGATTGCGGATGAGTTGCATGGCGGCATTATCTACATACATGTGCGTCAGTTGCACTTGCGGGTATTCTTTGGCCACGTCGATCACGATCTCTTTCCAGAATTCCGTGGTTTCCAGCACGTTGGCTTTGTCCACCGAGCACAGTTTCTTTTGCCGCTTCATGGCGATACCGAACGCTACATGCGCGATACGCCGCACTTCGGACTCAGTGTAGATCATGGTATTCAGTGCTTCGCGTTCGCCTTTGTCGTTGGTGCGCATGCCGCGTGGCTGGCCGAAATAGATGTCTCCGGTGAGTTCGCGCACGATCATGATGTCCAAGCCTGCTACCACTTCCGGCTTCAGGGTGGAGGCATTCGCCAGTTCCGGGAATAATACTGCAGGGCGCAGATTGGCGAACAAACCTAAATCTTTGCGTATACCCAGCAGGCCGCGTTCCGGGCGCAGTGGGCGATCCAGCGTGTCATACTGCGGGCCGCCGACTGCACCCAGTAGTACTGCATCTGCTGCACGGCATATCTTCTGCGTGAATTCGGGGTAGGGCGCGCCATAGGCATCGTAACCTGCACCGCCTAGAGGGGCTTCTTCGAACTCCATTTTCAGGCCTTCACTGCGTAACACTTCCAGCACGCGCATGGCTTGTGCAATGATTTCCGGGCCTATGCCATCACCTGGCAGAACTGCGATCTTCATTTTTAATTCCTTTAATTAGTTATACATACAGCCACGGCTGGGCGGCTTTGTGTTTAGTTTCGAACGCACGGATCTCGTCGGCATGCTGCAAGGTCAGGCCGATCTCGTCCAAGCCGTTGAGCAAGCAGTGCTTGCGGTGCGGCGTGATGTCGAATTTGAATGATGCACCCGACGGCATGGTGACAGTCTGCGATTCCAGATCAACATTGAGATGGTAGCCTTCGGTGGCTGCGCATTCAGCGAACAATTTCTCCACGATCTCATGGCTGGCGACGATGGGCAGAATGCCGTTCTTGTAGCAGTTGCCGTAGAAGATATCGGCGAACGAAGGCGCGATAATGACGTGAAAACCGTAGTCTTCGATCGCCCACGGCGCATGCTCGCGGCTGGAACCGCAACCGAAATTCTCTTTAGCCAATAAGACCTGTGCGCCTTTGTAGCGTGGCTGGTTCATCACAAAATCCTGGTTCAAGGGCCGCGTGCTGCAATCCATGCCCGGTTCGCCGTGGTCTTTGTAGCGCCATTCGTCGAACAGGTACGGGCCGAATCCGGAACGCTTGATGGATTTCAAGAACTGCTTGGGTATGATCGCGTCGGTATCCACATTGGCGCGATCCAATGGGCAAACCAATCCGTCTATTTTAGTAAATGCTTTCATATCTGTTATCTCCTATTGCGTGCGAATGTCGACGAAATGACCGGCAATCGCGGCTGCTGCTGCCATCTGCGGGCTAACCAAATGAGTACGCCCACCCTGGCCCTGACGACCTTCAAAGTTACGGTTGGAAGTAGATGCGCAACGCTCGCCCGGCGACAATTTATCGGCGTTCATGGCGAGGCACATGGAACAGCCAGGCTCGCGCCATTCAAACCCTGCGTCTGTGAAAATCTTGTCCAGACCTTCTTCTTCCGCTTGACGCTTAACGATGCCGGAACCCGGTACTACCAGTGCCAAAGTGATGTTGCTGGCTTTCTTCTTACCTTTGAGCACGGTAGCTGCTGCACGCAAATCTTCAATACGCGAATTGGTGCAGGAGCCGATGAAAATCTTGTCGAGCATGATCTCGTCTATCGGGGTATTGGCAGTCAACCCCATATATTTAAGCGCGTTTTCGATACTGGTACGCTTGGTTGGATCGCTTTCCTTGGCTGGATCAGGCACGCGTGAGCCTATCGGCAACACTTGTTCCGGTGAGGTTCCCCAAGTGACTTGCGGCGCGATATCTTCGGCACGCATGTCGACTACTACGTCGAATACCGCGTCGTCATCGGAACGTAAGGTCTTCCAGTAGGCTACTGCTGCATCCCAGTCCGCACCTTTAGGGGCATGGGTCTTACCTTTGAGATATGCCGAAGTTTTTTCGTCCGGCGCGATCATGCCGGAACGTGCCCCGGCTTCGATCGCCAAATTGCAAACCGTCATGCGGCCTTCCATAGAAAGACTACGTATCACCGAGCCCGCGTACTCTATGGTGTAGCCTGTGCCTCCAGCGGTACCGATACGGCCTATCACGGCCAATGCCACATCCTTGGCAGTCACGCCTGCGCCCAATTGACCTTCGATCCTGACCAGCATGTTCTTTGCTTTTTTCGCGACCAAGGTCTGCGTGGCTAATACATGCTCTACTTCGGATGTGCCGATGCCGTGTGCAAAAGCACCGAAAGCACCGTGTGTGGAGGTATGGCTATCGCCGCATACCACCGTCATACCGGGTAAAGTCGTACCGTTTTCCGGGCCGATGACGTGGATGATGCCCTGGTTCGCATTCTTGAACGGGAAATAGACCAATGCGCCGAATTCCTTGATATTGCTGTCCAAGGTCTCTACCTGCAAACGTGAGATGGGGTCTTCGATACCTTTGTCCCAGTCCTTGGTAGGCGTGTTGTGGTCGGGGTTCGCGACCACAGAACCTTTGCGCCACTGCTTGCGGCCAGCCATGCGCATGCCTTCATAGGCTTGCGCACTGGTCACTTCATGTACCAGATGACGGTCTATGTAGAGCAAACAGGTGCCGTCCGCTTCTTCGCGCACAACATGCGATTCCCACAATTTATCGTATAAAGTTTTTCCAGCCATGATGCCTCCTTTAACTACACTGATCATTCAGAATGCACGCAGCATAAGCGCTTTTCAATACCGTAACAAGAATAGTTGTTATACTAGTATTAGAATTAACAGGCTAATGTAAATTATGGATACACGACGCAAAGAATTGGGTGAGTTTCTACAGGTACTACGCCAGCGTAGTGCCCCAGAAGAGTTTGGTTTTCCTTTAGGTAGCCGCCGCCGCACCAAAGGCTTGCGCCGCGAAGAAGTCGCGCAGTTGGCTGGTATCAGCCCCACCTGGTATACATGGATAGAGCAGGGGCGCGAAGTGAATGTTTCCGCCGATGCTCTGGATCGCTTAGCGCAGGTGATGAAGCTTTCACGCTCGGAGCGGGATTATCTGTTCGATATC
>DATBPY010000035.1:0-32831 GCA_036561085.1 Methylophilaceae bacterium | reverse complement strand
TTGAATGTATCGCGCCTATGCACCAATCGCACTTTGCTGGCGATATTAGACAGATAAAGCGCTTCTTCCACGGCTGTATTGCCGCCCCCGACTACAGCGATCTCCTGGTTGCGGTAGAAGAACCCATCGCAAGTAGCGCAAGCGGACACGCCTTTGCCCGCGAATTTTTCTTCCGAAGGCAGGCCTAGGTATTTGGCAGAAGCTCCGGTGGCGATGATCAATGCGTCACAGGTATAGGTCGCATTGTCGCCGATGAGGGTGATAGGTTTGTCTGTCAGCTTGGCTGTATGGATATGATCGAAGATCAGCTCGGTGCCGAAACGCTCGGCGTGTTGTTGAAAACGTGTCATCAGTTCCGGGCCTTGCACGCCATCGGCATCCGCAGGCCAGTTATCCACATCGGTAGTGGTCATCAATTGCCCGCCCTGTGCGATGCCGGTGATCAATACCGGTTTAAGGTTGGCGCGGGCAGCATAGACTGCAGCGGTATAACCGGCGGGACCTGAGCCGAGGATCAATAATGGGACGTGTCTGGTAGACATTTGTACGAGCTTTCAAATAATGGAAAAAACAGCTGATTTTAACCGAACGTTGTCGTCCTGTCAGACCGACTCCACGCTGGTATAATTCCTTCTTTAAATGGCGCCCAGAATTTATTTTTCAACCTATGCTGCTAAATAAAACTCCGCCGGCAAATACACGCAACGGCAATCCGGAAAAATCCACGGCATTACTGCGCGAAGCCGGGCTGTTTGCCCGTGTGGTAGCGGGTTTATTCCTGGCAGCCATCCTGTATACCTATCATCCCGAAGATCCGGGCTGGTCGCACAGTGCGACTAACAACACAGGTATTCACAATTTCGGCGGCACCTTTGGTGCCTGGGTCTCCGATATTCTGTTGTATCTGTTCGGTATCTCTGCCTGGTGGTGGGTCAGTCTGATCTTGATGGGTGCCTGGTGGGCATATAAACGCATAGAAAGCGTGAGCATTGCGGATCGGCCTTTCGTGCTATTCCACTGGTGCGGATTCGCACTGTTGATCGTAGCTTCCTGCGCACTGGAAGCTTCACATCTGCGCGGACTGCATGCGTCACTACCGTTGGCACATGGCGGCATGCTCGGCGTGGCGGTCGATGGCGTGGTACTGAAGATACTGGGTTATGCAGGTGGCACCTTGGCATTATTGTTGGTATTTGCCGTGGGCTTCAGTCTTTATACCGGGCTGTCCTGGCTCGATATCATTGAAAAGCTCGGCACTGCTATCGAGTGGGTATATGAATTCAGCATCCGTAAATGGCAAGATTGGCAAGATAGAAAAGTGGGTGCGGTGGCAGAGCAGCAGCGCGAGGAGTATGTAGAGACCGAGCGTAAGCGTGTGGAAGATCACCCACCGGTGCAGATAGAAGCCCCGGTACTGGAAGTTCCCAAAAGCGACCGCATCGAGAAAGAGCGCCAGAGTCCGTTGTTCCAGGCGCTACCGGATTCGCCGTTGCCGCCGCTGCATTTGCTGGATGAACCGCAAGGCGTGGTAGAAGTGCAAAGCGCGGAAACACTGGAATTCACTTCACGCCTGATAGAACGCAAATTGATGGACTTCAATGTTGAAGTCAAAGTCACCACTGCGTTGCCGGGACCGGTGATCACGCGTTATGAGTTCGAGCCTGCGGCGGGCATCAAAGGTAGCCAGATCACCAATCTGGCGAAAGATCTGGCGCGTGCCTTGTCGGTCATCAGCGTGCGCGTAGTGGAAACCATCCCCGGAAAGAATTGTATGGGGCTGGAGATCCCGAACCCCAAACGGCAAACCGTCAGCCTCACAGAAATACTGGGTAGCCAGGCCTATGCCGACATGAATTCCCCCCTTACCATCGCATTAGGTAAAGATATCTCGGGTAAGCCTTCTGTGGCCGATCTGGCAAAGATGCCGCATGTGCTGGTGGCAGGTACTACCGGCTCCGGTAAGTCGGTCGCCATCAATGCCATGATACTCAGCCTGCTGTATAAGGCGGATGCTTCCGTCATTCGTCTGATACTGGTCGATCCGAAGATGCTGGAATTGTCAGTGTATGAGGGGATCCCTCATTTGCTGGCGCCGGTGGTGACCGATATGCGCCAAGCCGCTAATGCATTGAACTGGTGTGTGACCGAGATGGATAAACGCTATCGTCTGATGGCGACCTTCGGCGTGCGTAATCTCGCCGGGTTCAACCAAAAATTAAAAGACGCGCAAAAAGCGGGTGAGCCGCTGACTAACCCATTCTCGTTGACACCGGAAGCTCCGGAACCCCTGGAGGAACTGCCGCTGATCGTGGTGGTGATAGACGAGCTGGCCGACATGATGATGGTGGTAGGTAAGAAAGTGGAAGAGCTGATCGCCAGGCTTGCACAAAAGGCGCGGGCTTCAGGTATCCACTTGATTTTGGCGACGCAACGGCCATCGGTGGACGTGATCACTGGCTTGATCAAAGCGAACATTCCTACCCGCATCGCATTCCAGGTTTCCAGCAAGATAGATTCGCGTACCATCCTCGATCAAATGGGCGCGGAAGCATTGCTGGGGCAGGGCGACATGTTGTACCAGCCTCCTGGTACGGGTTATCCGCTACGCGTACATGGCGCTTTCGTCTCCGATAATGAAGTGCACCGGGTAGTGGAATATCTCAAGCAGCAAGGCGGTGAACCCAACTACATTGAAGGTATCCTCACCGGCGGCGATGAGGGGGGCGATAGTGAAGCTGCAGGCGAAGGCGGCTCGGGCGGTGAAACCGATCCGCTATATGATGAAGCTGTGGCTATCGTGCTGCGTTCGCGCCGTGCCTCCATCTCATCTGTGCAAAGGCATCTGCGCATCGGCTACAACCGTGCAGCAAGGCTGATCGAAGATATGGAACGTGCGGGATTGGTATCGCCCATGCAATCCAACGGGAACCGCGAAGTGCTGGCAGCATCTAACGAATGAGAATGAATATGACACGTAAATACTTAGTGGTACTGGCTCTGCTATTACCGCTTGTAGCTCATGCAGACCCGATCGTGCGCCTAAGGGCGTTTTATCAGTCGACACCGGCCATGAAGGCTCAATTCAAACAAACTGTCATAGATAGGAACGGGCACAAATTACAGGAAGTCACCGGCGTGATGCAACTGCAACGACCGGGTAAGTTTCGTTGGGATTACAAGACTCCCTATGTGCAATTGATCGTCGGTGACGGCCACAAAGTTTGGATGTACGACCCCGATCTCGATCAGGTGACGGTACGTACGCTGGACAAGACACTTGGAACCAGTCCTGCGGCTTTGCTGGCAGGTAATCTTGATGTCGAGAAGATATTCGTATTGAAAGATGTGGGGAAACAGAGTGACTTGGAATGGGTACAGGCGACGCCCAAAGACAAAGACAGCGGCTTCGATCATGTATTGCTGGGATTTCGCGGCGACCAATTGGCTGAAATGGAGCTGCATGACAATTTTAGTCAGACCACAGTCATAGAGTTCAGCGCTCTGGAAAGAAATCCGAAACTCTCAGCCAAGGCATTTCAATTCGTCCCGCCACCCGGGGCAGACGTAGTGGGCGACGTAAAATAAGTCAGCACGGATTAAATTAGTAGGAACATAAAAAATGCCCACCTCTTGGAAGTGGGCATCATGAGGCCTCGCCTAAAATCTAAAATCCAGCTGTTATAACACTACGCAACTGCTGCTATCGCCTTTACCTTTATCCTTGTCCTTGGGGTCGACTCCTGGATCCTTAGGCAGAAAGGTAGGCGCGATGGAAGAACTGGCAATATGCCCAAATGTTCCTGAACTGAAATCAACAGACCCGCCAGCGTTCGTTGCATTAATGATACCGCTGATCACATTCACATACAGGCCATTGGGTTTGCCGCCACAGTTATCCTTGCACATTCTTCCGCGCCAGTCAGTGCCGCGAATACCGATAGTAGCTGTTTCCGTATTCAACTTATAAGCATCGCGGTTGCCGCGGTGACCAACCAGGCCGGTAACTGAGCGAAGTCCACCTTTGACCAGGCTGAAAACGAAACTATCATTTTCTGGTTTGGCGGCATCGAAACCATATTGGTCGATCTTGATGGTGGTCTCCGGTTGCAACGTGAGTTGGCCACCATCGGTGAATTTGAAGAGGGCGTAACTACCTTTTTGCGTGGTGATCACTTCACCTTGTTGCACTTCCGAATTCTTGGCCAGCGCATGTACGCTGCCATCAGTGCGTTGCACTGAGACGATACCACTGGTGTTAAGCACTACTGCAGCGCCAGCGGCCTGCGCCGAGATCGGAAGGGCCATCCCCAACGCACATATCAACAGACCATAAAAGATAGAGTTTTTCATTATGTTCATCCCATTTTTAAAATGTTAGGTAAATCAAGAGCATTCCTTGGGTTTGCTTTTACCTTTTTTGCCATCCTTGCCATCACCCTCATCTTTACTGTCATCATCCTTACTGAAGAATTTGTCGGCAGCATTCTGATTATTCGCCACAACGGAGTTGCCTAGCGGATTAGTGAGCAGGTCATTATTTCTGGTGTTGGCGATGGCGGCTATAACCGCACCCTTGGGGCTGCCGTATGAAATAAAGGTATTGCTACCTATCACCGCGGGAGCACCGTCAACAAAGATGCCGGTTTTCCCTGGCAGAACAGTAGAGTCGAAGGCATTCGCCACACCATCTACCGACCAACCGTTCTTGGTTGTGCCCGGGAAGTTCATGAATAAGGTCTGGCTGCTACCGACTTCAATCGATGCTGCACTTGTGCCGTCAGGGCTAGTATTGATATTCAGATGACCGCCCACGGTGATGAATGCTTCTGTTGCGGCGCCGATAAAGGAAGAGTAGTAGCCGCCATTTGCGCCAGTAAGATTGAGGTCTCCGGCGACGAGCAGATCAAGGTCGTTATCCGAAATGATAGCACCACCGACAATGTTCATTTTGCCGGTGATCATGCCGACACCACCATCAGCGGCAATAAAGCTGCCGTTACCTATGTTGACCGTGGAGTTCTTGGCAAATGCAGCAAGAGCGAGCCGTTTCGCTGCGTCTGTGTTCGGGCCGCCTATATCGTAATTCAAGCCGACGAAGTCGGATTCGATAGCGCTGTAATGATCCAATGACAGATTGGTGGCGAATAGATTCAGGCTGGCTGTGCCGCCATAAGACGTGTGCGTAGCGATTGAACTGGAGTTATCCAGTATGATCCCGCCGGTGGTAGCGATGACATAAGAACCGTTATCTCCCGATCCGCTAAAGAAATCAATGGTACTCCCATCCAGTATGATATCGCCTGCGCTTGCGATCAATGCCGTGTTGGAGTCGATGCGGATAGCCGATCCGTAAGAACTATTCAGGAACGCACCTTTTTGTAATTGCAATTCAGCATCATTCATGGCTTGGATATCAGCGTTACGCAATAAGCCCAAGTCGGTAACGAACGCATTATTCGTTTGCCAATCGCCGACATTCAAGAGGTCGGCTTCAGTCACGATAAAGTGATCGGCCTGACCGATATTGCCAAAGCCACCGCCATAGGCCATCTCTGCTGTTAGATCAACCTCATGGGCGCGAATACTATGGGTAGCATCTGCACCAAGCATGGTGATGTTGCCTTCAGAGGCATAGATATTGACATTACTGGAACCCAGCGAGCCGGTTTTAACCCCTATGGAGGAGCTGGCGATATTCACATTACCGCTATAGGCCGCGATATCGACATATACATCGCCGCTGATCGAACCTATCTGCGATTGATTGATGATGTTCACATCCCCGTCTTCCGCCATGATATTGATTATGCCGGCGTAGGGGCTGATGTTGAGAATATTGATGTCGGAACCGTCTATATTCACGCTGCCGCTATAAGCGGCTATATTGACCAACTGCCAGGACCCGGAAGCTGATGGGCTGGTAGCGGATAGATGGGAACCGACGATGCCGATATTGCCACTGTTGGCTACAATGCTGAGTTCCCCGCTGCCATTGGTTCGTATCGTGCTATTGGAAATGGAAACACCCTGGCCGGCATTGATTGTAAAGTCAAATTCGCCGCCAGTGCCGGTGATGCTGGAATTAGTGATGAAGACCTTTTCATCAGCCTCAAAGTCCAATGACACGCCTCCGGCATAATTTACCGCGATGTTGGCGTTAGCCATGGTGATGCGGCCAAGCCCAGCACCGACGTTTCCCGGTCCGCCGCCATAAGCAGTCTCTATGGCAACGCTGGTGCCACCGTTAAGCGTGCTTTGAATCGTATTGGCTGCCGTTTGGTCTATGACAAAGTCATAAGGATCCAGCAACCATTTTCCGCTGTGTCCGCCGGCCACAAGTGCGCTCGCAGCGACTGAAAGACCGGGATCCAAGTATAAGAAGGAGGCGGAAGTCTCTATCGACCCGCCGTTACGACCTGAAGCATCGAGTATCCCGGAATAGTGTCCCACGGTATCGGCGAAACCGCGAATCAGGCCGCCATTGGTATTTGCATCGCCTCTGGCTTGCAGTACTGAAGTGGCGGTGGTAGTGACCGTACCTGCGGAACGCAATTGTATCTTGCCGCTGGGTCCGACTACGGCGCTGTTGGCTGATATCTGGCCGCTGTTCAGTACCGAGAAAATATTGCCGCCACCTTGCGCCATCGCTTGCGACAGGTTGATAGGCAGAGCCTTGGCACTCACCTTTACGCGCATGGACGGGTCAGCCGAATCCACCAGTTCTACCGAACTGCCTGCCGCCAGTATCGCTTCGCCACCGGGGGTCATGATGATGCCGCTATTCTCTACTTGGGTACCTATCAAATAAACAAAACCGCCACTGGCGGTGGTAGTAATGCTACCTGCATTGCTGACACGCCCAGTAGCATTGGTGGTTGAGGCAGTAAAGCGATTAACACCGTGGGTGAAGTCGTCGTCGGATAGATTCAGACTGGAGGCAACAAAACCGGCGGTCTCGATGTGAGCACCGGGGCCGACGACGACTCCGGCATTATTGATCAGGTAAACCTTGCCGTTAGACCATAGCGTGCCGAGTATGGTGGTTGCATTTCCGCCGCCTATTCTATTAAGAATCTTGCTGGCATCAGTCGCTTGCTGGAAGCGCAATGTTTCGCCGGCATTCACATTCAAGCCCCCACTCCAATTAAGAATGGCTTTGTCGTTAGTATAGATGGTGCGGGTGCTACCGTTTATCACTTCGTTGGTTACCATCCCGGCAGACTTTGCGGTAAAGCTATAACTAGCGATTGCTGGAATGATTGTTGGAGGGGGAGCAATCATGACTGCAAACGCGGGAGTGACAGAAAAGCAAGAGGCCACAGCCAAATATAGCGCTTTGCGACGCAACTTCATATCATAAGACGCGCGCGGCTTTCTGGTGGTTCTGGTATCAGGTTTTGTGGTCATTGCAAGCTCCCTTTTGCAGCGATGTCGTCGCTGTTCAATCTTTCTTTATTTGCGGTTATTTCCGCACTATCTTTCAAATTGCTAAAAACTAAAAAACATTACCCCGTTGATGAATATTAATACTGTCATGCAGTGCTTACCATCAGGCATTTTTTGATATAACCGAGGGGTTCCCCTGATTTTTATCTGAGGGAATCCCCTAGGGATTCATTTACCACAGATATGCAATACTGGCGTTCACATAGTGGTCGCCGTTCCTGGTGGTGCCGGAGCCATGTTCGGTGTCGCCGTTGATCACTTGAGCCAGATCAAAGCGCCCGACTACATTAGTGCCGTAGGTATAGCGTAAACCGGCGCCTATGCTGGCAATCGAAGTCTGTTCTGTAATAGTCGCTCCGGCAGTATTCTCGTTGTCGGATACCCGACCTACATCGCTGAAAAATACGCCACGTAAGGTTGTTTTATCGCTCTTCATGAATTGACCGAAATTGGAAGTGTAGACCTCCACGCTGACGCGGTAGCCTTCATCTCCGGCCAGTTCGCTTTCGTGGAAGCCGCGCACGGTATCCATGCCACCGATACGGAATTTTTCGATGGAGGGCAGGCTATCCCACGAAACTTGCGAACTGAAGGAGGCGTGTAATTGCCAATCCGTAAACATCGGGCGGGCGTAATCCAAGGTGAAATTGAGTTTAGAGAAAGTGCTGTTTGCCAAGGCATTCTGGAAATCCGATTTTTCGCCATGATCAGCGATTCCGGCGATATTTCGGGAAAGCCCGGCGCTGAAAGCGATCACGTGGGGATTAGGTGTCCATTGCCCCGAATAGACTACGCTGACAGGCGTGGTCGTGAGCGCTGCGGAAAGCAGGTTGCCCTGATCGTCGTGTGACGATTTGGTGGCGCGGCTATCGTAAGCGAAAGTGAGCTTTTGTTCGTAGTCCGGGAGTTTGTCCAGATTATGGTTGTAATGGGCTCCCAGCACCAACCCTTTGCCGCTGATATTGCCTATCAGGCCTGATAGTGCGATAGGGGTGGTCGATGTACTGTCTGAATACGAACCGAGCAGATCGATCGAATCACCGATCGAAGCCAATGGGATTGTGTAGCCGAAAACATAGACCCGTACCTTGTGGTCAGGGTTGAATATATTCTGCGGAAGATGCGGATTGGTAATGAATTGCGCAGTCAGTCTTTGATCCGTATCAAACAGATTAAAATTCTGATAAGCAAATGTCAGGCGTCCATGCCCGGTTTCGCGGGTACCGGTGTTATCCAGGGTCACCGAAGCTTTCCACGGCTTGTCATCAATCACCTTCACCGTAGCATCTACGCTGTTTTCGTCTTTTTCATTATCAGAGAACAGTACTGCCGTCTGCTTGGTCGGGTTTTCATTAGCGAGCTTCAGGCTTTTGCCGATCGCCTTGGTGTTGGGAATACTGCCTTCCTGCAAGCTAGGAACTGCGCGCAATATACTCTCGCTGGAATAATGCTGATTGCCTTCGACTTTGATGGAGCTGATTTTCTGTTCGGTGACCGTCAGCAGAATGACACCTTTTTCCAACTCCTGTTCGGGCAGGTTAACGCGTACGGTACTGAAACCTTTGGCCTGATAAGCATCCTGAAGCGCCTCCAGGGCCTGCTGCACATCACCGAAGTCTTTTGATACGCCAACGAAAGGTTTGACCAAGGCATTGATCTTATCTGCGCCGAGTATGGTGTCGCCTTCAACTTTGAAAGCAGTGATGTCAAAGCGCGGTGCCGGGGGAACTTGTAATTCAGATAGCGGTGTTGCTGGATCTGCTGCTAATGCCGATCCGGATGCAAGGGATAGCAAAAAAATACTGATGGCTGCAAATAAAGGTCGATGTCTTACAAAGTCCATGGATACTCCCAGAAAATAAAGGCTATTTGCAGTAAATGGGCTAAGTATCGCTGTTTTTCGCAAATTATGTCAAGTTCTTTTATGCCCGATAATCCCAACACAAATTAATAAATTTCAATTAGTTATGGGGGTATTTTAAGTATTTTTCCCGACATGAGGTACAGCGTGTTAAATCGAATATAAAGACGCTGGTATGATAACTACTGAGTCGTTTATGGGGGAGCGTCGGTGAGTCGCATCGTTTTTGCTTGGGAACTGGGTGCCAACTATGGCTATATCTCCCAATTTCTGCCATTCGCGCGTGCATTAAAAGCACGCGGTCATGAGGTAGTGATGGTGGTGCGCGAATTGCATCATGCCGGCCGCATGCTGACTGATAGTCATATCCCCGTGATGCAGGCTCCGTTATGGTTGCCTGTGGTGCAAGGCTTGCCCGAGCCGCCATTGAATTATGCCGAGATATTGTTACGTTTCGGTTATCACGATGCATCGGGTTTGTCCGGGGTAGTCAGTGCATGGCGTGCCATGTTGATGCTATTCCAGGCAGATATATTGATCGCCAGCCATGCGCCGACTGCATTATTGGCGGCGCGCAGTATGGGATTAACTGCCGCCCCGCTGGGCACCGGTTTCAGCATCCTGCCGCGTTTGAACCCCACACCTAATCTGCGTTATTGGGCTGCCGTACCATATGAACGTCTGACCGGTTCGGATGAAATCGTGCTGAAAACAGCGAATGCGGTATTGGCTGTTTGCGGAGCTGCACCGATGAAAGGACTCAGCGATCTTTTCGATACGCCGGAGTCTTTTTTATGTACTTTACCGGAATTGGATCACTACCCGCAACGCGGTGGTGCTACTTATTGGGGCGCCGTCTACGATACAGAAATGGGGTACGAGGCTGCTTGGCCGGATTTGAAAAAGAACAGTCATGATGTAAAGCGCATTCTGGTCTATCTTGAGCCGCGCCACCGCGATTTTCTTGCACTGCTTGAGGTCATTACCGCGCAAGGTCATCAGGCGCTGGTCTGTGCGCCGGGTATTGCAGATAACCTGCGGCAGAAACTGAGCAACGACAAAGTCAGGATATTCGATCAACCCATCAAGTTCGCAGATTTGTTGGAAGATTGCGATCTGGTGATCTGCCACGGAGGGCATGGCACGACTGCAGGTATGTTGCAGGCAGGAATCCCGTTACTGATGTTGCCCAACCATCTTGAGCAGTTTTTGCTGGCATCAAGAGTGAGAGCGATGGGTGCTGGCGAACTGATAGATGCCGAATCGCCGCCGCCGGATTTATCGGCGTTATTGATGAAATTGTTGAAAACCGTCGATTATCGTAACAATGCGCAAAAATTTGCGGCAAAATATCAGCAATACACTAGGTCGCAACAACTGGCGCAAATCACCGCGCGTATCGAGGAGTTGGCAGCAGCGAAATGACAGATAGCTTGTTCACTAATGTTGCACCTCATGCCCCTTTGGCTGAACGGTTACGTCCGACAACGCTGGATGAAGTAGTAGGGCAGGGACATTTGCTGGGCGAAGGTAAGCCGTTACGATTGGCTTTTACTTCGGGCAAATTACCTTCCATGATCTTGTGGGGGCCGCCGGGTGTAGGCAAGACCACCCTCGCGAGACTGGTGGCGGGTTCAGTGGATGCGGAATTCATTCCGCTGTCGGCAGTGTTATCCGGGGTCAAGGATATTCGTGAAGCTGTAGAACGTGCACAACACACGCTGCAGCAGTCAGGTCGCCGCACCATTATGTTCGTGGACGAGGTGCATAGATTCAATAAATCACAACAAGATGCGTTCCTGCCGTTTGTCGAAAGCGGCTTGCTTACCTTCATCGGCGCTACCACGGAAAATCCTTCATTTGAAGTCAATTCTGCATTGCTCAGCCGTGCCCAGGTGTTTGTGCTCAAGCCTTTGTCCGAGGAGGAATTGGGCATTTTGTTCGATCGTGCATTAGCTTTGCAGCCCGGCTTGAGCACTGATTCCAAAGTGCGCGAGCAGGTGCTGGCTTATGCCGATGGGGATGCACGTCGTTTATTCAATTTCATCGAACAACTGTTCAACGCAGCACAGTCGGCGGGCAAACAAAATATCGATGAAGCGTTTCTGGAAAGCACCTTGGCCAGCAAGTTGCGCCGTTTCGACAAAGGCGGTGAGGAGTTCTATGACCAGATATCCGCACTGCACAAATCGGTACGCGGTTCCAATCCGGATGCAGCGCTATATTGGTTCATGCGTATGCTGGACGGCGGCGCCGACCCGCTGTATCTGGGACGGCGTATCGTGCGCATGGCGACCGAAGATATCGGTCTGGCTGATCCACGCGCGCAGACCCTGGCGCTGGAAGGCTGTCAGATATATGAACGTCTGGGCTCGCCGGAAGGCGAATTGGCGCTGGCTAATGCGGTGGTATACATGGCGGTAGCAGCCAAGAGTAATGCGGCTTACATGGCCTATAACAAAATGAAGGCGTTTGTGGGACAAGACCAGACGCGTCCGGTGCCTTTGCATTTGCGCAATGCCCCGACCAAGTTGATGAAAGAGCTGGATTACGGCAAGGCTTATCGCTACGCCCACGATGAACCGGAAGCCTATGCAGCGGGCGAAAACTATCTGCCGGAGGGTATGCCCCAAACCAGGTTTTATGAGCCCACACCGCGCGGTCTGGAAGGTAAAATAGCGGAAAAACTCGCACATTTACGCGAGCTGGATAAAAAAGCCAAAAAGGGTAAATGATGCAGATACCCAGATTGTATAATCTGCCGCAACAAAAGATCAGTCGGCACCCCGCGCGCAAAGGCGCGATTGCGGCGGATATTGCGTTGTGGCAACGATTAAAAGATGGGCAATTGCAAGACCGGATGTTTGTGCGGCAGTTCGATATAGGCGGTCGCGTGGTGGATTTTTATTGCCCGGAAGAGTTTCTGGTCATCGAATTGCAGGATGTACTACCGCGCAATCTCCATGCATGGGAAGAAGAGCAGCGGCGCGAGCGATTCCTGGTTTCGCTGGGTTTGCGAGTTTTGTATATCAAACCGCGAGACGTGTTATACCAAATAGATGCTGTATTAAAAAGAATCATGCGTGATTTTTCATAAGTGCAGCTTGCATGAATGGACAGTTGCATGAGCAAAAAAAAGGGTTTGAGGTTTTTATGTTAGATATTCAGCAATTAAGAAATGATCTGCCGGGTGTGGTGAGCAAACTTGCTATCCGCGGTTTTGTGTTCGACAGCGCCGCTTTCACGGCATTGGAAACCGAGCGTAAAACGGTACAGACGCGTACCCAGGAATTACAGGCCAAGCGTAACGCCAGTTCCAAGCAGATCGGCATGGCCAAGTCCAAGGGCGAGGATGTAAGTGCCATCATGGCCGAAGTAGCCGGATTGGGCGAGCAATTGAAAGCAGACGAGGAACGACTGGCGGTGATTCAGGCCGAGATGCAAAAATTACTGCTCAATGTGCCTAACCTGCCGCATGACAGCGTACCGCCCGGAAAGTCCGAGGCAGATAACGTAGAAGTGCGCAGGGTAGGCACGCCGCGTATATTTGATTTCGAGGTCAAAGACCATGCCGATGTCGGTACGCCGTTAGGTCTGGATTTCGATACCGGTGCCAAATTGTCGGGCGCACGTTTTACTTTCATGCGCGGCGGTATTGCCAAACTGCATCGTGCTCTTGCGCAATTCATGCTGGATATGCAAACCGAACAGCATGGTTATACCGAATGCTATACGCCCTACATGGTGAATGCGGAAACACTGCAAGGTACGGGTCAACTACCCAAGTTCGAGCAGGATCTGTTTTCGGTGCCGCATAACGATAACAAGCTGTATCTGATTCCGACTTCAGAAGTGACGCTCACCAATCTTGTGCGCGACGAGATCGTGGCGATAGAGGATCTGCCCCTCAAGCTCACGGCACATACCCCTTGTTTCCGTAGCGAGGCCGGTTCCTACGGTAAAGATACCAAGGGCATGATACGTCAGCACCAGTTCGACAAAGTAGAAATGGTACAGATCGTGCATCCAGATACCAGCTATGCTGTGTTGGAAGAAATGGTGGGGCATGCCGAGAATATACTGAAAGCACTCGGGCTGCCTTATCGTGTAATGTCGTTATGCACCGGCGACATGGGGTTTGGCGCAGCTAAAACTTACGATCTGGAAGTATGGCTGCCTGCGCAAAATACTTATAGAGAGATATCTTCAGTCTCCAATTGCGAAACCTTCCAGGCACGGCGTTTGCAAGCAAGGTTCCGCAACGCATCCGGTAAAACAGAGTTGCTGCACACATTGAATGGTTCCGGACTGGCAGTAGGGAGGACGCTAGTCGCTGTTTTAGAGAACTATCAAAATGCGGACGGCAGCGTGACCGTTCCTGAAGTGTTATGGCCGTATATGGGTGAACTGAAACTGCTCAAATAGGGGAGTAGTAATGAGCGTTAGATTGCACAAATTTCTGGGTATCAGCGGGGTAGACCCCAACGAGCGGCCTATCGCAGTGAAATGGGGCCGCTGGCTGGAGTGGCCTATCCTGGCAGTCGCATTGTGGATTCCTATTCAACTGTATCTGGAAAAAGTGCATGTCATCGACCCTGACGATGTCGTGTTCTACGACTTCGTGATCTGGCTGATATTCGCGCTGGAAACATCATTCATGACCTTGCTGGTACGCGACAAAGCGCGCTACCTGAAGGGAAACTGGCTCAATCTGGTCATTATTTGCGCAGGGTTGATACATAACTCTGTCTATTCGCCGGTCGCTGCGATATTGCGAAATCTGCGCTTGATATTGATGTTGTACCTGCTGGTTAAGGTTTCCAGGCGGCTACGCGAGTTCCTGTCCACCGGCAAGATTCCAACTATCCTCGCGATCTCGGCGACCGTGGTGGCGCTGTCTGGCATCATCGTGACTCACCTTGACCCCAGTATGGGAGATGTGGGCGATGGCGTGTGGTGGGCTTGGGTCACCATGACCCATACCGGCTTCGGCGATATCGTACCTACTACTGTTTCAGCACGGATATTCGCGGCTATTCTTATTTTTGTTGGCGTGGTGCTGATCTCGCTGATGACGGCGCATTTGTCGGTATTCTTGATCGGTAGCGAAGTGGAAAAAGTCGAAGATAGCGTGCATCAGGTGGGGAAAGATGAAAAACTGCACGATGCGATGTTGAAAGATATGGCTGTTCGTTTGGATAGAATAGAGAAATTGCTTGAGGCTCAGTTTAGCAAACAGGAATAGCTTAGCTAAAAAGAAATAGCATCAAGGTATGGCCATTGCCCGTAATTCAGCCCATGCCACATTTATTTTGGAAGGTTTTACAGGCGGTGGAGTGATCGTATTCTTGGCCTCGTATTTCACCAGGATATCGTAGTAGGTACGGATGGACTCTACAAAGATCACCGCCGCGCCGCCACGCGCAAAACCGTTTTTGAGTTTGGAATAATGTTGGAATTGAGTCAGTAGCGGCAACGCTTTTTTCACATCCGCCCAGACATCCGGATTAAGCCCCATACGCTGAGTAAGTACACGGGCATCTTCCAGGTGCGCAATACCCACATTGTAAGAAGCCAGTGCTAGCCAGGTGCGATCAGGTTCCGCGATCCGGGCAGGGATCTCATTTTTCAGCAGCAGAAAATATTGGGCTCCCGCCATAATGCTTTGTTTGGGATCCAGCCGGTTCTTTACGCCCATCTTGTCAGCCGTATGCTCAGTCAGCATCATCAATCCGCGTACGTTGGTGGGCGAGGTACTGTAAGTGTCCCAATGCGACTCCTGGTAACTGAGTGCGGCCAGCAACTTCCAGTCTATCTGTGTGGTCGCTTCAGCCTGTTTCATCAGCTTTACATACTGCGGCAAAGTAGTATGCATCTGCGATAAAAAGCCGGTGATATCCATGGCCTTCAGCCGCTCTGAATGCCCGTAATATCGATCCATCAAGTTATGTAGTGTTCCATCCCGTTGTATGCGGTCAAAAAAGTCCTGTGCCTGCTGGTACAGCCATGGATCACCGTTATTAGGGAATGCCCATGCCAACGCGCGCGGCGTACCGAAATTGAAAGCGACATCCAGATTAGGATAATAATTCTGTACGATGGAAACCAAGTGTGAATCTGCAATCGTAGCGTCAAGCGTGCCGTCAGCCACCTGTTCGAGAAGCTCTTCACTGCCGCTTTGCGGCACTTGTCGCCAATATAATCCGGGCATATCGACTGCCAGAGTAGCTAGGCGTTCTGCGTCGCTGCTACCTGATGGTACAGCGACAGATTTGCCTATGACATCTTCTATGGCATGGATCTTGTCGTGGCTATCACCATTCACCACCATCTGAGGCTGAACTTCCTGATAAGCCGGACCAAAACGCACCAGGTGACTACGCAGACGATTGATATCCAGCCCGGCAGCGGCGAAATGCGCATGACCTTTGAGCAGAGTGGGGATAACCTCGCCTACTCCGCTGACCGGCAGAAATTGTACTTTATAATCCGGCCCTAACTGTTCGCAAAAAAGTTTGACCAGATCGTATTCCAGACCTGCGAATTCATTGGTGCCGTTGACGAAATAAGTGGTGGGACTGTTATAGGTGACCACCACGATCTCGTGGCTTTGTTGGGGTGGTAATAACGGCTTGGGAGGCTTGCTGCAAGCGGCAAGCAACAAAACAACAGCCAAGGTTGGAAGCAGTCGCAGCATGGCGAGAGTTTCCCCAACTTTCCGGGGCTTGTCCAGCGTTCAAGGCAGGCGCGGTTGCCACTTGCATGTTAGAATCTGCACCCTTGAAAAGGGTTCGATTTTGCAGCTTGTAGTAAAGCGGGAGAGGTGGCAGAGTGGTTGAATGCACCGGACTCGAAATCCGGCATACAAGGTAACTTGTATCGTGGGTTCAAATCCCACCCTCTCCGCCACATATCTGTTCATCATTATATTTCATTCAGTTAAAAGTACGATTTTCTAGTATGGTGCCGGTTTAGGGTGAGGCTGACAGGTCTCAACAAGCCCCCCAGAGTACCCTGCAGGCTGGCATTCAAACAACTTCATCCTCAACAATAAGACATCAAGCAGCTCACGGGTGTGCCTTTCGGAGCTAGAGAGAGGGGTTGCGTTTGTCCGGATATCCAATAATAATGCGCGGGTGAACGAACGTTCACTTTTGGAAAATACTACTCATAATCTTGGGAGTGTCTAGTCGCAAAATGTATTGGCTGCCTGACATGGTTTTTCTGGACACCGAAACAACAGGTGGCTCACCCTTATATAGCCGTCTCACTGAGATAGGTTTGATCCGTATTGAAAACGGCGAAATCACAGGACGCTGGGAAACTCTGGTGAATCCTGAGGTTCGCATCCCGGCCTCCATTACCGGTATTACCGGCATTACCAATGAGATGGTCAAGGATGCCCCCACGTTTAAAGAAATAGCCGGGGATCTTTATGGCTACCTGGAAGGTATGGTGATGGCAGCCCATAATGCTCGCTTCGACCATGGGTTCCTCAAAGCGGAATTCAAACGCTTAGGTGCTACGCTGCGGCAACGCACGCTATGCACCGTCAAGTTATCTCGCAAGTTATTCCCTCATCACAAAGGCCACAGTCTCGATGCCATCATGCAGCGCCATGGCTTGCGCACCGATGCCCGCCACCGTGCCATGGGAGATGTACAACTCATGCTGGATTTCCTTGAAGCAGCCAGGCGCGAGTTGGGCGAGGCAATAGTCTTGCAGGAAATAAACACGCTGCTCAAAGGCCCCAGTCTGCCGCCTGCCTTGGATGGCGCTTTCCTGGATGAAATACCTGATGCGCCGGGTGTGTACACATTCTATGATGAGAACGAAACGCCGCTTTATATTGGCAAGAGCGTGACGTTGCGTTCGCGGGTCATGAGCCATTTCAGCAGCGATCACAGCTCCGCCCGAGAAATGAAGATCACTCAAGAGATAAAACGGGTTGAATGGATCGAGACCGCCGGCGAACTCGGCGCTTTGTTGCTTGAATCAAAACTTATTAAAGAACGGTTGCCCGTTTACAACCGTATGCTGAGGCAAAAACGTAAGTTATTCTCCTTGCAGATTTCGGAACTCATGAGCCAAACCCCATGGGTAAAGCTTGTGTCCAGCGACGAATTCAGCCCCTCCCATTTCGAATATCTTTATGGCATGTTTCGTTCAAAGAAGCGAGCATTGGAGACCCTTCGGGCTTTAGCAGACAAACACCAACTCTGCGGCAAGATGCTGGGCCTTGAAACCGGCAAAGGTGCATGCTTTTCCTATCAATTGAAGAAGTGCAGCGGGGTATGTGCCGGCAAGGAGAGGCCGGAACTGCATTACCTGCGTTTAAGGCAGGCCATGATTTCCATGAGGCTGAAAAACTGGCCGTTTGATGGTCGCATCGGTATCCGCGAACAAAACAAAGAGAGCCGGAAGACACAGGTTCATGTATTCGACCAGTGGTGTCATCTGGGGTCGGTGGATGATGAGATCGAACTCGATGAAATACTTCAATCCCGATCTCCACTTGATTTCGATATGGATACCTACAAGCTTTTGACAAAGGCGCTAAAAAAGCCCGCACATATTCTTAATCTGACGAATAACTCTAGGGACGTACTTTATGGCTGATACCGATCAGGTTTACAAGAAGGATATTCTGAGGCTTGCCCAGCTCCGTGACTATTTTGCGGTTAATCGTACAATTCCTAGTTACAGCTATATGTGTGAGCTGCTGGATATGAAGTCCAAGAATGCGATCACCAAGTTTGTAGCTCGCTTGAAACTCCATGATTTTCTGGATGCAGCTCCCGATAACAAGCTGATTCCAGGCAAGCGTTTCTTTGAGCGCCCCTTAGCGAATGCCAGCGTGCAGGCCGGGGCATTTACTCCAGCGATGGGTGAAGGTACCGAGTACGTCACGATTGATGAGCAACTGGTCAGGAAACCTTCGGTTACCGAATTGATTCCAGTGGTTGGGGATTCCATGAAAGATGCAGGCATTCTTGATGGCGATACCGTCATTGTAGAAAAACGCGCCTCGGCCAATGTGGGGGATATAGTAGTCGCCATTGTTGACGATAGATTCACGATCAAAACACTTGGCAAAGAGAAGGACCGCTTTATTTTGGTTCCGGCCAATAAGGCCTTCGAGACAATTCGTCCAGGGAAAGAGGCTTCTATTTATGGGGTCGTGGTGGGAAGTTTTAGGCGATACTGAAACCACTATGTGTAGCGGCATTAAATACACTGATAAATCGGGGAAGGAATGGAAGATCTATTTCCCCAATCCAAAAGCTGCGCTGCCTGTCCTTAAACGTGATGGTGATGTTGAATGGGTTACATGGGGCAAACGCAAGGAAGAACCTGATCGCTTCTTTCCTAACGGAGGGTGGGCTCGATTAGACTCGGTGAAGTGCGGTAAATGGGAACGCTTCAATCCACAACCGGTTTTATTGCCGGCGCAATCCTTTATGGAAAAAGACCACGAACGCAAATCACACTGGATTGATGTAGTACCAAGGCAAGCGATACAGGGGTTGTTGGCAAAACATAGTGATGAAACACGAGTCTATGTGGTGACTATGGATACGCCTGCTGAGTTTGGGTGGATACATGATCGATGGCCGAGATTGGTCGAATTGAATGGGGTCGCTGGATGAATACAGACAGTTTCGAAGATGCGTTTGAGGGAATCTAAATAAATTATTCCTCAAGATCATTCCATTATTTCTTCAGTAAGAACCGAGTCGGTTAAATGTTAAGTCGATGGCTGTAATCCAAGTTTTCCCCTGAAGCCATGAATTTTCCTCCACCCCGGTAATGTACTGTTTTTGGGTATTCGGGATGAGCGGCCTTATGGCCTTTCACTACTTCAAAAACGAACAAACTGTATTTATCGATCAGTGAGTCATCAATCAGCTTGCATTCGAAGTTCGCATAACATTCGGCTATAAGTGGCGCCCCCACTTTTGAAGCGGCTTTAGTCGTTAAAGCGAATTTCTCGAATTTATCTATTTCATCATTATCTGTTGCGTGAGAAGTACCGATGTCGATCACTGTATCGATCATGTCGATTGTGGGGACATTGATCACACATTCGCCGCTGTTACGAATGAGGGAACGACTGTGATTCTGATCCCATATGTAACACCCTACCATCGTATATTCCATCATCATGTACCAGCCCATGGTCATAATATCCTGATGGCCTTGATAAGCGGAACTCACCAGGATAATCGGTCCGGGTTCGAGTAACTGGCGGGTTTGATCGACTGGAAAATCCATCTTGTCAGGTATTTTCATGTAAATGTTTTTCAGTCGAAGACCTGCGTTCAATTTTAAATTGCGGTTTATTCAGCGGTCCGTAAATACGAATATTCGACTTTAGCGAAAATATAGTCGGGTCTTTCGGCCTTGGAGTTAGCAAGAAGTCGAGCGAGTCATTTTGTAGGTTGATGCTGCCGATGCCTTGCGTAATGGTTTGCGAGGTTTCAAATTCGGTATCATGCGATAGACCTATACCGTTTTTGAAATCAAGATGGATCGCTGCCCTGTCGAGCGGAATCTCCTTATCTCCCCTGATAGACAACCAAACCAATTTTCCAAAGTCGAGGCCCATTTTTGCATCAAGCTTATTGGAGATTTCGCCACGACCAACCTTAAAATCCATTTTGCCCGAAGCGTTATCTAACAACTTGCCTGTTGAATCGCTGATGCTGTTCATATGGATATGGGCAGTCAATGGCGCGGAAACCATGTCATGTAATTTGGTGTTTGCCAGTGCTTTGTTGATCGCAAAATTTTGAGTATCAATAACGACCTGAGCCGATATCGGTTGAGCTTGCGCATTTAGAGAGAGCGTAGCGTTGATTGAAGTACCGAACAGCATGGCATTCATCGGGTTTATTTTTAGATCTCCATTAATCAGGGCTACCTTCATATGTAGATCTTCTATGAGGGGCAAATTGGGAGAGAGAAATTTATGGACGCTAAGCGATAAGTCTAAGTCTTGAGATTTAAATGCCTCAGTAGAAATCGTGTGACGAGAAACGATAGAACCTGAGCCGCCGATTGCCGGCTTGGCACTCTCTTTTCCGGGCATCATGGACAGCAGATCATTCAACTGTGTCTCGTTGCTTGATAAACTACCTTTAAGTGAGGGCCGGTTTTTGTCGTGTATATAGGTGAGCTTTCCCGCGACATCGGTGCTACCCAATCTCCCTTGTAAATTATTGGCGTCGTAGGTGTCGGATTTTTTAACCAAATGGGTATGCACATTGATGGGGTGGGTATCGGGAAAATGGGTATTCATAAAAGGATTGATGGCCGATGCTGATGGAGTCGAAAAATTAATATCTGCATCGATGATCTGATTTTTGAATATATCTCCAAGGTCACCGCTTACATTCAATGCTGCTTTTCCAGAATAGGCGATACCCTGAATAGGGAATACTTGGCCGGTTTTCTGAAATGTTAATCTTTGTCCGGTTAGCGTGTCTCCCCTGAAATCTTTGTCATGATAGGTACCTTTAAAGGTGATCCGATTTGAAAGGGATGCAGGAGACGATGAAGTAGAAATGAGGTGGTCGGTAGAAGCAGGATTACTTTGGGCGATCAGATCAAGTGCATGGCTATGATCCGTAAAATGGACAATACTGCTATCTGCCCGTAAAGCCATTACCAAATACCTTCCAGGGCCTCGATATTCCGGCTTGATCAGTCGCCAATTTCTCGTTCCGTCTTCCAGGCGCTCAAGATTCACTTCCGCACCCGACATGGAGATTTCTACGACCCCCGGTGTATCCGAGAAAGGCATTCTGAATGAAGAAAATGAAAACGATATTTCTTTAGCCGAAACTAATGGTCGTGGAGAAGACCATGATGCGTTTTGAATATAAAGATTACGGAATTTGATCGTGGGTTTTAATGATCGCGAAAACTCCAACTGCATGTCGTCGGCTTTCACGATTCGATGCGATTTGTAACTCACATAATGTTCAAGCGCCGGTCTGAACCAATTCCAGTTGAAGAATAGAAGAACCGTGACAAGAACGATTGCACTGACTAGAACCATCGGCGATAGGCTTCGCTTCAAACGCTTTAATAAAAGCATTTAGAAACACGAAGTCTAGACGTGGAAGGCATGGATAACTCCTCAACATTACATTAATAATTATTTGCTATAGCCACTCTCATGCAAGTATCCGCGCATTTGCGACAAATTTCAGCACATAACCTGCAATGTTCCATGGGATGCTTTTCGCATTCTTCCGCACATGTGTTACAGAGTTCTGCACAATCCTCACAGATCAATTCAAGCATTTCACTTTGACGCACCATGAAGCCCGCAGTCAAGCGGCAAAACGCGGCACAATCTATATCCATGAGGATACAGTCGCGCATATAAGCCGCGTTTTCTTCATTTAAACAAGCGAGCGTGCAGGCATCGCAGACATCGGCGCATTTGTTACATAAATCGATGCACAAGGTGTATGTACCGTGTTGAGCAGACATTTTTACCTCCCTATAACTGCCTATAAGGTTCTGAAGTATGTCCGGTCATTTAAAAAGAAAATTGATAGTTAACGTATAAGCACTTGTCTGATTATTTTGTAGGAGATTCTCTGTACTGAATTCATCAGAAGCAGATTAGCAAAACATTCCTTTTGAGATGAAGGTTTTTGGCAGAGCGATAGTTATTTTGCGGCATCGCGCAATAATGTGATCACGCATTGCTCCATCTCACTCAATTCATTTTTATTAGCTGATTCCAATTGTTTATTTACTATCAGAGGAAATAATTCTCCACTCATATAGGATTGGATGATGCCAGGATGGACATAGCATTTCTTGCATATCGTTGGCGTATTCCCCAACTTTTTTGCAGCAGCATTGATGGCGAGAACGACATTCGACTTCGCTTGAGTCATGTTCTCGAATTGTTGAAATTGCGCGAGGGCAATAGTTGTTTGAAGGGTTCCCGCCCAAGTGCGGAAATCCTTCGCTGTATATTGCTCTCCGGTGATCTCCTGCAAATACTCATTCACATCTGCAGAATTGATTTTGTGACGCTGCCCATCACCATCCATGTATTGAAAAAGCTCTTGACCAGGTAACTCTTTTATCTGTTTAACAATGCGTGCCAACTTGGGGTCATGCAAGCTAATTCGGTGTTCCACTTTACTCTTGCCGACAAAATGAAAAAGCAGATCAGCACCCTGGATATCGAGATGCCTATTACGTAAAGTAGTTAAGCCATAAGACTTATTGTGATGGGCATATTCATCATTGCCGATACGTATCATGGTTTTCTCAAGTAAAAATATGATGGTGGCAATTACCTTGTCTCGAGTTAAACCGGCCTCGGTTAAATCTCGAGCCACCTTTTTTCGAATCATCGGTAAATGCATACCGAAACTAATCATGTTTTCATATTTCATATCGTCACGTAACTCACGCCATCGCGTGTGGTAACGATACTGCTTGCGCCCCTTGGCATCGCGGCCGGTGGCTTGTATATGCCCATTGGCTTGGGCGCATATCCATACATCGGTCCAGGCTGGCGGTATGGCCAAGGATTTGATCCTCGCGATATGCGCGGCATCTCTTAATGGCTTGCCATCTAAATCCAGATACTGAAATGTTTTGCGGAGACGTTTACGCTTCCAGCCAGGTTGTTCATCATGCACATATTGCAATTTCCCAACCTTCGGCAGTTGGCCCGATTCGATACTCGATAGGGAATGTTCAGTGTGTTGCATGGCAAGAGATTTTCCAAATGTTAATATCAATGCGAAGAGTCGCCATCCAATACTTCAGCAAAGAAGGCTCTGCTTTCTGAAGCAATTTTAGAAAATATTCAAACTATAAGAATCAGATTAGAACTGATATGGATGTAGGAACTCGCCGACTAAGATTTCAGCAGCAAAATCTTTTCTCTCAGAGGTCGGGAAAAGCTCCCCTATAAATTCGGGACTCTCTGCATAGTGTGGAAGCGATGCGCCAATTAAGATGCATCACATACACTTTCGATGATAAGCAACGCCGGAACGTTCGGCGGTCACTCTAAAACGAATAGGTATACTCCGTAGCAATCCTCCAACTTACTCTCTAAACCAGGCGATCTGCCTGGTTTTTTTTGCCTGGCATATTCCCGTCGATGAGTAGTCTGGGTTTACATGCCGTGTAAGGAAATCGGGTTTGTACCGACTCATCATCGTGAATCAGATATTTGCATTGTCGTTAGAACGAAATATGCAAAGGACAATCAATCTATTTTTGTGGAGATGAATTATGAACTTGAACCGTCGATCGTTTCTTATTGGTGGAGCTTCAACAGGCTTGCTGTTAGGGTTGAGTCCGCTTATTACGCCTCTGGCGCGTGCAGCACAGGCCGGTTCAACGGAGAAGTTCGAGGTTATGCATAGCGACGCCGAATGGCGTAAGCTGCTACCTCCAGATGCCTATAACGTGCTACGCCAGGAAGGCACGGAACTGCCATACAGCAGCCCGTTGAATTCAGAGCACAGAGCAGGTACCTTCGCCTGTATCGCGTGTTCGCAACAACTGTATTCGTCCAAGACCAAGTTTGAAAGCCACACCGGCTGGCCGAGTTTCTGGCAGCCGCTAGATAACGCGGTTAAGACCCGGGACGATAATACTTTGGGAATGACGCGTACCGAAGTACATTGCAAACGTTGCGGCGGTCATCTGGGTCATGTCTTCGATGACGGGCCTAAGCCCACCGGGCTGCGCTATTGCATGAATGGCGCGGCCATGAAGTTCCTGCCTGCCACCGCCTAAATAACTCAGAAGAAAAACGAGTCCTACATGCTGTTGCTCATGTTGTCCTATCTGGGCGGGGTGCTGACCATTCTCAGCCCTTGCATCCTGCCGGTGTTGCCGTTCGTGTTCGCGCGTTCGGATAAGTCGTTTCTGCGTAATGGGTTGCCATTGCTGGTGGGCATGATCGTCACTTTCGGTGCCACCGCCACGCTTGCGGCAGTCGGCGGCGGTTGGGCAGTAGACGCGAATCAGTATGGTCGTTGGGCAGCCATCATATTATTAGGCTTCTTCGGCCTCACTCTGCTATTCCCATCTTTGTCGGATCGAATGACGCGTCCGTTGGTGGCATGGGGCAGTCGATTGGCGGAACTCGCGCGAACCAGCGACGAATCCGGCTCGGATATGCTGGCTTCTTTTTTGTTGGGAGTAGCCACAGGCATGCTTTGGGCCCCCTGTGCCGGACCCATACTGGGTTTGGTATTGACCGGTGCCGCCTTGGGTGGTGCCAGTGTTACCACTACCTTGCTGCTGGTAGCATACGCAGCAGGCGCGGCTACCTCTTTGGGAATCGCGTTGCTGGTGGGGGGCAAGGTGTTCAGTGCCATGAAGCGTTCTCTGGGCGCGAGTGAGTGGATACGTAAGGCTCTGGGAGTAGCAGTGTTGTGCGGCGTGGCAGCGATAGCATTCGGACTGGACACTGGGTTGCTGGCACGTTTATCCACAGCCAAAACTGCATCGGTAGAACAATCTTTATTAGATAAGTTCGGCGGTCAAACAGACCACACAGGCGGAGCTATGTCTGGCGGAGCTATGAAGCCCGGAGGCAGTATGTCGGGTGCCATGATGAAGGCAGAAGCGGCGGGTTCTGATTCCAGTCTGCCGATAGAAGGGGCTATGCCGCCTCTAACCGGCGCTGTCGAATGGCTGAATTCTCCACCATTGACCACCGAGTCGCTACGCGGCAAAGTGGTACTGGTCGATTTCTGGACCTACTCATGCATCAACTGCCTGCGCTCATTACCCTATATTCGCGCTTGGGCCGATAAGTACAAGGATCAAGGCCTGGTGGTGATCGGTGTACATGCCCCTGAGTTCGCCTTCGAAAAGAATATCTCCAATGTGAAAAAAGCGGTACAGGATCTAGGCATTACCTACCCAGTCGCTGTAGATAACGACTATGCCATTTGGCGGGCATTCAAGAATCGCTACTGGCCTGCACACTACTTTATCGACGCCAAAGGACAAGTGCGTTACCACCATTTTGGCGAAGGCGAATACGACGAATCGGAAAAAGTCATTCAGCAATTACTGAGAGAAGCAGGCCACACAGTAATCAGTAAAGACATTGTAGCTGCGCAAGGGCAGGGCATACAAATGGCATCGGATGAAGATGAAACCGACTCGCCTGAGACATATGTCGGGTACTCGCGTGCTGACGGTTTTGCATCAAAAGACGGCCAGATCCATGATCAGGCACATAACTACACATTGCCCAAGAACCTGAAATTGAATCAATGGGGATTGGCCGGAAATTGGCAGGTAGGCAGTGAAAAAGCCGTTGTCCAAAGTTCTCAAGCGCGCATCGTGTATCGTTTCCATGCACGCGATCTGCATCTGGTACTAGGCCCAGGTTCAACCGGAAAACCTATCCATTTCCGCGTGCTGGTCGATGGCAAAGCACCGGGTGCGGATCATGGCACCGATATCGATGCAGATGGTAACGGCACTATTGTCGGCGAGCGCCTTTATCAACTTGTCAGACAATCGAGCGCTGTAAAAGACAAGACTTTCGAGATCGAATTCCTCGATCCCGGTGCTGAAGCATTTGCATTCACTTTTGGTTAACAAGGAACTACATCATGAATAAATCCAAACTAGAAACAAAAACTATCTGGAAAAAAGCTTTACGCGCGGCGTGTATGTTGGGTATTGGTATGTTGCTGGGGCAGGGCGTTGCCTGCTCTTCGGAATCCGCAGTGGCGATTCCTGCACCGACAACTGACGAACACGCTGCCGCTAATGTACATTCAGAGACTCTGGTGTTGTCCGGCGGTTGTTTCTGGGGCGTGCAAGGGGTATTCCAGCATGTACGCGGAGTCACCAGTGCAGTGTCCGGTTATGCCGGCGGGCGTCGGGAAACGGCAACCTATGACCAGGTGAGCGAAGGTAATACCGGGCATGCAGAGTCGGTACAGGTGACTTACGACCCTAATCAGATCACTTATGGACAGCTTTTACAGATTTTCTTTTCAGTCGTGCATAATCCGACGGAGTTGAACTACCAAGGGCCGGATTCCGGTACTCAGTATCGTTCAGCGTTATTTCCTACCAATGATATGCAGAAGCAAGTAGCGCAGGGTTATATCGCACAATTGGACCGCACCAAGGCGTTCCACGCACCTATAGTCACTCACGTCGAAACCTATACCGGTTTCTACCCGGCGGAAGATCATCATCAGGATTTTTTAACACTGAACCCGCACTATCCTTACATCATGATCAACGACTTGCCTAAAGTCGAAGCATTGAAGCGTATGTACCCCAATCTTTACCGTACCCAGCCGGTGCTCGTGAAGGCTACATCTCACTAGCAAGTTACAGTAGGGAATCCTGAAATCAGGGAAGATTGATCTTGATGAGTGATAGCGCTGCTTCTCTTGCGAAGCCCAGTGCGCCCGAGTTCTTGTTGAGTTGTTCGGAGAGAATCGCTCCCTCGATCAGCATGGCTAACTGTTGCCCCAACGCTTCTGGAGATTTTACTTTGGCTTCGCTTGCCATTGCCGTCAGGTACTGCTGAAACTCTTTGGCAAGGTTGGCTGAGAGTTGATTCACCAGATTATCCTGCTGCGGGAATTCGGCGCTGGCTTTTAAAAAAGGCAGACCGTTACTTTCAGGGTTCTGCATCCATTCTTCTATACAGTCGAACAGACCATTCAGCTTCTTGAGCGGGTCCTGCCCGACTTTGCTGAGCCTGCCGGATAACCAATCACGGAATTCCTGACTACGCTGGGATAACACTTCCAGCACCAAATCTTCCTTAGTACGGAAATACTTATACAACGTGGTTTTGGAGATATCTGCCTCCGCCACGATCGTATCGACGCCGGTCGCATTGATCCCTTGCGCCCGAAATAATTCAGAAGCCGTTTCGATAATATGGTTACGCATGCTTAGTTTCATGGTTCGATTCTACTACCAATTAATTTTACTTGCTTAAAAATGAACATATCTGTACAGTGAACAGAACTGTACACTATTTCACGATCTCGCGATAGTATTTTGTTGAAGCTGCTTTAAAGCAACATCGCGGCAGGCGGGTAATAGCAATCAACTTTTTGGTAAAGCTGAATGACTTCTTCAAGATTTGTTTTAGCGGTGTTCAAGTCGTCGATATTAACGACTCCGTTCATAAACACTGCCCGTTGCGGCTCGGAAAGCATCAGTGCCTGCGGGTACGAGCATTGTCCCGCACGGATCTTGTCGTGCATCTGGTACAAGGCCACCAGCTTTTCAGGGTTTGTCGCGATGGGTGCGGTATTTAAAGCGACACTTGCGATGGGTATTCTGCGTACCATGTTCGTAGCAGCCTTCTCATTATGGCCAGGCATGAAAACGAGCAGTGCACCGCAAACCACAAAGAAGGATGCAACGACAGCAGCAGAGAATGAGCGAGCTGTTGAGGCCCGAGGTGATTTTGCAACAGACACCAGATTCGAAACCGCTTCAACTGCTCGTTCCATCGCCTGGCAACCGGGCGTACGCACTTCTTCGTTCAGCGCGCCTATCAAGATAAAACATAACTGCAAGGCCAGCTTGTCGGGCTCTTTCAGGCTCGCATCCACTGCCATGGACAGTAAGAACGCTTTCAAATCATTGTGGCTTTCCGCATCCAACCCGCCCGACAACAATTGCTCGCGTATGCCTGGGGCTTCCAGCAGATCTTCCAGTATGACGAATAGATTGACGATCCTGGCCTCTGGTAATGAGGAGGATTTAATGACCATGCGCTTCAGCCAATCAGATAAAAGAAATTTCATCGCGTTTGCAGGTTGCTTTAGGTTGTCACTAAAAAAATATCATCAACAACGTATTGTTAATCAACTTTAAAGGATTTCATCCATGATTACCATAGGTATGAATTACGACGTTATTCCCGGCAAAGAGAATATTTTTGAAAACGCATTCGAGGGTGTAGCCAACGCACTATCAAAGGCCGCAGGGCATGAGTTCTCAAACCTATACCGCGATTGCAAGGAACTGAGCAAGTACATCATCATTTCGCAATGGGAAGATCAGAGTGCTTATCAAGCTTTTATTACCTCAGAAGCATTCAGAAAGGTCACTAACTGGGGAGCAAGCGAGATACTGAGCGGCAGACCCAAGCATCAAGTTTATTGAATCACAATCAATGGATTACCAGGTGTCAATGCATCGGCACATAACGCGCAACTTTCATCACAAAGGATTTTAAACATGGCAAGTATTGATAAGCAGCTATCGGACTGGCGGGATAAATCGCTGGAACTGGAAAGCGAAGTAAAGAAGGTGATTTTGGGCCAGGACAAAGCGATCAGGCTGATGAATATCGCCATTTTCGCACGGGGGCATGTATTGCTGGAGGGCGGGGTAGGAGTAGGTAAGACCACCTTGCTGCAATCCATTACGCGCGGTATCGGCGGTAGTTATGAACGTATCGAAGGCACAGTCGACCTGATGCCTAACGATCTGGTGTATCACACTTATCTGGGTGATGACGGACGTCCCAAGATCGATGAAGGTCCATTGCTGCGCGCAGGCGAAAAACTGTCGGTTTTCTTCTTCAATGAAATCAATCGTGCGCGGCCTCAGGTGCACGCTCTCATGTTGCGAGTGATGGCGGAGCGCAATCTGCATGCCTTCAAAAAGGAATATCGCTTGCCGCATATGGTGGTGTTCGCCGACCGTAATCAGGTAGAGAAAAACGAAACCTTTGAGATCCCTGCAGCTGCGCGCGACCGTTTCATGATGGAGATCCCCATCGATATTCCTGATGATCGCGAATTACGCAAATCGCTGGTGTTCAATACCAGATTCCAGCATGCGGAGAATCTGACTAAAGAAGTGAAGTCCGGCATTCTTCAGTTCGACCAGATGAACGATTTTTCCGACCTGTTGCAGAACCATATCCAGTCCAGCGACGTGATAGAAGAATATGCACTTGATCTCTGGGATGCTACCCAGACTCCGGCAAAATTCGGTATCAAACTCGATAATGTCGATGTCGGTCGCTTGATACAGGCCGGAGCCAGCCCCCGCGGCATGGGCATGTTGCTGAAAGCGGCGCGTGTACATGCATGGTTGATGAACCGGGATAGTCTGTACCCGGAAGACATCCATGCCGTATTCCACGAGATCATCGCCCACCGTCTGGCGTTCAATGCCATGTATGAGAATCGCAGGACTGCACTTTCCAGAGAGTTAACCTCGCACATCCTCAGCACTGTAGCGGTACCGGCGAAAGCAATGGCGGCGTAATGATGCAAGCCAAACCATTCACTTACCGCATTCCCTGGAAATCAAGCAGTGTGCATTTCGGTGGGCACCGAGGTCTGCAGCGCGGGCTGGGTTTTGAATATAAAAATAATGTCCCGCTGATCGATTACCCCGATGCCAGACGCATGGACTTGCGGCAGACATTGCGCGACCCCTATGAGCAGGTGCAGGTCAAGCTGTTCAACCAGGACAACACCACGCCGATCTTCGTGGTGTGCGATCTGTCCAGCTCCATGCAATACAAGGGTCGTCAGCGCAAATTGGATAAAGCTATTGAAATCTCGGCGTCCATAGCGAGCTCTGCTTATGAAGCTGGAGATGTTTTCAGCTTTATCGGCTACGACCGGCATGTGATAGAAGAATTGCTGCTGCCGATGAGTCATAACTTGCACAACTCATTGGAAGTGATCGCATCGTTGAAGCACATCACAAAAATGCAGATAGGCTCGGAAGGCATATTGGAAGTTCCTGAATTTCTTAGTCAGAACAAAGGGCTGGTGTTCTGGATATCGGATTTTCACATGCCGCTGGAAGTGATCGAGCAGACCATGATTGCGATGTCCAAACATCAAGTCATTCCAGTAGTGCTGTGGGAAGCGCAGGAATATAAAAAACTTCCGAAATTCGGCTTCGGCACCATGATAGACCCGGAAACAGGCTTGAACCGCACCATATTTTTCCGCGAATCCGTCACTGCAAAATTCCAGGAAGCCTTTGCTGAGCGTAAGGAACAACTGGAAAAACTATTCACCGGTTTTGAGAGTCCGGCACTGTTTATCGAAAACGAATACACCCCGGAAATCATGTCGCATTATTTTGAGCTGTATATGAACCTATGAAAAATAAAATCTATCAATTGATGCTTACCGCAAGCATCGCTATTTTCAGCCTCAGCAGCCATGCGCAGGAACCTGCTGCACGCATCGCATCGATGACTAATCCGGCCCAGAATATGGGAGTGCATATCGGTGACGTATTGAACCGTAAGATCGAGTTGGACGTGGCGCAACCCTACCAGATCAGTAAAAACGCCTATCCCGTCAAAGGGGCGAACCAAAATGGCATTGAGCTTATAGACCTCAAAGTCAAGCCAACAAAGCATGGGAAAAGTACCCATTACAGCCTGAATCTGAGTTACCAGGTCTTCGCAAGCTCCAAGCTTCCGAACGTGATGCAGTTACCTGCAGAAACGCTGGTACTTACCGGCGGCCCCAAAGCATTGACGATCGAGATACCAGCTTGGCGGTTCTGGTTCTCGCCATTAGTGGATAGTGATTTATTGACCGCCAAGATCAATGTGCAACCCCAGCAAATGCCGGACCTGATCGATATCCGCCCTCGGCAAACCGCACTTATAGTTTGTTTCAGCCTGTTTGTGATCGGACTCATCGCACTCGTTTACGTTAATGCAGACCGGTGCTGGTTTCCATTCATGGGCGGTCCATTCGCCCAGGCTCATCGCCGCATCAAGCGTTTATCTAATACTCCTGCTGACGTAAGAAAGGCGTTGTTCTATCTGCACCAGGCTTTTAACCAGACCTATGGTAACAATGTGTTTGCCGGTGATGTTGAAGCATTTCTGATAGCACATCCGAGTTTTGGCCGCATGCGGGCGGAAATCACGGATTTCTTCGAGTGTTCCAATAAATCTCTGTTTGGTGCGCATTCTGCCGATAATGAAGCATTCATGCGCGACCTCGTCACGTTAAGCAGGAATCTGAGAGACTGCGAGCGGAAATTATGATGTCGTTTATCAATCCGTGGGCGCTGTTGCTACTGCCATTCATCGCCACGCCGTTTTTGCTGAATACGCATCAGGGCCAGATGTATTCATGGCTGGTGCTTATGCCGGCAGACCGTTTGTCCGACATGGCGAATCTTGCTGTCAAAACCATCACTGCGGCCATGCTCGCTTGCATCGTACTGGCGTTAGCTGCGCCGCAAGGCCCGGATCAGAAGGTGCAGAAAGTAGGCAAAGGTGCGCAGACGGTGCTGGTGATAGATCGTAGCGTGAGCATGGGAGAGCCTTTTGCCGGTGATGTGGCGAGTGGGCATGCAGCTGAAATAAAATCGGCTGCCGCCAAACGCCTGATCACCAAATTCATCGACTCACGTACCGATGACATGATGGGCGTGGTTGCTTTCACCAACTCGGCTTTGTATGGCGTCAAGATCACCACCAATCGTGCCGCCATTCACTCGGCCATCAATGCTGCCACCAGCGCAGGGATCAACCAGACTAACATCGGTGCCGGGGTTACCGAAGCGATCAGCATGTTCAACGATATCCCCAGTACCGGTTCCAGGGCGATCATTCTATTGTCGGATGGTGCGGGCAAGATCAGCCCCCGAGTAAAAGCGAAGATCCAGGAAAAGATGACCAGTATGGGTTTGAGTCTGTATTGGATCGTGCTGCGCGAGCCTGACGACATCAGTATCTTCAACAAGAATAACCATTTCGAGCCGGGCTCCGAGCCTCCGGCTATCGAGCTCGATAACTTCTTCAAGTCGCTCAAGATCAAATATCGCGCCTATGAGGCTGAGAATCCGCTGGCTTTGCGTTCAGCCATCCAGGATATCGATTCCAGGGAGAAGAACCTGATCCAGTACAACATCACCGTTCCTGGGCATGACTATTCCCACAATCTGATCATTCTCGCAATGTCGCTGGGTTTCATTATTTTAGTCGTTAAAAATTTAAGGATACATTCATGGGAAACCGCATAAAAGGCATCAATCTCGGGCTGATTCTGCTGATCGTCCTCGCAGGGGTCGGTACAGCATATGAGTCTTATCAATGCTGGAAAATAAACAGGGTGAATCAGGCAGTAAGGAGCGGGCAGACGGTCTCCGATGATGCCTTTTTATATCAGAAGAAATTTACTGCTGCCTACTTGCAAGGTAATGATCAGGACTACAAGCATGCGGTACAGACTTACAGTCAGTTACTTGAAATCACTACCGGACTTTTACAGCAGGCGAAGATTCAATACAACATCGGCAACAACTTGTTTCTTTCCGGTTTGCAAAGAGGTGTGAAAGAAGACGGTACGTTGAAGGATGAAGCCAAATATGATTTCTCTCAGGCCAGAGTGGCTTATGAACAGGCGTTACGGCTGAATCCATTGGCGACTGCAGCCAAATTCAATCTGAGCCTGCTGCTGTCGGTGACGCCTCAGAACATGAAGCCTTCTACCAGAGAACAAACGGGCGTAGA
>DATBPY010000034.1:0-12336 GCA_036561085.1 Methylophilaceae bacterium | reverse complement strand
GTAGGCGAAGCCGGAGTCGGTAAAACCGCCATTGCCGAAGGTCTGGCAAGACGTATCGTTGAAGGCGATGTGCCGGAGATTCTGGCTGCCGCTACCATCTATTCGCTGGATATGGGCGCCCTGCTGGCCGGTACCAAATATCGCGGCGACTTCGAGCAGCGGCTCAAGGCTGTGCTTAAGAAGCTGCAGGAAAACCCCCATGCCATCTTGTTCATAGACGAGATCCATACGCTGATCGGCGCCGGCGCTGCCAGCGGCGGGACGCTTGACGCGTCCAACCTACTCAAGCCCGCGCTTTCCAACGGCCAGCTCAAATGCATAGGCGCAACTACTTATCAGGAATACCGCGGTATTTTTGAGAAAGACCATGCGCTGTCCAGACGTTTCCAGAAAGTGGATGTGGTTGAACCCTCCATCGATGAAACCGTGGAGATACTCAAAGGCCTGAAATCACGCTTTGAAGTGCATCATGGGGTGAAATACACCTCGGCTGCGCTTTCGACCGCAGCAGAGTTATCGGCTAAATACATCAATGACCGCCACTTGCCGGATAAGGCCATAGACGTGATAGACGAAGCTGGTGCCGCACAACGCATCCTGCCTAAGTCACGCCAGAAGAAAGTGATCGGCAACAAGGAGATCGAAGGCATCATCGCCAAGATCGCCCGCATTCCTTCCAAAAACATCTCCAGCGATGATAGAAGCGCATTGAAAACGCTGGACCGTGATCTGAAAGCAGTGGTATTCGGGCAGGATGAAGCGATAGACATGCTGGCTGCCGCCATGAAGATGTCGCGCAGCGGCTTGGGAAACACGCAAAAGCCGATAGGTGCATTCCTGTTCTCCGGTCCGACCGGGGTCGGCAAAACCGAGGTCGCACGGCAACTGGCTTATACCCTGGGTATAGAACTCGTGCGTTTCGACATGTCCGAGTATATGGAACGCCATGCAGTCAGCCGCTTGATAGGCGCACCGCCGGGCTATGTAGGTTTCGAGCAGGGCGGCCTGATGACGGAAGCGATCAATAAGCAGCCATATTCGGTATTATTGCTGGACGAGATCGAGAAAGCTCACCCGGACATTTTCAACATCCTGCTGCAAGTCATGGACCATGGCACGTTGACGGATAACAATGGACGCAAGGCCGATTTCCGCAATGTCACCATCATCATGACCACCAATGCGGGTGCAGAATCGTTATCTAAAACCAGTATGGGATTCACTTCCAGCACCGGGGCAGGCGATGAGATGGCTGAAATCAAGCGCATGTTCACGCCGGAGTTCCGTAACCGGCTGGATGCCATGGTGTCATTCAAAGCGCTGGATCACGATGTCATTGTGCGCGTCGTCGATAAATTCCTGATGCAACTGGAAGACCAATTGCATGAGAAAAAAGTCGAGGTCAGTTTCACTACGGCATTGAAGGAATTCCTTGCCAAAAAAGGCTTCGACCCGCAAATGGGTGCACGCCCGATGGCTAGGTTGATACAAGACACCATACGCAAAGCATTAGCGGATGAGCTCCTGTTCGGTAGCCTTGCCCATGGCGGCCATGTCACGGTGGACCTGGATGCAGACGAAAAAGTGGTATTACGCTTTGACGAAAGCGCAGAAGATACTGAAGCACCTTCCGTTGCAGATGCTGCGGTGTGAAGTCTCGCTGTTTCTGGGCTAGCTCCGAACCGAATACCAGCTATCACGACACCGAATGGGGCGTGCCGTTACACGACGAACATGCCCTGTTCGAATTTTTGATACTGGAAGGTGCGCAGGCCGGTTTATCCTGGGTCACCATACTCAAAAAACGCCAGCACTACCGAGACGTCTTCGATCAGTTCGATCCGCAAAAAGTCGCTTTGTATGACGAAACCAAAGTCGCACAGCTATTAAACGACCCCGGCATCATACGTAATCGTCTTAAAATTGCCGCCGCGATCAATAATGCACGACAGTTTCTTGCCATACAGCAGCAATTCGGCAGCTTTGACCAATATCTGTGGCATTTTGTAGATGGCCGCCCCATTATCAATCATTGGCAGGATCGCAGTGAGATTCCTACGCGGACTGCGATTTCCGATGCGCTCTCCAAGGATTTGGCGAAACGCGGCTTCAAATTCGTCGGCACTACTATCTGCTATGCCATGATGCAAGCAGTGGGTATGGTTAACGACCATACCGTGGATTGTTTCCGCCATGCCGACTGCATGTAACAGAATACTGCTGGTGCTCTTGCTATTCAGCCCTGTCGCATGGGGATTGCAATCGGCTCCAAAGACTATCGCCGCCACCGGTAATATGGAACTTGCATTCGCGCCGGAGCAGGATGTAGCCGCGCTTATCGTTAAAACCATCGATCAGGCGCACCGGCAGGTATTGGTGCAAGCGTTTTCGTTCACGCATAAAGGCATCGCCCAAGCGCTGATCGCAGCACGACAGCGCGGTGTGGATGTCAAACTGATCGCCGATGCTGACCAGACGGAACATATCAAAGGTGAAAAAGTCTCATCCATGGCACAATCGGGGGTGCAGGTATGGATAGATAGTGAGCACCAAAACGCGCACAATAAGGTTATGGTGATCGATGCCGACACGCCGCAAGTGGCAGTCATTACCGGGAGTTATAATTTCACCTATGCCGCACAATATAACAATGCAGAGAATGTGTTAGTGATACACGGCAATAACGAGCTAGCGCAATTGTATAAAGAGAATTGGATGCGCCATCAGGCACACGCAAAAAAACTAAGCCCATAACGAGGAGAATACGATGAATACGATGGAACAGGATTTATCCGGCAATTCGATGCGCATAGGCATTGTGCAATCGCGCTTCAACCATGAGATCGGTGATGGCTTATTGGCTGCATGCTTGGAGGAGTTACATCGCTTGGGTGTTTCCGATAATGACATCACGCTGGGCACGGTACCGGGCGCCTTGGAAGCACCGTTATTACTGCTTAAAATGGCAAAAAGTCGTCATTACGATGCTTTGATCGCACTAGGTGCCGTGATACGCGGCGAGACTTTCCACTTTGAGATCGTCGCCAGTGAGTCGGCACGTGGGGTGGCCGAAGTACAATTCGAGACCGGGGTTCCGGTTGCCAATGCGATCCTGACCACTGAAAATGATGCACAGGCAAAAGCCCGGATAAAAGCGAAAGGCACTGAAGCTGCGCAAACCGCAGTGGAGATGGCTAACCTGATCCGACATTTATGATGAGTAGCATATGACTGCACCTATGACAGACCCTATCACTGAAACTGTAACTCCAAAGAAATCCAGCGGCAACCGGCGATTATCGCGGGAGTTGGCTTTGCAGGGACTGTATCAATATTTTTTAAGCGGAAATAGCGAAAAGAATATCTACATTCATTTGACTGAAGACCCTATGTTTGTCAAAGCCGACAAAAGTTATTGTTCGGCTTTGCTGCATGGCGCGCTCGAAAATCTGGACGGTCTGCATGTAAAGATCGGCCAGTTCATCGACCGTAAAGTAGAAGAGCTAAGCCCCGTGGAGCATGCGGTATTGTGCATCGCCGCGTATGAATTAGCATTCGACCCTAGCATTCCTTACCGCGTCGTCATCAACGAAGGCATAGAACTTGCCAAGCGTTACGGTGGTGTGGATGGACATAAATATGTCAACGGCGTGCTGGATCATATGGCGGCGGATCTACGTGCTAAGGAATTTAAGCCAAAATCTGGTGCCGTGAAGAAATCACCGACAAAAGCGATAGCCGGTTGACGAGAATGCCGCTTTGCGCCACTCTTGCGGCTAGGAATATATCGTAATCCGGTTAAAGGGATGCATCACAAAAAATGTCTGACGCCAGCACTACATTAGAAAACATTGCCAAGCTTAATAAGATTGGCGTTGCTTTATCGTCAGAGCGGGATACCAAGCGCCTGCTGGAGATGATTTTGCTGGGCGCCAAGGAAATCGCCAACGCCGACGGCGGTACCTTATACACCGTCACTGACGATGACAAGCTGAAATTCGAGATCATGCGCACCGACTCGCTTAACATCGCCATGGGCGGGACTACCGGCAAAGACATCCCGTTTCCCGCATTAGCCATCTATCGTGAGGATGGTACGCCGAATACGAGCATGGTGGCGGCTAATGCCGTGGTCAATGACCGCACGGTCAATATCGCGGACGCTTATGAAGCCGAAGGGTTCGATTTTTCCGGCACCCGCAAATTCGACGAAAATACCGGCTATCGCTCGAAGTCATTCCTCACTATTCCGATGAAGAACCATGAAAAGGAAATCATCGGCGTATTGCAGTTATTGAATTCCAAAGACCGCAAGAGCGGCGAAGTGGTCGCGTTCTCACCGGAAGTCCAGCAATTGGTGGAATCGTTGGCTTCGCAGGCGGCAGTAGCGATGACCAACCAGAACCTGATAGAAGGCTTGAAAGCATTGTTCGAGTCTTTCATTACCTTGATCGCAGATGCGATCGATGAAAAATCACCTTATACCGGCGGTCATTGTCGTCGCGTGCCGGAAATGGCGATGATGCTGGGGAACACTGCGGTCAATGCGACCACGGGGCCTTTCAAAGACTTCACCATGTCGGAGAAAGAGTTGTACGAGTTGCGTATCGCCGCTTGGTTGCACGATTGCGGCAAGGTGACCACGCCGGAATATGTGGTGGATAAAGCTACCAAGCTTTCCACCATCTTTGATCGTATCGAATTGATAGACACGCGTTTCGAGCTACTGAAAAGCCAGGCTGAAGTAGAAATGCTGCGCCAGCAGGTCGACGTGCTGAAGAAAGGCCATCCTGATCGTATCAAATCCATGGATGTGCAATTGCGTGCGCACAAGGAACAACTGGATAACGACCGTGAATTCATCCGCAATGCCAATATCGGTGGAGAATTCATGACCGCAGAGCATCAGGAGCGCGTCAAGCAGATCGCCAATTACAAATATCGGAATGAAGAAGGCGAACAGGCACCATTCTTGAGCGAAAACGAAGTGTACAACCTCAATATCGCACGCGGTACGCTGACCAATGAAGAACGCCAAGTCATCAATAACCACATCGTAGTGACCATTAACATGCTGGAATCGCTGCCTTACCCCAAAGCTTTGCGTAAGGTTCCGGAGTATGCCGGGGGCCATCATGAACGCATGGACGGAAAAGGCTACCCGCGAGGTCTGACGCGCGAGCAGATGTCGATTCCCGCACGAATCATGGGTATCGCCGATATTTTCGAGGCGCTCACTGCGCGCGACCGCCCCTATAAAAAAGCCAAAACGCTGTCCGAGTCATTATTTATCTTGGGTAAAATGAAGATCGATAACCACGTAGATCCTGATTTGTTCGATCTGTTCATACGTGAAAAAGTCTACCTGGAATACGCGAACCAGTTCCTGGAAGCGGATCAGATAGACGAAGTGGACGAGACCAAGATTCCGGGCTATACACCTTGATAAATACATCACTTGTGGAAGTTTGGTATCATCTTTTTTCCCGTGACTGAATCGACATTTAAGCGATGAATAAATTATATCGACTCCTGCTTTTAACCACTGCCGTGTCGTTGCTGGGGGTTTCACAACTGGCAAGCTCGGATCCCCTGGATAACGTCACCTCTACCGCAGGATTACCTGATGCAGGCATAGACGGGCAACCGGTGCGCAAGAAAAAAATCCCGCCGCCACCTCCGCCGCAAAAAACCAAATACGATAAATTACCTTTGGCGAAACTGATGGCTAAAGCCGAGAAGGGTGACCTGACGGCTGAATTCGAACTGGGTTCGCGCTTCAATTACGGGCGCAGTGTACCCAAGGACACTGCTCAAGCACTACATTGGTTACGCAAAGCTGCCAAAGCAGGAGATCCCAACGCAGCCAGGCTGTTGGCAGTGAAATTCTATAACGGTTTCGATGTTGAACCGGATTATGCCGAAGCCATTAAATGGGCAGAAAAACTGGCCGAGACTCACGATGTTTCCGCCGCGTTGATGCTGGGCAGTATGTATGCCAACGGCGAAGGCAATACCAAGCGCGACCTGCCCCGCTCTTACATGTGGTATGCCATAGGCGCAGGGAATGAACCGGTTGACGAAGAGGATCCCGAGATTACTGACGAAGAGTTGAATAACAATGCGTTGATCTCAACTGCTCAAGAAGAGCGGGACAAGATAGCCGGATTGATCAGCGCGAGGGAAGAAAAGATCGGGCAACGCAACGCCAGCGAATGGTGGCTGAGACATCCGGTACCTGTAAAGAAGAAAGGCCCTCAAACGGCCAGTATGAATGCTCCTGACAGCAAGGTGATGCAAGTGGCGCCGGCACCTGCCACTACGTCCGGTTTCGCCTCACACTAATTCGTACATTAATTCCAAGGCAGCATCACGCACTCCTGCGCGTTGACGCTGAGATAGCTCCCGCTGTCATACCAGTCTCCCAGTACGATACGCTCACAGGAATGCCCATCGATACTCATGGCATGCTTGCCCATACGGTGCGTATGGCCATGTATCAGTAAAGACGGATATTGATACTGTCGGACCATGTCGGCAACAGCTTCGGCATTCACATCCATGATCGCTTCGCTTTTATAAGATTTTTCCTGCTCGCTACGACTGCGATAACCGGCAATCTGGTTTTTGCGCTCGCTTAAAGGTTGTGCAAGAAAAGCCTGCTGCCACAATGGATCGTGCACCTGTTTGCGGAAAGCTTGATAATCCACATCGTCGGTACATAAAAGATCGCCGTGAGTGAGCAAGGTCAATCGCCCATGCAGACTCATTAGGATAGGGTCCGGCAATAAAGTGGCATTGCAGGCTTGCGCAAATCTTTCGCCCAATAGCAAATCACGATTGCCATGCATGAGATAGACTTTTACTTCTGATAATCCGTGCAACGCATTCACTACTTGCTGGTGATGTTCGTCCTCGAGGTCGTCATCCCCTGCCCAGTACTCGAACAAGTCACCCAGAATATACAAAGACTCAGCGGCGCGTACTTGCTGCTGTAAAAATGTCAGAAACAACCGCGTGATATGCGGTCGCGTCTGACATAGGTGTAGATCGGAAATGAATAGACTGTGGGTCAAACAACTTCCGCCGAGATGATCACTACGTCTTCCACAGGCACATCCTGATGACCTCCCTGGCTGCCGGTTTCTACCGCTTTGATCTTATCTACCACGTCCATACCCTCTACCACTTTACCGAATACGCAATAGCCCCACCCCTGCCCGCTTGGCGCAGTATGGTTAAGAAAGTCGTTATCGGAGACATTGATAAAGAACTGGCTGGAAGCGGAATGTGGATTTGAGGTGCGCGCCATGGCGACCGTATATGCGTCATTAGTCAGGCCGTTTTCCGCCTCGTTCTGTATCGGATCATTACTTGGTTTTTGTTTCAGGCCGGGCTCCATGCCTCCGCCTTGAATCATAAAATCGTCGATCACCCGATGAAAGATCACGCCGTTGTAGAAGCCGCTTTCGACATATTCCAGAAAATTAGCGACTGTCAGCGGTGCTTTCTCGGCATCCAGTTCCAATACGATATCGCCAAAATTAGTTTGCAGTTTTACCACTGGCATTTCCCTTTTTAATAAGTTTAGAATAAGCTTTTTTCGTTGTTGCAGTTTTGTTGGTTTTACTTTTTGTTGTGAATACAGGAGGCGGCTCCGGCGGTAGATTTTCCGCCTCAACCGCAGAATCCAGTAAGTATGCAGAGCGAATCACCGGCAGTTCTATGGGGACGTTCTGCAGTCTACCGATATCTACCGTGGGCTTGGCGCCTATCTGTAACAGTACGTCGAAGCCACGAATTATACGACCAAATACGGTATATCCCTCAAAGCCCTCTTCGGGCCGAACGTAGTTCAGAATATGATTATTCGCAAGGTTGACAAAAAAGCGCGAGGTTGCCGAGTCCGCTGAATGACCGCGTACCATGGCAATACTGCCGCGATCATTAAGCAGCCCATTGTTGGATTCACTGATGACAGGCGTAAAGGTAGGCTTGACCTGCAACGTTTCCGTCATCCCACCGCCTTGCGCCACAAAATTAGGAATAGCGCGTTCAAAAACGGTGCCTGTGTAGTAGCCGATATTCACATATTGCAAAAAATTCTCGACAGTATGCGGTGCTTTGTCCGGGTACAACTCCACCACGAAATTACCCTGACTGGTCTCAAACTCCACCTGGGGGTTGCCTGCCCAAGCATTCAAGCTGACATACAAGATCGCACACAATAAATAACGCAACAGCATCAGGCTGCTCCTTCATACAAAATCTTCCAACGCCCCTTCTCCAGTTCCCAGTACTGGCGCTTACGCATCTTGTGGCTGAAGCTATCCGCACGGTAATCCTGATTAAAATTGACTACCACCATTTGCCGGTGAGGATCGGGATTGCGGAATACGCTCATTTCAGACAAGGTAACACTGACGTTTGCCTTATGTTGCTGGATGCGACGCTTTTCCGCCGACCATTTTGCGAGATCCATATTCTGGGTGAAGAAATTGGGTGAATAATACTGCAAATAGAGATCGGTATCCTGCTGTTGCCAATGCTTGCGCCATGCTTCCACCTCGTTGAGCAAAGCTTCTCGTTGCTCACTGGGGATCGCAGCAACTTCGCCATTCTCGCTATTTTCATCTCTGGCAATCACCACCGGCGTTGCGCCATTCTGCAAAATAGGCGACAAGGATAAGATGTCAGTATTGGTCAGCACCACACAGCCGTCCGAAGAACGCGGAGGACGGCTATAAGTATCGCTGGGAGAACCATGTAACCAGATGCCATGCCCGGTTTTACCTTGACGCTCATCCCACTCGTTGGGGTAGCTTAATGGATAAGCCGCACTGCCATACTGATCGGGTAGTCTTTCCTTATCCAATTGCTTACCCGTGAAATAAACGCCCAGTGGAGTCCTTTTATCGCCTTCCTGTTGCTTCTCTGTGCCATTCTTGCCCACAGTGACATAGTAATCGGACACATAAACGGGTTTCCCATTCTCGTTGCGATAGAGATAAAGTCGAGATTTTCCCGTATCCACCACGATGGCGTAACGCTGAGTGGAATCGAGTTGCCAGATATCATCCGGTACTCTTGCATCATGCGCAATGTAGCGTTCCAGGCGCGCATGCGCTTCCTGTTGCAAATCCGCGATCTCTGCAGAAGGCGCATTCGGTGCCGCGCCGAAGCCAGAGATCTGATGTGCCTTTGCTTGCAGCAAATCTCCACGCACCAGATATGCGAGCTTGAAATTGGGTACACGGCTGATCACCGCATCTACATCATTCAGCGCTTCATCCAGCTTGCCTTGGGTTATTTCCACCAGGCTGCGCACCAGCATCCCCTCGATGCCGCCATGCGGAGCAGAGTGAATGAAAGCCTCCAGGCGCGATGATTGATCCGCCTTATGGATCGCCGTTGCATTCCAAGGCACTGCCAACGCAATGACCAAGGTAAGCAACAACCCTTTACGTGAGATGATTTGACGCATTAATTATCTGCCACTTCTTTCTCAATCAACCACTTGTCGGAAGCTTGCTTGAGTTGCAACACTTTTGCGGTACGCTTGCTCAGGTCACCTGCACGATAATCCTGCCTGAATGAGACGGTGGCATGATCGCCTTCCACCGTGATTTTCGGATTCAGTACCTGCACCTTGATAGGTACCGGTTTTTTGATGCGGAGTTCACGTCCCTTTGCCCATTCTGCGCGCGATTCGCCATTGGGAGTTTTGAAATCCGGTGCATAAAAAGCCAAGTATGCGGGCACATTCTTGGTCGACCATGCATGCGCCCAATCTTGAACCATACTTAGTACCTCCTGTTGTGCGTCTGCCTTGGGGGCGATTTTCGCAGGTTCAGTGCGTGGTGGTTCGCTGGCGACAGGCACCGTCGGTCTGGGCCCAATGGCAACGGCGGCAGGCTTGTGTTCAAGGAATGCGGGAAGACGCGGCGTGGGCTTGATCGCTGCCATCTTCACCGACCCAACCGGCACGATCTCCTTGATCATCTCCAATTGCGGTGAAGGATGGTTGCCGTTGCGATCCACTTGCAATGCCTTGTCATAGGCATCGCTGGCCATTTTGGCGTAGATACCGCCCAGATTCTGATGTGCCGTATTGTAACTAGGGTGAGTATTGATCGCCATTTCCAACGCCAGCCGCGCTTTCTCGTATTGCCCTTGTTCCGCGTAGACCACCGCCAGATCATTATAGGGCTCCGGCAATTCCGGATTGCTCTGTATCAGTGCAGAGAACACAGCAATCGCCTCGGCCTGTTTTCCTTCTTGTGCAAAAGCCACTCCTTTTGCAAGCTGTGCATTGAGTTCTTTGATATCTGCCGCATAGCTCACGCCACTTAAACAAAAAAAACCGCAAATCACCAGTAAACCGCAGCGCCCTAGGGCGTGTATAGAAGGCATTGTGCTATACTTTTGAAGAGTTTCCAAGGCGCTGATTCTATCAAAAAACTCCACCCTCAAACGTACTATAACTCAAAAAATTCAAGCAGTTCCTGACTGTAATTATCATCATGCTTAATCTTTATAACACCATCGCGCGGGAAAAACAGCCGTTTGCCCCCATTACTCCGGGACATGTGCGCATGTACGTCTGCGGCATGACCGTATATGACTACTGCCATCTGGGCCACGCCCGCGTCATGGTGGTGTTCGACATGGTGTCGCGCTGGTTACGCGCCGAAGGTCTGCAACTTACTTACGTGCGCAACATTACCGATATAGACGACAAGATCATCAAGCGCGCCGCGGAGAATAACGAAGCTATCGGCGACCTGACTCAGCGCTATATCCAGGCAATGAACGAGGATGCCGATGCGCTGGGAGTGATACGTCCCGATGCAGAGCCACGCGCTACCGAGTATGTGGATGGCATGGTCAGCATGATCGCCGAGCTCATAGAGCGCAAACTGGCGTACGTAGGGAAAAATGGCGATGTGTTCTACTCCGTAAGCGATTTCGAAGGCTACGGCAAACTTTCCGGCAAATCGCTGGAAGATCTCCGCGCTGGGGAGCGGGTGGAAGTGGATAGCGCCAAGCGTGACCCTATGGATTTCGTATTATGGAAATCCGCCAAACCCGATGAACCTTCCTGGGACTCGCCGTGGGGAAAAGGCCGCCCCGGCTGGCATATCGAATGCTCTGCCATGAGCGAACATCTGCTGGGAGAACATTTCGACATCCATGGCGGCGGCGCAGACCTACAGTTCCCTCACCATGAAAACGAGATCGCCCAGTCTGAAGGCGCCCATGACCATAAATTCGTGAATTACTGGCTGCATAATGGTTTTGTACGGGTGGATAACGAAAAGATGTCCAAGTCGCTGGGCAACTTCTTCACCATCCGCGAGATTCTGAAGCAATACGACGCTGAGATAGTACGTTTTTTCATCCTGCGCGCCCACTATCGCAGCCCGCTCAACTACTCGGATCATCATCTGGACGATGCAAAACAGGCGCTTACCCGGTTATATACGGCTCTGAGAGGTACACCGGTCTTCACACAGGCAATAGACTGGAACAACCCGGTTGCAGCCAGATTCAAGACAGCGATGGACGATGATTTCAACACACCGGAAGCCGTTGCTGTGTTATTTGAACTCGCCAACGAAGTCAACAAATCACACTCAACTGAAACTGCCGTTATGCTGAAATCGCTAGCGGACATTCTGGGTTTATTGCAGCGCGAACCGGATGTCTTTCTACACGGAGCTGCAGAGATATCGGACGATGCTCTCGATATCGACGCGCTTATTGCCACACGCAATACAGCCAAACAAGCGAAGGATTTTGCCGAGTCGGATCGTATACGCAAACAACTCACCGATGCCGGTATCGTGCTCGAAGATACTCCTCAAGGTACCACTTGGAGACGTGCCTAGTAGAAATTGCCTTGTTGATAAGCGCTATTTTGGTATAATTGCGCCCTTTCTCAAAAACAACGCGCCCGTAGCTCAGCTGGATAGAGTACTTGGCTACGAACCAAGGGGTCAGGAGTTCGAATCTCTTCGGGCGCGCCAGTCATCATAGAAGTGGGCACTTATTTCGAGTGACCCACTTTTATTTCGCATTTATCATACAATTCCGGCTTTCCGGCCTCACAAAAATGTAACTCCCATGATCGATATCATTAGTGCTACAAGAAAATCAGAGAGCGAATTTTGGAGTAACTCTGCTTTGGGGTTGTCGCTTAAACGCCTGACCTATGATAATCGCCTGGTTCCACGTATCAGTTTTGAGAACAAGCGCGGACTTCCGGAAGTCTATAATTCATATATCCTTTCGCAAGACAAGACTGACATCGTTGTATTTATGCATGACGATGTA
>DATBPY010000033.1:0-18325 GCA_036561085.1 Methylophilaceae bacterium | reverse complement strand
GAAAGACTGTCTTGATCCAGAAGATGCTCAATACCTAGCTTTTCGCCTCCATATCGATTGGACTAATACTAAGCTTATGATGAGCCGTACTGGGTGGGTGGATTATTTTCAAGAGATGTATCAACCAGCTAAAGCTATTCTGCCGAAAATAAAAAAACTATCACCTGATGCTGCGCTTGCTAGTTTAGAAACGCTTTATGCTATGGCAGACTTTTCAGATCAGCCCGTCGCAGAAAATATTATTGATGACGCAATAGCTTTCGTAGAAGCATTGGATGAAAGTCCTGACAATTCGAGAATACTTACAAAATTGGGTATTGATAAAGCATATTCTGTTTACAAAGCAAAACGTCTAACGGAAGCAGAAATTCTCTATGAAAAACTCTCGGATGATATGAAGGGTATTGGCGCACGTATCGATTATCTTTCTGATTATGCATATTATTTTGGATGTTTATTATTAGAGCTTGGGAGCGATGAAAGAATATCTCATGCAAGTAAACTTTGGGGTCAAGCAATTGAAATGCTACTTGAAGATTTAGCGCTATTGGAATTAGAAAATGCTCCTCCTTCCTTTATATTCCAGTTAAAACTCCGGCTTGGGCGTCTTTTTCAAGCTTATTCTGAGAGGTTTCCAATCCAGCAATTAGATAACGTAAAAACCCAAACAATAAAATTGATTTTGGCTGAATTAGAAACAAGCCTGGGAAATTCAATGACATGGGAGAGGCAGTTTCTGCAGGCTAGAGGCCCCCTGAGGATTGTGATGACGGCAAGATTTGTTAGAAGTGTCCCAATTGTAGATTAAGTTACCCCATAGTATTGCTTATACCAAGTAACAAAACGAGTCACACCCTCTTCCACTGTTGTTGCCGGTGCGAATTGAACGGCTGCTTCAAGTGCTTGCGTGTCGGCATAGGTGGCCGGTACATCGCCGTCTTGCATGGGCAGGAATATCTTTTGTGCCGTTTTGCCTAAAGCGTTTTCAATCGCGCCTATGAAGTCCATCAACGCGACAGGCGCATGGTTACCTATGTTGAACACAGTGTAAGGCGGCTTGGATTCCGATTCGCCCTTGGCGGGTCGGTCGAGCACGCGGATCACGCCTTCTACGATATCGTCGATATAAGTGAAGTCGCGACTCATCTCGCCGTGGTTATAGATATCGATAGGCTTGTTCTCTAAAATCGCTCTGGTGAACTTGAAATAGGCCATATCGGGGCGACCGAAGGGACCATACACCGTGAAGAACCGCAGGCCTGTGGTCGGGATGCCATAGAGATGGCTATAAGTGTGTGCCATCAGTTCGTTGGATTTCTTGGTGGCCGCATACAGGCTGATGGGGTGGTCGACATTATCCTGCTCGGAGAACGGCATTTTGGTGTTACCGCCGTAGACGCTGGAGCTGGAGGCATAGACCAGGTGTTCGACATGCCCGTGACGACAGCCTTCGAGGATGTTCACAAACCCCACCAGGTTGCTTTGTACATAGGCATGAGGGTTTTCCAGAGAGTAGCGCACACCTGCCTGCGCTGCCAAATGGATCACTCGCTGGAAGTTCTCGCGTACGAATAATTCAGCGACTGCCGCCGTATCTGCGATATCCAGTTTTATAAAACGAAAATTGGAATATTTTTCCAGCTGCTTCAGCCGTGCCAGCTTCAAGGCAGGGTCGTAATAGTCATTGAGGTTGTCTACCCCCACCACTTCATCACCGCGTTCCAGTAATCTGGTCGCAGTGTACATGCCGATAAATCCGGCAGCGCCGGTAAGTAGTATTTTCATGGTCATTTCAATGCTGGTCTTTCAAAGCATAGATCGCAGGTAGATTACGCCACCAGCCGTGTACATCCATGCCGCAGCCGAATACGTAACGATCAGGTAGCATCAACCCTGTGAAATCCGCTTTGATAGGCTTGGGTCTGCCTGTGTCTTTTTCAGATAATACCGCGACCAGCACCCTTACTGCACCGAGTTCCAGACATTTGTCGCGTACTGCTGCTAACGTGATGCCTTCATCCAGAATATCATCCAGCACCAATACTGTTTTACCTTGCACTTTGCGGGTGGGTAGTACCCGCCATTCAAGATCGGTGGCCTGGTTCTGATCATGATAGCGCGAGGCCTGGACAAAATCGAATTCCAGCGGGAAGTTAAGTAGGGGTAGCAACTGGCCGGAGAATACGACGGCACCGCCCATCACGCTTAATACCAGCGGTGTAGTGTTTGACAGGGCTTGCGTGACTTCGGCTGCGACTTGGCTGATGGCAGCCGTTACTTGCTGTGCAGAAAAGATCAGGTCGGCATCATTCAGTATCTGCCGGGGGTCTTGCTGCATCATGCCTTTTGCGTCGCCAGCCATGCGGAGAATTCGGCTTTGATCTCGGGATGGCGCAAGGCATATTCCACGTTGGCTTGCATATAACCCAGCTTGCTGCCGCAATCGTAACGTTTGCCCTGATATTGATAGGCCAGCACCTGTTCCTGCTGCATCAGCGCGGCAATGCCGTCCGTCAGCTGTATCTCGCCGCCTTTGCCCGGTTGTACTTTCTCCAGGCAACCAAGAATGGTCGGATTCAGAATATAACGCCCAACCACAGCGATATTGGACGGGGCGACTGCAGGATCGGGCTTTTCCACGATGGCTTCGACCTTTGACAGGCTGGCGCTAATCTCTTTTGCATCGACGATGCCGTAGAAGGCGGTCTCGTTAGGCGCAACCTGCTCCACGGCGACCATCGAGCTTTGGTGTTGTTCGTAGACCTTGATCATCTGCGCCAATACGCCTGGAGTAGCATCGATCAGGTCGTCTGCCAAAATCACGGCAAAAGGCGCGTCGTTCAATGCCGGTTTGGCGCACAGCACGGCATGGCCAAGCCCCAATGCTTCCGCCTGGCGTATGTAGATGCAGCTTACGTGGCTGGGAAGTATGCTGCGCAGTATCTCCAGCATGATGGTCTTGCCTCGCATCTCAAGCTCGGTTTCAAGCTCGTAGGCTTTATCGAAGTAATCTTCGATGGCGCGCTTGCTGCGTCCGGTGATAAAGATCAATTCAGTGATACCGGCGGTGATCGCTTCTTCCACCGCATATTGGATCAGCGGCTTATCCACGATAGGTAGCATTTCCTTGGCGCTGGATTTGGTGACCGGCAGGAAGCGCGTACCCAGCCCAGCTACAGGAAACACTGCTTTGGTAATTTTATTCACTGATACGTTCCCATCAATGCACGGGCTTTAATGCCCGGTTTAATGTACTGACCTGGACGTCGGGATCAGAGGTATGTTCGATTTCTGTTGCTTGGAGCCATGGATGTCGCCCAGATAGTCCTCTACCCAGACTTTCAGGTCATGCTTGATGGCAGCCTCTTCCTGACTGATGACCGAATCCAGCCATTTACAAAGCGAGCCCACCCATAAATTATCCACCTCGCGCGCTCTTGCGATGCGTAACTTGGCGTGCGGTGTCGGTAATGTATGTTCGTTATCCGCTAGCAATTCTTCATACAGCTTCTCACCGGGACGCAGGCCGGAGAACTCGATCTTGATCTCGTCTTCCGACACGCCGGATAGTCGTATCATTTCTTGCGCCAGATCGACGATCTTTACCGGGTCGCCCATATCCAGTACGAATATCTCCCCGCCGTTCCCCATCAGCGAGGCTTGCATCACTAGTTGCGCTGCTTCGGAGATGGACATGAAAAACCGCGTGACTTCAGGGTGCGTCACCGTCACCGGTCCGCCTTTGGCGATCTGTTCGCGGAATTTGGGGATCACGCTGCCGCTGCTGCCTAATACATTGCCGAAACGCACGATCACAAAACGCGTACCTTCGGCGGATTGCAAGCCTTGGCATACCATCTCGGCCAGACGTTTGCTCGCGCCCATGACATTGGTAGGGTTCACTGCCTTGTCGGTTGATACCAAAATGAATTTTTCAACATGGTTCGCCTTGCAGGCCTGTGCCAGGGTGTGTGTGCCGAATACGTTATTCAGTAATGCTTCGCAGACGTTATCGTTCTCCATCAGCGGAACGTGCTTGTAAGCCGCAGCGTGGAACACCACGAACGGCTGGTAGCGCTCCAAGACTGCAGAGACTCTTTTCGCGTTTTTCACATCGCCGACGACACACACGATCTTGGTGCCGGGAAGAGCTGCAGAGAATTCCTGGTCCAGCGTATACAGCGCATACTCGTTCAGTTCGAAGAATACCAACAGGCTGGGTTTGTAGCGCGCGATCTGGCGACATAATTCACTGCCGATGGAGCCGCCGGCACCTGTGACCATGACCACCCGGCCATCCAGCAGGTCATGCAAGCCCGCGTCATCCAGATTGACAGGCTCGCGACCCAACAGGTCTTCGACTTCGACCGGACGTATCTGCGACACGCTCACCTTGCCGCTGATCAGATCTTCGAACGAAGGTACGGTCATCACAGTCAGACCGGCGCTATTCGCGATATTGACGGCGCGATGTCTGGATTCATGGGTCGCTGAAGGCATGGCAACAATGGCATGTCTGATGCCCATCGCTTCGGCATGCACAGGTAGACTGGCAATCGGGCCTAGCACTTGCACTCCGTAAAGATGGAGGCCTTGCAGGTCAGCACTGTCGTCGAGGAAACCTACCACGCGCCAGTCATTGCTGCGAGCCAGGCTTTTAAGCAAAGACACGGCGGTCTCTCCTGCCCCTAGCACCAGTACCGGTTCGCCGCGAAACTGGGTGAGGTGATAAAGCCTGTGTTCTTTCCACGCCCGATAGAAAAAACGGCTGCCGCCCATAATCACAGTCAGCAAAATAGGATTCAGTATCAATACAGACCTTGGAACGGAGATGCGCAACATGAACAATACAGTGGCAGTGGTCAATGCAGACAGGCCGACAGCCAGTAATATGCGCCTCAGATCGGGAATGCTTGCAAAGCGCCATACGCCGCCGTACAGATTCAAACTGATGAAAATGACCATCTGCATCGGGATCATCAATATCATGGGATACCACATCGGCGAGAGCATCTCAGCCGGGACATTGAAGTTGTATCTAAACTGGAATGCCAGGAACCAGGCGACCACGGTAGCAACGAGGTCATGCACCATTGCCAGCATTGCGCGATGATTGATTTTGTGAGCCATTGTGGGATTATAAAGTCATCGATTAAGAAACGGCAGAAGACATGACGGTTGACAATGCAGCTATGGTGCTTTGCATTTCATGCGCTCCCAAAGTTGGATGAACCATAAACATAATGCTATTTTCCCCTAAATCCTTCGCGACAGAAAATCTATTTTTAGGTCGCGATGAAATGCCGTCAAACGCCTTCTCCAAGTAGATCTCACTGCATGAACCGCTAAAACAAGGAACGCCGAGATCATTAACGGCTTGCATGATGCGGTCGCGGTTCCATCCCTCTTTTAGTAACGAAGGGACCACGAATGCATAATATTTGTAATATGCATGCTCGATATGGGTTGGAGGGGGTGTGATCCTCAATCCTTTCAATTCAGAGAACCCTTGCTGTAAGGCGGCGGCATTCCTGGCACGTTGCGCGCGCCATTCCGGGAGTTTTCTTAATTGCAACCGCCCGATCGCCGCCTGCATTTCGGTCATGCGCCAATTAGTGCCGAAGGAATCATGCAGCCAGCGGAACCCGGCGGGATGCTCTTTGTTATACACCGCGTCGTAACTTTTGCCGTGGTCTTTGTAAGCCCAGGCTTTTTTCCACGCATGCTCGTCATTGGTCACCAACAAGCCGCCTTCGCCGCCTGTGGTCATGATCTTGTCCTGGCAGAAAGAGAATGCTGCGGCATGGCCTATCGCCCCTACCTGGCGGCCTTTGTATGTGGCGCCGTGCGCCTGTGCGCAGTCTTCTATCACTTTGATGCCATGCTGTTCTGCCAGCGCCATGATCTCGTCCATTTCACAAGGCCAGCCGGCAAGGTGGACGGCGATAATGGCTTTGGTGTTGGGAGTGATAGCTTGGCGTATGGCTTCCATAGTCATGTTCTGGCTATTTGCATCTATATCCACCAATACCGGCATGGCGCCCCTCGCTACCACGCAACTGGCCGACGCTATAAAAGTACGGCTGGTCGTGATCACTTCATCGCCAGTACCGATGCCGAAGGCATGCAGAGCCAGTTCCAGCGCTACAGTGCCGTTGGCCAGCGCAATGGCGTAGCGGCAGCCGATGAATTCGGCATATTCTTGTTCGAACAGCCTGCCCTGCTCTCCCGTCCAATAGTTGACTTTGCCTGAGCTTAATACTGAGGTGACAGCCTCGATTTCGTCATTGTCGAAAAAAGGCCAAGCGGGGAAAGGTTTGATACGGTTGGACATCAGGCGATCTTTCTTGCCGGCGAGCCGACCACAGTGACGCCGTCCGGCACATGATCAAGTACCGTAGAACCTGCGCCCACGATGACGTTGCGCCCGATCTTGATGTTGGGAATGATGGTACTGCCGGCGCCGATAAAGCTGCCTTCACCGACGGTGACGCCGCCGCATACATGACAGCCCGGCGAGATGTGCACGTTATCGCCTATTCGGCAGTCATGATCGATAGAGGCGCTGGTATTCACGATGACATTCTCGCCGATGGTGGTATCGGCATTGATCACTGCCCCCGCCATCACCACCGATCCGGCGGCGACCACAGTACCCCGGCCGATCTGGGCAGAAGGATGGACGGCACTCAGCAGCGCATAGCCCAGGCTCTTTGCCCAAAGGCTCATTGCCTGCCGGATCTCATTGTTACCGATGGCCACGATCACGTGCATGCCATCTTTACCGGCGTTTTGCGCGGCCGATTCGCTGCGACCGCCGATGATGGGGTAGCCAAACAACGAAGAGCCTTTCAAAGCTGGGTTGTCGTCAATGATGAAGGCGATCTGGGACTGATCCAGTCTCTCAATGAGGTCGATCACGACTTTTGCATGACCGCTCGCCCCAATCAATACAATATTGCTGTTAGCCATTTTTAGCATTACCTTTAAATTTCTCGGCGGTTGCCTGACCTGCCTGATTAATGTCGCTTCCGGCTACGACTTTTTGCAGGGTCATCCACAGTATCTTCATATCCAGGCGGAATGAATGTTCATCCACGTACCAAGTATCCAGTTTGAGTTTTTCTTCCCAACTAATGGCATTGCGTCCATTCACCTGCGCCCAGCCGGTGATCCCGGGCCTGACGTCATGCCTCCGTGCTTGTTCGGGCGAGTATAGCGGAAGGTATTCCACCAGTAACGGCCGCGGCCCTACCAAGCTCAAATCCCCACGCAACACGTTCAACAGTTGCGGCAATTCATCCAGGCTATACCTGCGTAGAAAGCTGCCGAAGGCCGTCATTCTCTCATGGTCGGGCAATAATTCGCCACGACTGTCACGAGCCAGCGTCATGGTTCTGAATTTGTATATATCGAATGGTTTGCAATGCAGGCCTGGACGCATTTGGCGGAACAGAACGGGACTTCCGAGTTTGAACCGTATCAGAATGGATAATATTAGAATGACCGGCCATAGCAATAGAATCGCGACCAATGCTACGGTAAAATCAAATATCCGTTTCATGCTAGCCCCTGATAATATTCCATCCAAGCTGATCCCAGCTTATCGCTGGAGAAATCTTTCTCTACGCGCGCCCTTGCCTGGGCACCTAATTTCTCACGCAATGCACGATCATCGTTTAAGGTTTCCATGCATGAAACCAAGCCCTGCACATCGCGAGCTTCGAATAGAAGGCCGCTCTCTCCTTCTGCAATAGCATCTACTATTCCGTAGATTCTGGAGCCTATGGCCGGGATACCCACTGCTGCAGCTTCAATGATGACATTACCGAAACCTTCACGATAGCTGGGAAGGCACAGCACATCTGCCCCTGCCATGTAATCCTGCGGATTATTTGCGAATCCGAGAAAGTGTACATTGCCGATGCAAGTAGACAGATGCTGCTTCATTGCCATTTGCATATGATCTTCATCCGGCCCCACGACCAGCATATGCGCAGCGGGAGTGCGCGTAGACATTGAAGCAAAAGCAGCGGCCAAGTCCAATACTCCTTTATCCCGATTCAGTCGCCCGATGAATAGAAATACCGTGGACTTCTCGCCTATGCCAAGCTCCATACGTAATTTTAATCTGGCAGCGGGATCAGGCTTGAAATGTTGCGGGTCCACCCCGGAAACCGAGCCGTTACACAATACACTGGAATTGTTAGCCGAGATCACACCTTCATCCAGCAGGAATTGGCGTTGAGAGGCGCTATCGACGAGTACATGCGTAGCACTGTAGGCTGTCAGGCAATCCATGCTTTTAAGCAGCCAACGACTGAATCCGGTGCGAGTGGCCCATACTTGCCCGGTAAAAGTATGCACCCTGGTTTTGACCCCCGCGAGGTATGCTGCAACCATCGCCAGCAGCCCGGCCTTGGGCGTGATCGAATGGACTACATCAAAGCGGTGATGGCGGAAAATACGTATTAATTTCAGCAATGCGACAGCGTCACGCCATAGCGATATTTTCCGCTCGATGTGCACTGTCATCAGCTTGTCGGGATCAGAGACGCAAGATAGCGATTCACCGGCTGCCAGATTGGCGACGACATAGACCTGATGATGCTCCGAAAGTCGGCGAATCGGCTCTTGCAGAAAAGCGTTTATCGTCACCCCGCCGGAAGCTACAAAACAAACCTTTTTATTCGTAGGGGGATTAGGCAATGAGCTCTCGGTTTTCACGCATCAGATTTAAATAGCCTGCTACTAAGATGACATAGGTCGTAATCACGATAGCGATGCTGGATGGGCTTCTGAAATGCTCTGCCACCAGCAGGGTTATAAATAGCATCCAATTAAGCAAAATGACCATTGCATCGAGAATCTGGATATGCCCAAAACGTACCAGAGCGACAATCAGCAATGCCGATGATATCAACATTGAGAAAGAAGCAGCAAAGGCAATGCCTGATGCCCCCATACGCGGCATCAGGAATAAACTAACGCCAATATTAACGGCCAGGCCGGCTAATGCCGTCAGCGTGATGGTGACAGAATGCCGTGTGGCGGTAGCGTATTTCAGCAGCAGCATATTGCATACGAAGAATGGGATTTGGATCACAACATACTGCATGACCCTGCTCACGGCGAGCACGTCATTCGCATCGAAAGTCGCCGTCGCAAAAAGAAAGCGCACGATAGGCTCGGAAAGCACATAAAGCACGGCACTTGCCACAATGGAAACAAAGGTTGCGATCAGCAGGAATAACGATAATTCCTTTCGCGCTTTATGCAGGCCGCGCTTTTCTACCAGCATGGAGAAATAAGGCAGCATGACGCTGGAAATGGCTGCGCCTAATAACCCTGAGATAAAGATAACGACTTTGGTTCCGAGATTGAAAGCGGAGATATTGCCTTCAGGCAATGTTGCCGCAAGCATGGTATCGATAGGTAACGAAACGCTCACGAAAAACGCGGATGCCAATAACGGAATATATTGCTTCCATAAGGGCATGATCACCGAAGTGAGGTTGGCGTGAAACTTCGGCATGAGCGAAATGCCCGATTTATTCAGGCATATCTGGATGATCAGCAGATTAAGCAACTGACCGACAACCATGCCTATCACCACCGCCAGCACGCCGAACCGGCTGCCGAACAGCAACAATGCAAGGATGGCCGCAAGTGGAACGACCAATTGCCCGGCGCTCGGAAGGGTGAATCGCTGGTTTGCATTCAGTATGGCATTGCCCAGTATGACTACCCCGCTGAATAACAGTATAGGTAAGGCAAGACCCATTAAATGCACCAGATAGGGTAAACGCTCCGTCGATCCCAGCAAGTGCAGCTTCGACAATAGATAAGGCGCAACAAAATACAGCAGCACACAAGCGGCGAATAAAACGCTGAGAATCACTGCGGAGAGATGCGAGATGATGGGACGTAATTCAGGCAATGCCAACCGCTCTTCCAGATTGGTGTAATACGGCACAAATGCCGAGCCCAGGGAAGTACAAAAAACAGTGACTACGAACATCGGGATCATCAAAGCCATGAAGAAAGCATCGAGGCTGGCGCCGAGACCAAAGGAGTGCGCCATGAGGATGTCGCGTATAAAGAATCCAAAGAACCCAAAGAATGTCAGGGTGATGACGGATATGCCCGCCCCGATTACACTTTGACGATCCAATACGGAAGTGCTCTCTGCGTTAGCTTTATTATCATGGTCACTTTCGTCGCCCAAGGACTTTATGCGCGCTACCCATCGTGCAAGGAATCCTTTTTGATCCAGATAACTTAGCCAACCCACGACCCCCAATAAAACGATCACGAATTCGAAGCCGTACCGCACACGATACAAAGTGCCTACGTTCGCGGTGGTGACGCCATAAACGATCAAGAACATGGATGCAAAATATGCCGCAAATAAGGCTGGAAGTTTTCTATGCAAACGCCATAGAAAAACCAGCCCTATCATGCAAATATACATAATCGACATTTCAGCAATGGAAACCATACGCTGGAGATTCAGTTGATGCACCCAGGATGAAGGGAACGGGGCCAGCAATGCTACTTGAAAGGCGCGCGGGAGATACGCAACAACATCCCCTACACTCTGCGGAAGCTCACTTTCGTCAATGAGCGAATTCGCATGCACACTTTTTCCGAAATAGATTAAACCGGCACGGGTCTTGGCCACCGTCTCGATTTGATTCTCAAAAAAATCCGGAATCAATGCATTAGGGCGCCAATGCCAATCCTTACTTAAAACGGGTAGCGGAGTATCCTTCGCGATGTAGTTATGTGCATCGCGGGCTTTCCATTCGGCATATCCTTCACCAAGTTGCGCCTGCGACGCTCCGGCTGAAACGATAAATTGCTCCGCTGGAATCAATGTGACCAACACAACTAGGAAAAATAACCACGAGTTCTTTTGCTTTGAAAGCATGCGCATGGCGAGCATTAGAACCAATGCCCCTAAAATAACGATAAATAATATCTTCAAATAATAAGGCCGCACGGCCGCCACCAGAACAACACCTCCAACATTCGCTACTACCAGCCACCACCATGATTCATTAATCTCAGGCCCATGCTTGATCGCTTTAACCCATATTAAAAGCAATAACAAAGCACCGGCAATGGCAAAGCCGTCCTTATGTATTTGCCCATACCAATTCAGCGCCGATGGAAATACAACGAATAAAGTCGCGGTAATGACCCCGGCGCATACGCCGACCGCTTTATTCGGGGCCAACTCGATAGCCAGCATGAAAAGCAATACTCCGCCTAATGCATGAAACGCTGCGTTAAGGGGTATGGCTAATGTCGGATCGTGTCCGAAAAGCGCATAAAGTGCGCTCAGGATAGCAACATTGATGGCAGCGGCGCCGGTAGGGAACATCTTCCAGCTAGCCCACCCATGTTGATGTATGTCTTGAGCCATTGACCAAGCGACAGAGTCAAAATAGGCAGAATCGTTAGAGAAATTGGATCCCGGCGCATGTATTGAGGTTATTAACGGCAAAACGAGTTTTTGGAAGATCAGGGCTGCGGATATTGCAAAGCAGAAATACATCACCCATAACACCACGGCTAATAGCTTGGGATTGGTGAGCAAATGTGATTTAAGCGTTAATCTTTTCATGGGTTGATCGACAAATTATTATTACTATCGGGAGTTATACGGCTGGATTTCCAGTAGCGGATCAATTCATCCAAGCCTTGCTCCATCGAAATCACATGCTTATAGCTCAGTTCCGACTCAATCTTATTGCAAGCGTATTTGATCCGGTTCGTCAATGCGCTGATGCTCGATTCCGTAATTGAGATTCCTGGTAACCGACTGATTACCTTTACCGCAAAACGTGCTGCATACTCAGGTATCCTGATGGTCAAATATGATTTATCGAGAGCTTGTGCTATAGCCCCGACAAAATCCTCCAAAGTCCGGTAATCCGACAAATTGTAGGTCTGCCCACGTGCAGCTGGTTTTGTTCCGCAAAGAATCAAAGCATCCACAACATTTTCCACATGAATATAATTCGCGGAACTGTCTTTTTTTCCGACAGAAAGAAAAACCCCTCGGTTTATCATTGAAATCAACCGATAAAGCGACTGATTTCGCATTCCTGCGCCATACACATTCGAAGGACGAAGGATAACATGTTCGAATGCTCCTGAATCGGCGGCATTGATGATTAACTTGTCCGAATCTAATTTTGTAGACTCATAAACCCCACCCGGATCAGGCTTGGTCTCCTCTGTTACTAACCCCGTGTGCTTCTGACCGTAAGCCCCTACACTGCTTAGCTGGACCCACCGCGATATTTTCTTCGATGCAGCAGCGATCAATCTACTGGTGCCTTCTACATTCAATTGTTGCATTTTTGAAACATCGTAAATCTCGCCTGCACAGTGATATAGAACATCGACTTCATCGACAAACCCTGTGATGTCCAGATTATTGGACAGGTCACCCTGCCACCATTTTACCGGGTGTTGTAACAACAGACTCTCCGGTACATGGCGGGACAGAACCCGGACCTCATCGCCCAGGGACAAGTGGCGCAGAGCCAGTCTCTGACCGATGAACCCGGTTCCGCCGGTGATTGCGACGATCATTGGATTAACGCCGTATACGAGATGGTCATGCTTTATTTACTTTCCATCTTATGCCATCCATAACTCCGATGGATAACCCCTTGATAGGGTTCCAGCTCCTATGGCTGATGGCAACAAGTACAGATTCAAGGGCTAATCCGCATAATAGCCAGAGCAAGCTGATAAATGCATATTTATGGCGTCTATTTTTCTTGTAAAAGCAGATGAATTCCTTGAGCTTCCGACGATATCGTAAGGCCAGTTGCGCCCGATTGACAGGGGACATCATATGTCGCAATCTGGCTGAAGTATTTATGAAGAAATTCTCCGCTCCAAACTCACGGACGGCGCGTGTAGAAAAATCGATATCTTCCAACATAAAGAAGCCGTTAGCTAAATCAAACGGCACCTTATCGAACACTTCGCGTCGATATGCGGATGTACCTCCGCTCAAGTAATTGCTTGGTATCAATTCTTGCAATTCATCTCCGGTATACCCATGCACGCCTACTCTAGGGTCGTGAAAAATACCGCGATGAAAAAGATGGAAGATACGCACGTAGTGAACAGATAGATCCGGCAGGTTGGTAACGACCCCGCAACATCCCATCATTTTCGGATCGTTATGAAAGGCATTCGCCATTGCCTTGAAATAATCCGGCTCCAGAATGATGTCATCCTCGAGGAAACATATCATGTCGCCGCTTGAGCGAGATACCCCTACCCTTTTCGCATCGACCAGACCGGTTATTTCAGGATCATAGATATAAATAAGATTTATCTTGTTACTACCCATATTCTCCATCATTGCTACAACCAGCTCCCGGCCCGCTTCAGTACTGCTTTGATCCACAACGATAAGTTCGTTAGGTAAACATTCCTGAGTGCAAACAGAATCAACCGCTTTCAGCAGATCCGCTACCCGGTTCTTGGTAGGAATAATCGCAGTGATTTTCAATTGAATGTGCCTTTGCTGGCTATTTAATAATGAAGCAGGCACCCATGGGAACCTTGTAGAAGAATGTAGGGACATGGGTTTCTAAGAACTCGTCCACTGCTGTCGATGCACCCGGAAATTGAGACGAGCCGTAGTCATCCACAACGATAAACCCACCTATCGCCAGTCGCGGCCAGAAAAATTCCAAGCTATCTTTAGTAGGTTCGTATAGATCGACATCGATATGTACAAAAGAAAAATTGTTGTTAGCCACGTCGGCGAATCTTTGCGGAATCCAGCCGGGATAGAGTTGAACAAAATCGAACTCTGCAAGAACGGTAGCAACTTGCGTCTCCTGCGATGAGAATATTTCTTTTTCTAGCTTTATCTCGGCATGGGTCATGTTTCGTGTGAGATTCTTGTCCTGCTCTACTTTTTCAGATAAACCACCTTCGAAACTGTCGAAAATATGAAATTTCCCCGAAAATCCATTGCGCGAAAATATTCCGGAGATCATATGCGCAGAATGCCCTTTCCATACACCGCATTCTGCGATATCAAGCCCAGGGAAGCGTTTAGAAGCAATGTCGGCGATCTGCGCAAGGCTGTAGTACCTGCATTGCTTGTAGAAGTTATCGCTCCAGACGGCATCTGCTTTGAGCAGGGATTCTGCGTATAACCTCGGCTCGTCTTCCTGTTTCAGGAATGGTGAAAATACGTATCTATCTACCAACACAAAATCTGATTTGCGCTCACGCGTACGCTGCACATGGATCGATAATCCTAATGAGTTTCCAACCGCTGTAATCAGTTTTTTTATAAGGTTTTTCATATCGATCAAAGGGTGTTCTTTTGAAATAGCATGATGTGTTCGGAACCGAAACGAGACATGCAGCGATTATTGAGCGTGAATAAGGTATACCGCAATTTTAAAGACTGCGGCCAGTGTGTCATTCCCGGGAGTGGGAAGCTGAATCTGACCGAATTCAGTTGCTTAAGATCGGAAGCTTTTGTGTATGTCAGTAGATCGCTGACCTTTAGCCTGTTTTTATTATAATCGACCCTGTTTCCGGTAAATAATCCGCGAATAAAATAGTAAGGAAACAACAGCCTGCCTATCGGATAAGGGTTGGGCGTAGTCTCTATGATTAAAAACCCACCCGGCTTCAATACGTTCGATATTTTTTCAAATAACCGGCTTACCACAGGTACATGGGCAATCACGCCCACACATAAGACAATATCAAATTTATCGGTGTCCGGAATCGCTTCGAACGAATCGTTTATGAGGGTGGCATTCTTGATCAAAAGGCTCGGAATCTTCTCTTTAGCCATATCCAGCATACGATCTGAAATATCTACTAAAGTGAGGCGGTTTGATTCGTTGAGGATGGGCAGAGACAAACTCCCATCCCCGCAGCCGATATCCAGAATATTCGCATTCTGGATATTTCCCAGAAATTGCTGCACGATTTTTGATCGCACGAAGATACGATCACTACTATTCTTAAGATAATCGAGGCGATCGAAGAATACCTTAACTTTGCCTTCTGTCATGGTTTGAGTATAGATGCCGCCGCTGGTCGCAATCCGCTATTTTAACCGAAAGGCCGTATCATTTTTTGGTATTCAGCTAACCATACCTCAGAATAACCGCACTTTTTATATTCTTCGAAATAAGGGCCGCCTATTGTAAAGTGAAGATTGGATATCTGATCTATAGGCAATGGCGGATCGTAATCTACTAAGTGATTCCACTGGCCCGGGATCTCCCCGATCTGCTCATCCTTTAGCCATTTGAATCTATGCAGATCAAGGCCCGTAGCTGTCTCTACGTAATCAGGCGTCAGTGCCGTGCATTGAGCATTATTCATCAACATCACGCTGGACCAATTCTTTCTTTCATACTTGGTCTGCGTCTGATTCAGGAACTTCATTTCCTCGACCGGTGTATGTTCGTGATGCACACACATCAGCGCATACTTATCATCCCTAAGATCCCACAAATTGGCGATATCATCCAACACCAACATATCGCAATCCATAAAAATGGACCATCCTTGGTAATCCGAGAGATAAGGCGCTAGAAATCTGGAGAAAGAGAATTCCGTCGATTGCAACGGGTTTCTTTCGCGATTGAATACATGCTTCAGCGAACTCAATATGATGGGCGTGATCTGCACCGGCTGCGAAGTCCTGCGCATGATGGAAGACGCCAGCACATGATATGAGACTTCTTCCTTGGGCTCATAACCGATAAATATACGTATCATTCATTACCTTCTTTAAAAGTATTCGAAATTCAATCTTTTCTGTTTCTAATAACCTTGGCGGGTATGCCTGCGACAATCGCGTATTCAGGCACGTCATGAGTTACTACGGCTCCTGCAGCTACTACGGCATGAGAGCCTATCTTTACATCCGGCAGGATCACCACATTCGCCGCGATCCACACATCATCGCCAATCGTGATTTTACCCGGTTTGTGCCCCTGTTCTACCATGGGGATATCTGGGCGGTCATAACGATGGCCTGAGCTGCGAATCACGGTATTAGGCCCTATCATTACATGGTCACCTATCCTGATCTCGCCACCGCAATCTGCTATGATTCTCACATTACCATTTGCATGGAAATGATTCCCTACCGAGAAACTGGCATTATCGCAGGCTCGCAACACCACGCCCGATACAAGGTATATTCCATTTCCAAGTGTCATATTCTCAGGACAAGCGATCTCAACATGGCGGCCTATGGAAAGCTTCCAGCCAGAATGTCGAAATCTACTTTTAAAGTAAAGACGTCTGACAAAACTTCCCGCTCTGCCCGGCAGGCATTGTAGAAAAGCGTCAAGCCAATCTGACAATTCCCTTATGATCATCTTGAATATATTCATTTTTCAGAATCAGCCGTGCAATACATCAAAATGGTTTTGATAATGTTTAAAGATCACCGGCCGCAAGAAATTAATCCGCGATTCAAACTCCAGCAAACAAGTGGCATCGAAATCTAGACCAGATTTTAGCAATGCCAACCCCCCGGCATGTATGGTGATATGCGTCAATTTTTCCTTAGTATTGTTTTTATACTGATAGACCCCTACTTCGGCATCGGTATCCAGAAAATTGACCAGTGCGATCTCGCTCGAAACTGCATCCTGTAGCGTCAGTTGGCACCTGAAATAATGCATACTTTTCTGTAACACTCCCAGACACCGGCTTTTATGGTTATCCATGGAATAAGCGATTGCATTCGCATTACCGTGAGCATAGGATCTGAGCATGGATTGATCGACGCGTTTTTTATATGAAACAAAGCCTCTTTCAGCAATACATATCTTCGCATCGCCAAAAAACGCATGTTTATCGGCTAAATGGAATACGGCAAAAGTACCGCTGTTTCCCGACGTACATTTTCCGGAGGACAGATTGATAATATCGGTTAGTGCATTCACCCCATAAATCAGCGGCACTTTGGCATCGCCCAGTAATTTGCCATGCGCATCGTAAAACTCGATCAATGCCTCATAGCTATCCTGATAATTTGGATTGAGGATAGGACCTAAATGTGTCAGATTGAAATAAGTATCCCAATCATTGGGGTCTCGCCAGATAAACAGATCACTGCTCACTTCTGAGTATCTCAGGCTGATGGCAGGCGGATAGATATTGAGTTTCTCTCGCAGGAAGAGTCCGAGCGGGCTTCTTGAGAACTCTCTGAGAGTTTTTTTGTAGTCGATCTTGGCCATTTAATTCCAATATGCCTTCATGCGTTGCATGATAGAGCGCTTGACATCCTGTTCTCCATATATCGAGTATTCCGAAGGAGTCATCGTATGCTCCAGAGACATTTTCCGCCCCTGCTCATCAACAGAGAAGAAAATCGGGATGCCCATGGCACCTGTGGCTATAGTCAATAGCTGATCGCTACCAGGGTCGATTCCGGTGAGATCCAAACAATTGATCCTGTTGGTTTCGATATCGAATTTGGCGACTGTCTGTTTTGAACGGATATTTCTGAATTCGATCGAACCTTTCTTATGTACAGGTTCTTGCTCAAATGATGCATATAAGAGGTAATTATTGATTGTTGGATGATTTTGAATAAAGGGCACTAGGCTGATGATACTTCCTCCCTTTATCTTGGTCATACCATAAGGGAATTCACCCTGATAGCTCACGCTGGTCCCGTCCCCGATGATCTTAAGGTTGGCACGCCAGGAAGGCATGCTGGTAAAGTCGGTGATATAAGGTAATGTATCGTAATCCCCAGAGAGTTCGGTCAGGGATAGGAAAATCAGTGTACTGGAGATTTCTTCTCTAGAGAGACCCAGATCAGACCACAAAAGCGTGATACTAGTAGCGTTCCCTATATGTGTATGCGTCCTGACTGCCCATAGCCCATTTTTCGGATAGGCGTAGCATATGAATACCTGTTTTTCATACGAGGAGCCGGCTCCTGTTGGAGCGTAGCCACTTATGGTGATCGCCGGAGGGAAATTTTTGCTATCGAGAAAGAAATAAAAATCCATTTTTTAGTTGATAAGGGCAGATAATTGAGCGGCACCGTAACGTTGATCCAAATAATAAGTAGCCATCTCTGCCCCGTTGATCTTCCGGCTACCTACTTTATTGATGGCTGTTTTCAGATATTTATTGAAGCTTTCATCAAATTGTACGCTTTCAAACCTGTATTTATTATCTAACTCGAAGATGTTATTGCTGATGATCTCATTCAGTCTAAGATAGACTGGAATCACGTCTGTTTTCAAATAATCTAACGCGACAGAAGATGATCGAA
>DATBPY010000032.1:0-1812 GCA_036561085.1 Methylophilaceae bacterium | reverse complement strand
TGTTCCTGGGGTGGAAGGCGGTCTCCAGCGATACGCTCAAGCTGGGCTTCGCTCCCAACCAGTTGCATATGAATGAACTGCACATCACCCAGCCGGTAGGCAAATTCATCATCTACGAAGACAAGACGCTTAACATCAAGCGCATCCTGCGTGCCAGCGCGCCTGCGGCGGCAACCCCAGCTACGCCCGCACCTGCTGCCAGGGCCACAGACAGCTTCCCCATCGCCGTGGAGCGAGTCAGCGTGCAGAACGGTGACCTGGATTTCGCCGATCTGTCCTTGGTTCCCCAGTTCGGCACCCATATCAATACTCTGACCGGGATCATCAACGGTCTTTCCAGTAATCCATCTACTACCGCGCAGGTCGAGTTGGACGGTAAAGTGGATGAATATGGTTCGGTGGATATACGCGGCTCGGTGCAACCGTTCCATGCCACCGATTTCACCGACCTGAAACTGGCCTTCCATAATCTGGAAATGAACCGCCTCACACCGTATTCCGGCAAGTTCGCAGGGCGCAAGATAGATTCCGGCAAACTGTCCGTCGATCTGGAATACAAGATCAAGAACCGCCAGCTTGCAGGCGAGAATAAGTTCGTCATCAATAAGCTGGTATTGGGCGAGCATGTGGATAGCAAAGATGCGGTGAACCTGCCGCTAGACCTCGCGATCGCCATTCTGGAAGACAGCGACGGCCTCATAGACCTCGACCTGCCTATCTCCGGCAGCTTGGACGACCCGCAATTCAGCTACGGCAAGATCATCTGGAAAGCCGTCGTCAACGTGCTGGAGAAGATCGCCACTGCGCCTTTCCGCGCGCTGGGGAATCTGCTCGGCATCAGTTCCGATAAACTGGAAGCGGTCGCCTTCGATCCCGGCAAAGCAGTGCTGTTACCGCCGGAGCAGGAAAAACTCAAAGCTGTCAGTACTGCCATGGCTAAACGCCCATCGCTGGGTCTAACCATCACTCCGGCATATGATGCCGCGCTGGATAAGCCTGCATTACAGGAACTGGCAACGCGACGCGATGTTGCTAACGAAATGGGCCTGCAACTGAAAGAGGGCGAAGCGCCGGGCCCGGTAGACCTGAATAATCCCAAAGTGCAAAGAGCGGTCGAGAACCTGCTCAAGGACAGAAAAGGCGAAGGGCGCAGTTTGAAGGCTGTGGATTTCGTTAAAGACTACTTCAAGAAACCAACCACTGAAGATCAGAAGAAATACGGCGCGATGTTGGAGCAACTCAAGGCTACTGCCAAAGTGACCGATGCCGACCTGGTGGCGTTAGCCAAGGAAAGAGCTGCTAACTTGCAAGCCTATCTGGTCAAGAATGGCATGGCAGCCGAACGTACCACTATCGCAGAGCCGGTCAAGGCGACAGGTGATGCTAATACGGTAAAGCTTAAACTCGCACTCGGTTTAACAAAAAAATGATTAACCAAAAAATAATGAGCCCTTAATGAAAACTGACCTAGTGAACGACCAACTCAGCAATTTCGACCACGTGCAGAGAGTCGTCATCGATCTCGCCATTCAGTTCGGCCCTAAAGTGCTGGTGGCGATCCTTATCATCATCGCCGGAGTCTTTGCGGGGCGTGGAGTGGGCAAAGCGATCGACCGCGGCCTGAAGAAATTCAACCTTGAACCGCCGGTGCGGCAACTACTGGTGCGTATTGTGCGCATCTTCGTGCTCACGCTGTTCGCCATTATGGCACTGCAGAATCTGGGCGTGGAGCTTCTCCCGTTAATTGCAGGGTTGGGCGTAGCAGGCGCGGGCGTGGCGCTGGCGATGCAAGGCGTACTGAGCAATATGATG
>DATBPY010000031.1:0-1975 GCA_036561085.1 Methylophilaceae bacterium | reverse complement strand
CTTATAAGGTGAAAGTTTCGTGTATTAGCGAAGCAGAAGCTACAATAACGCCCGTTTGTGACTTTTTGTATACCTCGTGATCCAATTTCGTAATCTCATTCTGATGCGCGGCGTGCGCGTGTTGATCGACAACGCCTCGCTACAGATCCATCCCGGCCAGAAGATCGGTTTGACCGGCGCTAACGGCACCGGAAAATCCAGTCTGTTCGCCATGCTGCGCGGCGAACTGCATCCGGAAGCCGGCGATTTGGAGATACCGCCCAACTGGGTGGTGGCGCACGTGGCGCAGGAAACCCCTGCGTTGCAGGATAGCGCACTGTCGTTCGTCCTGGATGGCGACGAAGAGCTACGCGCCATCGAGCGTGCGTTGGTAGAAGCAGAACAGCAACATCAGGGTGAAAAGGTCGGCGAACTGCATGGACGGTTGAGCGAGATCGAAGGCTATGCAGCCCCGTCGCGTGCATCTGCGTTGCTGCACGGCTTGGGGTTCTCGGATACCGATTTTTCGCGCGCGGTGTCGGATTTCTCCGGCGGCTGGCGCGTGCGGCTGAACCTGGCGCGGGCGCTGATGTGTCGTTCCGACCTGCTGCTATTGGACGAACCGACCAACCATTTGGATCTGGACGCAGTATTCTGGCTGGAGAACTGGCTCAAGGATTATCGCGGCACGCTATTACTCATTTCGCATGACCGCGATTTCCTCGATGCAGTGGTAGATAACATCCTGCATATCGAACAGCAGAAGCTGACGCTATATCGCGGCGGCTATTCCGACTTCGAACGCCAGCGCGCGGAAAAACTGGCGCAACAGCAATCGCTCTACGTGCGGCAACAACGGCAGATGGCGCATCTGCATAGCTATATCGACCGCTTTCGCGCCAAAGCCACCAAAGCGAGGCAGGCGCAAAGCCGCATCAAAGCGCTGGAGCGTATGGAATTGATCTCAGCCGCGCATGTGGATTCGCCGTTCGGCTTCAGTTTCCGTAATCCGCAAGCCATGCCCGACCCGCTATTGGTATTGGATGGCGGCGATGTGGGTTACGCAGATAAGACTATATTGGGTAAGCTGGAACTGACACTGCGACCGGGCGAACGGTTAGGGCTGTTAGGACGTAACGGCGCCGGTAAATCCACGCTGATAAAACTGCTGGCGCGCGAATTGACCATGCGCCACGGCAAGCGGGTGGAAGGCAAAGACCTGAGCATAGGCTATTTTGCCCAGCATCAACTGGAGCAACTGCGCCCCGAAGAGTCGCCGTTGCAGCACATGATGCGGCTCGCGCCTGAAGTACGCGAGCAAGAACTGCGGGACTTCCTGGGCGGTTTCGATTTTCGCGGCGACATGGCGAGCACGCCTTGCGTGTCTTTTTCCGGCGGCGAAAAGTCGCGTCTGGCACTGGCACTGCTGATTTGGCGCAAACCCAATATGCTGCTACTGGATGAGCCCACCAACCATCTCGATCTGGAAATGCGCCACGCCCTGAGCATGGCTTTGCAGGAATACGACGGCGGTGTAGTGATGGTGTCGCATGACCGGGCTATGTTGCGTACTACCTGCGACCGCTTCATGCTGGTGGCGGACGGCAAGGCAGAAGTGTTCGACGGCGACCTGGACGATTACCGGGAGTGGCTGGCGACAACGGATAAACCTGTGCAGGCAACGCAGGAAAAAACAGAGACCAAGAACAGTGCCGTTAAGAATAACTACATGCAGAATAAAGCCGACCGCCAAGCGAAGATCGCCGAGCGCAGGCCGCTGATGAAAGAAGTGGAAAGCCTGGAGAAGAAACTCTCAGGCTGGCAAGGCGAAAAGCAGTTGCTGGAACAGCAATTAGCCGACCCGGCTATGTATCAAGCGACATCGTCATCGCAATTGCAAACCCTGCTGAAACGCCAGGGTGAATTGACAGGTTGGATAGATACCGCCGAAGAACGTTGGCTGGAGTTGCACGAACAACTGGAAGCGCTGTCGGAT
>DATBPY010000030.1:0-2396 GCA_036561085.1 Methylophilaceae bacterium | reverse complement strand
CGCGTGTTGACCGAAGCTGCAATTCTGGGCAAACGCGACGAGTTGCGCGGTCTGAAAGAAAACGTGATCGTTGGTCGTCTGATCCCTGCAGGTACGGGTCTGGCGTATCACGAAAACCGCAAGCGCCAAGCTACCGGTGTCGATGCAGTGGCACAGGCAGAAGCAGAGTTTGCAGAAGTCACAAAAACGGATGAAGTCGTCCAAAGTGAAGTCCCGGTCGAGGCGGTTGCTGGAGATACCGAAACGGCTTGACATTAACGTGGTAGGTCAATAAAATGCCTGCCTTTTCCGGGGTGGCCGATTAGTCTGAATAAGACGAGCGCCATCCCGTAATTTTTATAGAAGTGTCTTTTTTAAGGGTTAAGCAATGCCTACGATCAACCAGTTGGTGCGCAAAGGCCGCCAGCAAATCATCAGCAAGAGCAAGGTGCCTGCGCTGGAAGCATGTCCTCAAAAACGAGGCGTGTGCACGCGCGTTTACACCACTACTCCGAAAAAGCCGAACTCCGCATTGCGTAAGGTCGCCAAGGTGCGCCTGACCAATGGTTTCGAAGTCATCAGCTACATCGGCGGTGAAGGCCACAACCTGCAAGAGCACTCGGTAGTGCTGCTGCGCGGCGGTCGTGTAAAGGACTTGCCGGGCGTGCGTTACCACATGGTTCGCGGTAGTCTGGATACTGCGGGTGTTAAGGATCGTAAGCAATCCCGTTCCAAATACGGCGCCAAGCGCCCTAAAGCAGCTTAATAGCTGTTTCAATCTGAGGTTATATTCCCATGCCAAGACGCAGAGAAGTCCCCAAACGCGACATTCTTCCCGATCCTAAATTCGGTAGCCAAGAAGTCTCCAAGTTCGTTAACGTGCTGATGACCGGCGGCAAGAAGTCTGTCGCTGAACGCATTCTGTACGGTGCTTTCGACCAGGTCACACAAAAAGCCAGCAAAGATCCGCTGGAAGTGTTCAATCTGGCGATCAGCAACCTGCGTCCTTTGGTAGAAGTGAAGAGCCGTCGTGTCGGCGGTGCCAACTATCAAGTGCCGGTTGAAGTGCGTCCTTCGCGTCGTACCGCTTTGGCAATGCGCTGGTTGCGCGATGCGGCACGCAAACGCGGTGAAAAGTCCATGGGCTTGCGCCTGGCTGCTGAGCTGGTTGAAGCTTCCGAAGGCCGTGGTTCGGCTATGAAGAAACGTGAAGAAGTGCACCGTATGGCAGAGGCCAACAAAGCATTCTCGCATTTCCGGTTCTAAGTAATTTTTAGCTCTTAAATCTCAGTCCAACTGAAGAACACTTTAAAAGGTAATTGCTGTGGCTCGTATAACTCCTATTGAACGCTACCGTAACATTGGTATTAGTGCACACATTGACGCGGGTAAAACCACGACTACTGAGCGCATCCTGTTTTACACAGGCGTTAACCATAAAATCGGTGAAGTGCATGACGGCGCTGCCACCATGGACTGGATGGAGCAAGAGCAAGAGCGCGGTATTACCATTACCTCGGCTGCAACCACCTGCTTCTGGAAAGGTATGGCCGGTCAGTTCGATCAACATCGTATCAACATCATCGATACCCCTGGTCACGTAGACTTCACTATTGAAGTTGAGCGTTCCATGCGCGTGCTGGATGGTGCCTGCATGGTGTACTGTGCAGTGGGCGGCGTACAGCCTCAGTCTGAAACCGTATGGCGTCAAGCCAACAAATACAAAGTGCCGCGTCTGGCCTTTGTGAACAAGATGGACCGTGCCGGTGCCAACTTCTTCAAAGTGTACGACCAAATGCGTGCCCGCCTGAAAGCGAATCCGGTGCCATTGCAAGTGCCGATCGGCGCTGAAGAAAAATTCGAAGGCGTAGTCGACCTGATCAAGATGAAGGCTATCTATTGGGATGATGCTTCACAAGGTATGAAGTTCGACTATCGTGATATTCCTGCCGATTTGAAAGCAGAGTGCGACAAGTGGCGCGAGAATATGGTGGAGTCTGCAGCCGAAGCCAATGAAGAGCTGATGAACAAATACCTTGAAGAAGGTGATTTGAGTGAAGCCGACATTCTTGCTGGTCTGCGTATGCGTACTATTGCGTTCGAGATCGTGCCTATGCTGTGCGGTTCCGCGTTCAAGAACAAGGGCGTGCAAGCCATGTTGGACAAAGTGGTCGAGTTGATGCCTGCTCCTACCGACGTGCCTCCAGTCAAAGGCGAAGGTGACAAAGGTCAGGAAGTCATGCGCAAAGCGGATGATAAAGAGCCGTTCTCTGCTTTGGCATTCAAGATCATGACCGACCCGTTCGTGGGTCAACTGATTTTCTTCCGCGTTTACTCCGGTATCGTGAAGTCTGGTGACACCATTTACAATCCGATCAAAGGCAAGAAAGAGCGCCTGGGTCGTATTCTGCAAATGC